>JAVCDC010000082.1 GCA_030765135.1 Candidatus Tritonobacter lacicola | reverse complement strand
TCCCGAGGAGCGAAGCGACGAGGGGAGTCCGGCCTCCGGCACAAAACAGTGAACAGTGTTAAGTAAAAAAAAGAGCTCTCTATACTCAGGCCGGACGAGAACCGAAGGGGAGCTTGTCCCGAGGAGCAAAGCGACGAGGGGAGTCCGGCCTCCGGCATACAACAGTGAATAGTGAATGGTGAAAAGTGATCAGGTTGACTTTCTTGATTCCGGTGATATAATAAAATTAGTACGAGAATGCGGATGAAGACAGTTTCAGCGATTCTGGTTATTACGGTGCTCGTCTCCCTCGGAGCGACAATGGGGGCTGTCGGGCAAGATAAATTCATTAATGCCAAGTGCTTTAATTGCGGAAAGCTTTACAGGGTACCGGTACAGGATAAGGAAACGGTCGTGGTCACGTGTCCACACTGCGGTACCAAAGCCAAGATCAAGATGCCCGAGCCCACGGTGATTGCATGGGAGAAGGCCAGTAAATATATAGGAAAAGAAAAAGTAATCGAGGGGAAGATTGTAAAGACATACAAGGACCCCAGGAGCAATAATGTTTACCTTAACCTCAATCCGGATTACAAAACCTACGGTTCGGTCGTAATAAAGAGCGAGGACCTGGGAAAATTCGGCGGCACCCCTGAAGCAACGCTTGAAGGCAAAAAGGTCAGAGTAAAGGGGAAAATCGTCGAGCACAAGGGCAAGCCAAGGATATGGCTTACCGATTCAGGCCAGGTAGAAGTCCTGGAATAATTGTGCCAATCTGGATAGGGTCTTGTGGAGGCCGGAGGGCAGGCCTCGCAAAGCTCCTTCCTTGTCTTTACCTGCATCCCCCTCAAAAGCAGTGAGAGAGGTATCTATGCATAAAGAGATAATCGTTAGCGTGGAGAAGAGGGAATGCAGAGTCGCATTTCTTGAAAACCAGGTTCTCCAGAGGATAGATTTCGAGAGGAAGGGAGAGAAGAAGCTCATAGGGAATATATACAAGGGCAGGGTTAATAAGGTCATTCCCGGCATCCAGGCGGCGTTCGTCGATATCGGGCTGGAGAAAAACGGCTTCCTTCACGCTTCGGACATGACGGACGAAGTATCACCCTGGAGCGAGGTGGCGGGGGAGGATGAAGAGAAGCCCCGCAGCGCCGGGAGGGGGGGGAAGAGGCGTTTGATAAGCGATCTCGTAAAAGACGGTCAGGATATCGTCGTTCAGATTATAAAGGAGAAGATAAGCGAAAAAGGCGTCCGGTTATCCACTCACATCGGCTTGCCGGGGAGGTACCTGGTCCTCATTCCGGGAGAGCGGCGTATCGGCATATCGAGACGGATTGCCGACCGGAAGGAGAGAGCGCGGCTTAAGTCCATATTCGCTTCCATGGATTTTCCGGGGGATATCGGATTCATAGTGAGGACGGCGGCACAGGGAGAGAAGAAAAATAATTTTGAGAGGGATATACGGTACCTTCGCGCTCTCTGGGACAGGATAAGAAAAAAGACGGCGTCCTCTTCCGTGCCGAGCCTCCTCCATGAAGAGCTCGATCTTATCCTCAGGGTGGTCAGGGATTCTTTCACCGATGATGTGGACAGGGTGTTGATCGACTCCAGGGAGGAGTGCAGGAGGGTCAGGAAGTTCATTGCCTCGACACTTCCCCAGCTTCAGAGGAAGGTCTCGATTTACAGGGGGAGGCGCCCGATATTCGAGAGGTACGGGATAGAGAGGGAGATCGAAAAGGCATTTCAGAGGAAGGTGTGGCTCAAGAGCGGGGGGTACTTGATTATAGAGCAGACAGAGGCTATGTGGGTCATAGATGTCAACAGCGGACGTTTTGTGAAGAAGAAGAACCTCTCCGAAACCGTCATACAAACCAATCTTGAAGCTGCCGATGAGGTAGCGAGGCAGCTCAGGCTGAGGGATCTCGGGGGGATTATCGTTATCGACTTCATCGATATGCCTTCCAGGAGGAACCAGCGGGCCGTGATGAAACGGCTGGAGGGCGGCCTTAAGAAGGACAAGGCGAAGTTCAACTTGTTGCCCATATCCGATATCGGCCTTCTGGAGATGACTCGACAGCGCGTCAAGGAGAGTATATCGGAAGAGGTGTATGGCAAATGCCCCTCGTGCGGCGGCAAAGGTATGGTCAAGACCATGCCGAGTCTTGCCATCGAGATACAGAGGAGGATTCGAAAAATATTCATGGCGCGCGGCCGAAGCCCGCTGAAGATAACCGTGCACCCCGATTTGCTGGAGTTCATGAAGAAAAATGATTTTTCTGCCGTGTGTGAGGCGGAGCGGGATTACAGGATGGAGATAATCGTGGAAGCCGATCCATTGCTCCATATCGAGAAGTTCGTGGTATTCGATGCCGGGACGGGCAGGGAAATCTGCGATAAGAGATCGTCCGGTAATAATTGACTACCGGTCGTACAATTTTCTATTATAGTAGGCAAAGATGAGGTAATGATGTTCGCAGTGATAAAAACAGGTGGAAAGCAGTACAAGGTCGAGAAAGGTGAAACGGTTGCCGTTGACAGGCTTGGCTTGGAGTCCGGCGATAAGGTCGTCTTTGAAGATGTCCTTCTCGTGGTGGATGAACGCAGGGTCATGGCCGGCACCCCTACCGTGGAGGGTGCGTCTGTGGCTGCGGAGGTGATCGGTGAAGAGAAGGACGACAAAATCGTGGTCTTCAAGATGAAGAGAAGAAAAGGATACCGCCGCACGAGGGGACACCGGCAGAAGTACTCCATGGTGAAAATCACAGACATCAAGGTTAAAGATTAGGAGGGATATTCCTCATGGCTCACAAGAAGGGAATGGGAAGCAGCAGGAACGGCCGTGAGAGCCGCTCCAAGAGGCTGGGCCTTAAGAAATGGGGGGGGCAGTTTGTGACCAGCGGCTCCATACTTGTCAGACAGCGGGGCACCAAGTTCAATCCCGGCTCCAACGTGCGTAGAGGGCGCGACGATACGCTCTTCTCCACGGTGGACGGCCTGGTAGGCTTCTCCGGAAAGAAGGGGGCGAGGAAGGTGTCCGTTGCCCCCGTCGGCCAATAGCACCCCGATGTGACAGGTGTTTGTCGACTGGGCCAAGGTTTATCTCAAGGCGGGTAGCGGGGGCAACGGGTGTGTCAGTTTCCGCCGCGAGAAATACGTTCCCCGCGGCGGCCCCGACGGCGGAGACGGCGGGAAGGGCGGTGATATCCTGATCGTGGCGGACCGCTCCATTGCAACCCTCCTCGATTTCCAGTACAGGCCGCATTTGAAAGCCGGCAACGGCCAGCATGGCCGCGGCAAGGCCTGCACCGGGAAGAACGGCGCGGACCTTCTTGTTCGCGTTCCCGTCGGCACAGTCGTGAGGGACAAGCTCACCGGCAAGGTCATTCACGATTTCGTCGAAGACGGCGATAGAAGAGTCATCGTCAGGGGAGGAGGGGGGGGGAAGGGGAACAAGCGTTTCGCCGGCTCCACGAACAGGGCTCCCCGCAAAGCCGAAAGCGGAATGCCCGGCGAGGAGGCCACGGCTATATTAGAGTTAAAGCTCATCGCCGCCGCGGGCCTTGTCGGGTATCCGAACGCAGGCAAGTCAACCATCCTTTCAAAGATCACAAAAGCGAGATCAAAGATTGCTTCTTACCCGTTTACGACCCTGGCGCCGGTCCTGGGCACGCTCGATACGGACGACTACCGGACAATAGTAATAGCCGATATGCCGGGCCTGATAGATGGAGCACATGAAAACAGGGGGCTTGGCCACGCGTTCCTCAGGCATATCGAGAGGACGAGGGCCCTGATTATCGTGGTGGATATGGCCGCGGTCGACGGCCGGGAACCGGTTGAGGATTATAAGTCACTGATGAGGGAATTGCGTCTTCACGACGAAGGCCTGGCCCGGAAGCCTTTTGTCGTGGCGGCTAATAAGATGGACCTGAGTCCGTCGGAGGAAAATCTCCGTCTCTTCCGGGAGAAAACGGGGGTTCGATCCGATAAGATCTATCCGATTTCTGCCGTGAAAGGCACCGGTTTGGATAACCTCAAAAAAGGAATCAGGGAAATTTTATTGCCGCAAGATAATGGGGAATAATATTTTTTCCATTAAAAGCAATTAAGGTTAACATTGTTCCGAACGTAATAACCGTTCGCTTTCAGCCGGTTGTTTTAAAGATGTAAAAAGGAAAAAAATGAATCGATCGGAGATCCGGAAAGCCGGCAGGGTTGTCGTCAAGGTGGGGACGGCTCTCCTGACGCGATCCGGAGGCGATCTCGACGAGCGGATGATAAACGACCTGGTAGGCCAGATCGTGGATCTCATGGGGCGTGGTGTGCAGGTGATTATCGTGACATCGGGCGCCATAAGCGCCGGTGTCGGGAAGCTCGGGCTCCGGGCGCGTCCCAATCTGCTCCCCGAGCTTCAGGCGGCGGCCTCTGTGGGGCAGAGCGTGCTCATATCCGCCTATGACAGGTGTTTCGAGCGACACGGGTTCAGGGTCGCCCAGATTCTCCTGACGCACGACGGCCTGCGCGACAGGGCGCGGCATCTGAATGTCAGGAACACGATCACGACGCTTCTCTCCTCCGGCGTGGTGCCCATAATAAATGAAAACGATACGGTATCGGTGGATGAAATCAAGTTCGGGGACAATGACATGCTCAGTGCTCTCGTTGTCAATCTGGTAAAGGCGGATCTTTTGATAATACTGTCGGATATAGACGGCCTGATGACCGAAGACCCGAGAAGGTCGCGGAATGCAATGCGGATTAGCGAGGTAACCGGTATAACGGACGAAATAGCTTCATGCGCGGATGGGACTGTGGGTCCATGCGGGATCGGGGGCATGGCAAGCAAACTGGAGGCGGCGAGAATCGTGACGGGCGCCGGTGAAACGATGGTTATCGCCGACGGTCGCGCGGATTGCGTCCTGCGTCGAATTTTCGACGGAGAGGATGTGGGGACGATATTTTTTCCATCGAGGGGAAAGATGCGCGGACGGAAGAGGTGGATAGCCTACTTCACCAGGCCCCGCGGAGAGCTCCACGTCGACGAGGGTGCCGCGGATGCCCTCTGTGTGAAGGGGAAGAGCCTCCTCTCCTCCGGCTTAAAGGCCGTGAAGGGCGAATTCAAAACGGGCGATTCGGTCCGGATCATGTCCGGGGAAGGGCGCGAGGTGGGGCGCGGGCTGGTGAACTACGGCAGCGACGAGCTGAAAAAAATCATGGGCAAAAAGACCGGAGAGATAGAGGGGGTCCTCGGGTACAAGTATTACGACGAGGTGGTCCACCGGGACAACCTGGTCATCTTTACAAGATGACAACGACCAATGTTCAATGAAGAAACTAAAGACCCTAGACTATAGACCAAAGACGGATGACCAAATGCAGGATGAAAAATAAAAAAGATGCAGGATACAGGATGCAGGATGAAAAAAAGACGGAAAGCGTGAAGCGGGGAAGATATAGCCACGAAGACACTAAGGCACGAATGAACACGAATTTAAAAGAAGCAGGAATTACGTTGATCTACAAGATGGATAAGTTATTTCAACAGCAATATCGGAGTAAGATTGAGTTTGAGAAAAGGTGAAGCAGTATGGATATTAAGGACTATGTTCTGGAGTTAGCCCGGGGGGCCCGGGAGGCGTCGCGCGGGCTGGCGGCCCTTTCGACTGAAGAGAAGAACACAGGCCTTGAGGCCATGGCGCGGGCGCTTGAGGAGAAGATCGCCGATATCAGGTCGGCAAACGAGCAGGATGTCGAGAAGGGAAAGAAGGCCGGCTTGTCTTCCGCCCTCGTTGACAGGCTCACACTCACTGAGGCGAGGTTTGAAAAAATGGTCGACGGAGTGCGCGCGATCATCGAACTCCCCGACCCCGTGGGCGAAGTTATGCGTGAATGGAAACGTCCCAACGGTCTCGTGATATCGAAGGTGCGCGTCCCCCTCGGCGTGATATGCATGATATACGAGTCGAGGCCCAACGTCACCGTGGACGCGTCGAGCCTGTGCCTCAAGAGCGGGAACGCGGCGATCCTGAGGGGAGGCAAGGAGGCGCTGGCCACAAACAGGGCCCTCGCGTCCGTCATGTCCGGAGCGCTGGAAGAGAGCGATGTTCCGGGTAGCGCCGTGTGCATGATAGAGACGCCCGACAGGTCCGCCGTGGACGAGCTGCTCAAGCTGGACGAGTACATCGATGTCGTCATTCCCAGGGGCGGCGAGGGGCTGATACGGGCTGTAGTCGATAAGTCCCGCATTCCGGTGATAAAGCATTACAGGGGGAACTGTCACGTCTATATCGACGGGGCCGCCGACCTCGACATGGCGAAGGAGATTATCGTGAACGCTAAATGCCAGAGGCCGGGAGTCTGCAACGCCATGGAGACACTGCTCGTCCACAGGGGGATCGCGGAAAAGCTTCTCCCGGATGTCGCACGCCTCCTTCTTGAGCGAAACGTCGAGTTGAGGGGATGCCCGGCGACCCTGAAGATCGTGGGCGAAGCCGGGCCCGCCCGCGAGTCCGACTGGCGCGAAGAGTACCTTGACCTTATCCTGGCCGTCAGGGTGGTCGAAGGTCTTGATGAGGCAATCGAGCACATAGAGGAGTACGGGTCCCGGCACTCCGACGCCATCGTCACGGAGGATGAGGCTGCCGCACAGGCATTTCTCAAGCGCGTTGATTCGGCGACGGTCTTCTGGAACTGTTCGACGAGATTCAGCGATGGGGGAGAGTTCGGCTTTGGGGCCGAGATCGGCATCAGTACGGACAAGATACACGCCAGGGGGCCCATGGCTCTTGAGGAGCTGACGACGTATAAATATATTGTCAGAGGGTCGGGGCAAGTGCGAAGCTGAAAGCTGCGAAAGAAGTTATATGTAGTGTAATGAATACACCGGTAAAGGCTAGGGTAACGAAGCCCGTATCGGCTACGGTCAACGGTTACGGATAAAAAAGACGAAGGACGTAGCCTAGAGCCGAAACCCCGATAGTCACCGGGGCAGACAGGGCATCGTAACCTTAACCCTCAAACGTTACCGTGATTATAAAACACAGGGGTAGATGAAGAGTAGATGCTCAGGTAATGCGATGGGTAAAAGAGCAAAGCGGATAGGCATTTTCGGTGGGACGTTCAACCCGATACACATCGGCCACCTGATTATCGCAACGGCCGTGCTGGAGGAGAAGCACCTTGACGAGGTGCTCTTCGTTCCCTGCGCCCTTCCTCCCCACAAAGGGAGCGGGGAACTCGCCCCGGGCGGGGACAGGTTGCGGATGGTCGAGCTTGCCGTCTCCTCCAATCCCGGGTTCAGGGCGAGCGACATAGAGCTGAAGAGAGGGGGAAGGTCCTATTCGGTAAAGACCATCGAGGAATTAAAGAGGAGATTCAACCGGGGAGAGGAGTTTTACTTTATCGTAGGGGCGGACAGCCTTCACGAAATTTCGACGTGGAAAGACGTTGAAAGGTTATCCGGGCTCTGCGATTTCATAATCGCCGCAAGGTCAGGTTATCCCCTGAGGGGCCTCTCGGCGGAGAGCCTGTCTGTCGGGAAGGAAGTTTTTCGCAGATTGGCCGCCGGAATAGTCGAGACCCCCGTGATAGACATATCGTCCACGGAAATAAGGAACCGCGTCGGGGAGGGCAAATGCATAGATTACATGGTCCCGGAAGCCGTGGCGGAGTATATAAGCAGGAAAGGGCTCTATCAAAAGTATGAGAAAAAAAGCGATGCCGGGTGACTGGCGTAAGGTCGCCCTGGAATGCGCCGGGGCCGCGGACGATAAGAAGGCTGCTGATATCGTTGTCCTTGATATACGCGGCATATCCACCGTTGCGGATTACTTCGTGATATGCGAGGGGACGTCCGACCGCCATATAAAGGCGATTGCCGGTGAGATAAAGTCACGGTTGAAACGGGCGGACCATCCCTGTATCCATATCGACGGATATGGTGAAGGGCGGTGGGTCATCCTTGATTTTGCCGGGGTGATGGCCCACGTATTCTCCAGGGAGCAGAGAGATTACTACAGGCTGGAGGCCCTCTGGGGAGATGCCGGCCGTGTCGATATTGAAACGGGAGATACGAAAGAGGACCTTGATGGGCGAACTACTGAGCGATAGGCTGAAGTCCCTTCTGGCCGCAGCCGCTGAAGAAGCCAGGAAGTCGGGCGACCTCTCTTATTCCGCTGTTCCGTCCGTACGTATCGAGAGACCTTCGAACAGGTCGCACGGCGACTTCTCGACGAACTTTGCCTTTGTCATCGCAAAAGAGGCGAAGCTGCCGCCGGCGAGAATAGCGGAGGCGCTTGTCAGGCGCCTTGCGGGGCGCGGGGGTGAGGTATACGACAGGGTGGAGGTGGCAGGCCCGGGCTTCGTCAATTTTTTCATCTCGCCGTCCGCCCTTTACCGCGGGCTCTCAACAATTCTCGAGCAGGGGGAGGAATACGCGCGGTTCAAGGTGGGCGAAGGGAAAACGGTTCAGGTGGAGTTCGTCAGCGCCAATCCCACAGGCCCCCTGACGGTGGGGCACGGAAGGCAGGCCGCCATCGGCGATACGATTGCCAACCTGCTGGAGAGGGTGGGCTATGCAGTGACCAGGGAGTATTATTACAACGATGCCGGCAACCAGATGAAGGTTCTGGCCGTGTCCGTGAAGAAGCGCTACCTCCAGCTCCTGGGGGAAGAGATCGATTTCGGAGAAGACCTATACCAGGGGGAGTATATAGTGGATATAGCTGGGGCCCTGCGTGAGAGGTGCGGCGATTCCCTGCGAGCCGAGAAAGATCTCAAGCGATTCCAGGAAATAGCCGAGGAGTCGATCTTTTCGGGCATTAAAAAGACCCTCGCCTCGATGGGCATTCGCTTCGACGTTTATTACAACGAGAACTCGCTTTTCGAATCCGGGAAGGTTGCCCGGGTGGTCGACCTTCTCAGGAAGGCGGGCTGTGTTTACGAGAGAGACGGGGCCGTCTGGTTTCAAGCGACACGTTTCGGACGCAGCAAGGACAGGGTGATAATAAAGAAGACAGGAGAGGCTACGTACAGGCTGCCGGACATAGCCTACCACCGGGACAAGCTGGACCGCGGCTTCGATATCGTTATCGATGTTTTCGGCGCGGATCATCACGGTACTTTCCCGGACGTGCTGGCCGGAGTTGAGGCTCTCGGCTGTGACAAATCGAAGATCGTTGTGTTAATTCACCAGTTCGTCACCCTTGTGAGGGACGGCCGGCAGGTGAAGATGTCGACCAGGAAAGCTCAGTTCGTCACTCTTGAAGAGCTTCTCGGCGAGGTGGGGAGGGACGTTGCCAGGTATTTCTTCCTCATGAGGAAGATGGGAAGCCATCTGGATTTCGACCTCGGGGTGGCCCGGAAGCAGTCGCTGGACAACCCTGTTTACTACCTTCAGTATGCCCATGCCAGGATATGCAGCATCCAGAAGAAATACGGGGAGCGGTACGGACTGCTTGATAGGGGAAGGCTGCTCGAGGTGGACCTCCGGAGGCTGACGAAGGAGGAGGAGCTGGAGATAATAAAAGACCTGATGAGATTTGAAGAGACGGTGAAATCGGCGGCGGCTTTATTCGAGCCGCACAGGCTCTGCGTGTATCTTGAGGAGCTTGCCGCCGGCTTTCACTCCTATTACAACAAGCACAGGGTTATGATTGAGGATAAGGGGCTGAGGGAGGCGAGGCTGGCTATGGCGAGGGCCGTCCAGATTGTTCTCAAGATCGGTCTCGGCCTTCTCGGCGTCAGCGTCCCCGAGTCAATGTAAAGCCCATGATATATATGAAACAAGGTTCGAGGAAACGGGGGGCGAGGCTGGCCGCCGGTTTCGCCCTTGTTGCCGTCATTCCCGCCCTTGTCCTTTGCTACACGGCCATCGGGCCGGGGTATGAGGTCCCGGCGCGGTGGGAGTATACCTCGATATTTCTCCTGACCGTTCTGGTAGCCTCCCTCGGCGTTGTCATGGTCTGGTCCGGATCCAGGGCGATGGTCCGGCTTCAGAGGGATATGAGATCGGTAGCCCTCGGCAGGTGGGACGGAACCAGGCCCTTGAAGGGGGAGATCGATTTCCTTTACGAGGAGCTCAGCCGCATCATGGCCCGGATAGAGGCGCAGGCCGGGATGATAGAGGAGGCAAACAGGGGGCTCGAGAAGAAGGTCGAGGAGAGGACCAGGCAGCTGATCAGCGCCGAGAGGCTTTCCGCCGTGGGGGAGATGGCCGCGGGCATAGCCCACGAGATGAACAATATCATGATGCCCATTATCGGGTATGCCGCGCTTCTGAAGTCGGCCGTCGCCGACGAGGAGTCGGTGCGGAAGGCGGAGATCATCGAGGAGTGCGCCACGAGAGGCAGTGATATCATAAGGAGGCTCCTGACATTCGCCCGCCAGGACAGGTCGACGTTCTCCCGGGTGGATGTAGGGGAGGTCGTTCGGACAATAGAGAAACTGATGCGGCCCGGTCTCGATGATAAAGGTGTTGAATTTATCGTCCGGATTGAACCGGCGCCGGCCGTTCTCGGCAACGACAGCCAGCTCCAGCAGGTCCTCGCTAACCTTATAATTAACGCCCAGCAGGCGATCAAGGGCCCGGCAGGGGTGATAGAGGTTTGCTCCCGCGCCGGCGATGGATATGTTGCAATCTCCGTGAAGGATAACGGCGAGGGCATGGATGAGGCGAGACGCCGCGAGATATTTCAGCCGTTCTTTACAACCAAGGGACCGGCTAGCGGGACCGGGCTCGGACTCTCCATCTCGTATGGCATAATCACGGATCACGGCGGGAGGGTCGAAGTGATGTCCGGGCCCGGGCAGGGGTCCGAGATTACGATATACCTGCCGGCAATGAAGGAGGAACGTGAAGATCCTGGTAATAGATGATGACAGGCGCGTGAGACAGTACCTTTTCGATTCCCTCTCCGTCCTCGGACACGAAGTGTGTGATGCCGGGGCGGGGGAGGAGGGGGTGGAGCTCTTCAGGAAAGAGTCCCCGGATCTGGTCGTCGTCGACCTGAAGATGGAGGGGCTCGACGGTATGGGCGTTATCGAAAAGATAAAGGCCCTGGATCCTGCCGCCGATATAGTGATGATGACGGCGTATGCCTCGGTCGAGACCGCGGTGGAGGCGATCAGGAGAGGGGCCGTTGATTACATTACCAAGCCGTTCGATGCCGCCCAGATAGACATGATTGCGAAGAACGTCCGCGAGAAAAAGCTCCTGGAGGCTGCCCCTCCCTCCGGGACCCGGGTGGATGGGATCATCGGCGACAGCGGGGCCATTCGCAGGGTCCATGAGCTTATTCACAAGGTGGCGAAAAGCGAGGTTACCGTCCTTATCCAGGGGGAGAGCGGGACGGGCAAGGAGCTGGTGGCACGGGCAATCCATGGAGGGAGCGCGCGAGCCGGGGGGCCGTTCGTGGCGATTGACTGCGGCGCCCTGAGCGAGAGCCTCCTGGAGAGCGAGCTTTTCGGCCATAAGAAGGGAGCGTTCACGGGGGCCGACGAGGAGCGTGTGGGACTTATCCGGTCGGCCGACGGGGGGACGGTATTTCTCGATGAGGTGGCAAATCTCGGCCTGGGGCTCCAGGCCAAGTTTCTCCGGCTCCTGGAGGATATGAGAGTCCGTCCGGTGGGAGGAGATGATTTTTATCCCGTGGATGTAAGGGTCATCGCAGCCACAAATCGTAACCTCAGGTGGGACGTTGAGGAGGGAAGGTTCCGCAAGGACCTTTATTACAGGCTCGATGTCGTCTCCATCCATGTCCCTCCTCTCAGGGAAAGGCCCGGGGACATAGCGCTCCTGATCGATCATTTTCTGATAAGTACCCGGAGAGAGAAAAAATTCAACGGCGAGGCTCTGAAGCTGCTGCTGGTGTACGGGTGGCCGGGCAATGTCAGGGAACTGGAGAACGTCATCGAACATGCGTGCACGGTGAGCACGGGCGGCGTCATGGGACTGGAGGACATCCCGGACAGGATTAAGGGGACCTGTTCCGCGGAGATCCTTGATTACCGCAGTGCCAGAAAAGGGGCCCTTGCGGATTTCGACAGGAAGTTCATCGAGGATGTCCTGAAGAAAGAGGGGGGGGACGTCACCCGCGCGGCTATCGAGATGGGGATAAGCTCGAGGGCCCTCTATGAAAAGCTGAAGAACCTCGGCATGAGCTCAAAAGACTTTAAATAGGAAATATAAAATAATAAGATAATAAGGAAATAAGAGAATAAAGTAATAAGGGAATACGGAAATACAAGGAAATGGGGACGAAGCCGGGGAACTTATTTTTTACTTATTATCTTATTTTCATAACTATTTCCTTTTCCACAGCGTGGCGCCGACGCTCACGACCATGGGGGTCCCCGGGGGCCAGTTCAGCGGGTCGTCGAAGAACTTGTCGTAGCCCCAGTCCCTGTTGGGCGCTGTGTAGTAGCTGCCGTACGACCACTTGCTGACCAGAGTCTTGTTGCCGTACCAGTCCCTGATCTTCTCGTTCGAGTACCAGAGATCCACCATGGAGCCCCTGATCTTGGCCGTCTTACCGGACCAATACTCGAGGAAACGGGGCAGGTTCTCCAGTCCCCCGTTGTAGTCGTTCTGGGAGCTCTCGTAGTTGCCCATCATCATGGCAGTGTAAAGCGTCGTGTTTGACGCCCTGCGGTTGCTCAGGCTATCCGTGCTCTTCTCGTCCGTCCACGAGTTCGAGAGTATGCTGATGGCGTCTCCGGCTATGGCGGCCGGCCGCTGGCTCGACGTTCCCGCGGCCGTCGTATTGTAATTGCCCAGGACGTAAAGGCGGTTGTCCGTGGCCACTGTCAGGCCCCTCACGTTCCCGTTCGCCTGTGTCCCGTCGGGCATCGTCTGCGCGTTGACAAGCCTCACGCCGTCATAGCGACCGTAGGGGGACCCCTCGCGGTGTACGTAAAGGATGCCGTTCTTCAGACAGAAATCGCTGTCCGAGTCCATCGTGTCTATGAGGTTGCCGACATCGACGTCCACCGTGACCATGTTGTGCTTCTCGTAGGTGTCCTCGCACTCGTCCCGCTCAAGCGACTTCATCGTCGCCCACTCGCGCCCGTCGTTGAACGTCCTCCTCCGCCAGATATCGTCCTCCTCGCCCTCCTCCTGGTCATCCCGGTCCGACCATATCCTTTCGTAGTCATTCGCCGGGTCCAGGCGGTAGCCCTCATCGTCGTAGTACTTCGTCTCGCTTATGACGGCGGTGCCGTCTCCGTCGTAGCCTTTGACCTCTGTCTCGGTGACGTACTTCTCTGTCCCATCGTCGAAGAAGCGGTCATCCTCCACGAGCAACCTGAGGTCCGCCTGCCAGTAGAACCGCGCCTCCTCCAGCTCCGGGTAGTCCGCGAGCTCCTGCGAGTTGTCCGGGTCGACCGCGTCGCCCTTCTCTATCAGGATGATCTCCTTGTTGACGCCGTACTCCTCCTCGAGCTCCTCGGACAGCTCGGGCAGCGGCAGGTTGAGGTTGAACATCCCGTGCGCCACGTCCTGGACGTTGCCGTCCCAGAGCTCCTGGGAGGTCGCCTGCCAGTCGGCGTTCGTGTGCTGCAGCCACGCGTCGTCCTCGTCCACCACGCTGTCCCCGTCGTTGTCCACGCCGTCGCGGGGGTCCTCGTCGGAGGATTCGTCACCGTCGTCGTCCACGCCGGGCTGCTTCATGTTCTGATACTGGTCGTTCCAGTCCCCGCCCTCTCCCTGCCTGTCCCGTATCTTGACCGAACCTCCGCCGTTCTTCCTGCCGCTCTTGTCTCCCTGGTAGATGCATCCCGCCGCCGTCACCCGCGGGTAGACCTTGCCCAGGGAGTGGTTGTTCTCATCGATCCAGTATGAGTCGAAGTAGAGCGTTCCACCGCCCTTGTCAAGCCACAGGTCCTTGTTGGAGTGGACCCAGCCGACCATCGTGACGGTCGGCCCGGGCACGAACTCCAGGTCCTCGTCGTAGAACGCCGCGAACTGGAAGAGGCCTATGAACCTTGCCCGCACGGTCTGCTGCACCGCCGCCCGCGCCCCGTTCGAGTCGGATATGACCTCCGCCTGTACATCGTACTCCGTGTACAGCTCGTACAACCCCTTGAGCTTGCCCTCCTGGATGACCTCGCTCCCCGAAGCCCCGACGGAGACGCCCGTCCCCCCGGCCTGGAACGTCAGGCCCTCGTAGGAAGGCCAGTTGGACTGGCCGCTCAGCCCCGACAGCCTCGCGGAGTCCGGTATCTGCATCGATGAGTAATCGTTCAGTATCTGGGATACGACCTTCTCCACGTACGCCTCGGCGGCGTAGAACGCCCTCTTGCTCTCGCTGGAGCGCCTTGTCTGGGAGTAGTCCCCGCTGACGAGCCCCAGGTAGCTTGCGAGGAGGCCGGAGAGGACCAGCACCGTTATCATGGATGTTACCAGGGTGCTGCCGGCGTTCTTTTTCGTTTTCCATCGGTATCCGATCATGGTCAATTCCTCGGCTGTACGTCGGTTATTATACGCACTCTCTGGTCCCCGTCCTTCGTACTGACGTCCCTGTGCTTGAATTTTATGGAGTAGCCCCCGGTGTTCTTGAAGAATACGTAAGATCCGGAAACGGGCTCGATCTCCTCCGAGACCATAATATGATTGGGCTGCTGATCGTTCAGGTCGTCTATGAACACAAGCTGGTTACTGGAGAGGTAGTACCCGACGTCGTCCCTGCCGAGGCCCGTGGGGAAGCAGAGCTCGAGATAATTACCCTCCTGCACCTCGCTCCCCGGATGATCCGGGTCGTAGTGGTCGTAAAGCCTGACCGTGCGGGCATGGCGCGTGTCTTCCACGATCTTCTCGACTGTTCTGTGCGAATCCATCTTGGCGGCTATCTGATGGAAGCCCCCGAAAAGCACCGAATAGCCCGTGAGGAAGAATGTAAGTATCGCTCCCATCACGATCCCGGAGAGGACGACGCTGATCATCAACTCCGCCATCGTGAACCCGTCGTTCCTCCCCGGCTTTACCATCGTTTTAACCCTCGCCACCGGTAGCTACCATTGTCTCCAGCAGCTGGACGTACTCCTTTCCGCTCTCCGTCCACCCGATGTTAACCTTGATATATTTCCTCACGACGTCCTTGCCCGCGTTTGACGTCCCGTCGCCGTCGCTGTCGGTATTGTCGTTTAAGTCCCTTCCCTCGACATAAACGTTTATATCCGCGTAGATGGCTGTGTCGAGCTGGACATACTCCTCTGAATACGCGGAGACTTCGTAGTCATCTCCGGAGCTGCCGAGCTCTATGTTGGCGAATGACTTTCCCCGTAAACACTCGATCTGCTGCTGTGCGAGGTTGCATGCAGTCATGCTGTGGGTTGATAACCTGGCGGTTGAGTTGCAGAACCAGAGGGATGAGATAAAACAGGCTGTAAATACAGAGAACAGGAGGACGCTTATCAATACCTCCATTAATGTCACACCGGATTCGTCTGAAATGGTTTTCATGCCGCCTGATTACATGCAATAATTGTTCCAGAAGACCGGTATCCACCATTTTAGCTGTATTATCTTGCAGCAGAGCAAAATGCAATAAGCATGGTTTTTCATCCCTGGAGCGATCCTGTTATAATAATGAAGACGTTCTTCACAAGAATTGAAGATATACTTCATTTGTACGCGTTATGAACGCGGTACTTTCTCAATTGACTATTGAACGGTTGTATTCTTGATGACAGAATATCGGGTTTTATATAGAGTTGACTGTTTTTTTTCCAGGAAAGCGGATACAATACGTATTCATTCAGGGAGGGAATTAATCTCATGATACGAGAAGCGAACAGGATGCTAAGGCTACCCCCGTACCTTTTTACGATTGTGGACGATCTGAAGCAAAAGGTGGCCGCGAGGGGGGTCGATGTAATAGATCTGAGCATGGGCAATCCGGACCTCGGAGCTCCGCCCCGGGCGTTGAGCGCTCTCTGCGAGGCTGCCGCCGATTCGGATAACCACGGTTATTCAAAGAGCTATGGGCCGATTGAGCAGGATCTCAAGAGGGCTATCGCAGACTGGTACGGCAGAAAGTTCGGCGTCGACCTCGATCCGGCTACTGAGGTCCTTCCCCTGATAGGCGCGAAGGAGGGGATAGCCCATCTCTCCCTTGCATTTTTAAATAACGACGATATCGCGCTTGTCCCGAGCCCGGCGTACCCCGTCCACTTTAACGGGGCGATCATGGCCGGCGGGATTCTTTACAACCTTCCTCTCGGCCCGGGGAACGATTACAAGCCCGAGCTTGATAAGCTCGATAAACATATAGTAAGGATGGCAAAGCTCCTCCTTATCAGCTATCCGCATAACCCGACGGCGGCAGTCGTTGATCTGGAGTTCTTTGAGCGCGTTGTGGCCTGGGCTAAGAAAAACGATATCATAGTGGCCCATGACCTTGCCTATTCGGATATTGTTTTCGACGGCTACCGGTCCCCGAGCATGATGCAGGTCGGGGACGCCAGGACAATCGGGGTCGAGTTTCACACGATGTCAAAGTCGTACAGCATGGCCGGGTGGAGGATCGGCTACGCCGTGGGCAACAGGAGGATACTGAAATCCATAGCCAAAACAAAGAGCTACGTCGACTTCGGCATTTTCCGGCCTATCCAGTGCGCCGCTATAGCCTGTCTCGACGGCTCCGACGAATACGTGCTGGAGACGGTCGAGATTTACAGGCGCAGGAGAGACGTGTTCGTAAACGGTTTGAAGGAGATCGGCTGGAACGTTCCCCTGCCAAAGGGAACGTTTTATGTCTGGGCGAGAATACCCTTGAAGTACAGTGCCCTGACTTCCCTTGAATTCGCGACGCTTCTCCTGGAAGAAACCGGCGTCGCTGTCGCTCCGGGCACAGGCTTCGGCGAGTACGGGGAGGGTTACGTCAGGTTCGCCCTGGTCCAGAAAGAGGAGCGCCTGAAGGAGGCTGTGTCAAGGCTGAAGAAGCACCTCGATGTGGATTCCTGAGATGGGGAGCAAGCACGTATTTATATTCTACACTATCAGGGACTCCGGCCATCATTCTGCGGCCAGGGCCCTGGAAAAAGCCTTCGGGCGTGTGGACGGGGAAGTCGACGTCTCCATCCTGAACCTCGTCGCCTACACCAACCCGATTATAGAAAGGGTATTAAGCAATCTCTTCGTTCAGGTCATGAAGAAGCGGCCCGGGATATGGGGCCGCCTGTACAACAGCGACAGGAACGAGAAGTTCTTCGAGCAGTTCACGGATATAGCCTACCGTCTTGGTACGGATAAAGTACGCACACTTGTCGATGAGTCCGCCCCCGCCGCTATCGTCTGTACCCAGTGTCTTCCCTGTAATATGGTCGACGAGTACAAGCGCAAGACCGGTTCTACCGTCCCGCTCGTGGCGGTGGTGACGGACTTCTTCATCCCCTATTACTGGATATGTCAGGGCGTTGATTTGTATATTGTCCCCGATGAGGAAATAATGAAGGATATTGTGAGTTTCGGCGTCCCGGTTCATAAGGTCAGGCCTCTCGGCATTCCGATAGATCCCGGCTTCAGCAAGGCCGTGGCCGGGGAGGCGGTCCGGGAGCGCATGGGGCTGGACCCGGAGAGACCGCTTGTTCTTCTCATGGGGGGAGGAAGCGGCATCGGACCGTTGCAGGAGATTGCGCGGGGCTTCATGGAGGACCCCGATGATATCCAGGTCATCGTGATCACCGGGAAGAATAATGCTCTCAAGCAGCGGCTCAGGAGGGAAAAAGAAAAATTAGGCGCTCGCCATGTCATGGTGCTGAGCTATGTGAAAAGACTGAACGAACTCATGGAAGTGGCGGATCTCGTCATAAGCAAACCGGGGGGATTGACGCTCGCGGAATCCATGGCCAAGGGACTGCCGGTCATTGCGCTCCCGCCGTTGCCGGGCCAGGAGGAAAAGAACATGAGTTACTTGATAGAAAAGGGTCTGGCGTACAGGGCGGACCGGCCTGAAGAGGCTGTCCGGCTGGCCAGAGAGCTTGTGGGTGACAGGGAGAAACTGGCTGTTGTGAGGCGTAAGGCCATGAGTATGGGCAAACTGAACTCTGCCGTCGATGCCGCCAAGGCAGTTATGGAGTTGATCGATGCTCCAGTACATTCTGTTTAAATTAATCCAGTTCCTTCTATCCATCTCCCCGAGGTGGCTCAGTTACAAGGTCGGGAGATTGACAGCACGCCTTTATTATCTTTTTGCAGTGGAGCCCAGGGATGCGGTAAGAAGCAATATCGCACATGTACTGGATTATACGAGGGGGAAGGATGAGAGCCCGGCCCGGCGTGTGATGGTGAACAGGCTGGCGCGCGAGACC
The DNA here is from genome assembly GCA_030765135.1 of Candidatus Tritonobacter lacicola. Classification (GTDB taxonomy): domain Bacteria; phylum Auribacterota; class Tritonobacteria; order Tritonobacterales; family Tritonobacteraceae; genus Tritonobacter; species Tritonobacter lacicola. The sequence continues at coordinate 51,231 of JAVCDC010000082.1, read as the reverse complement.
TTCGAGAACTTCGCCGTTCACCTCGCGGATTTTTTCGATATAGCGAGCTTTGGCCGTGGAGCCGGGTCAGGCAGGATAGAGACAGTGGGCGTTGAGAAGCTGGACCGCGTCCTCGGAGCCGGCCGCGGCGTTATCGCCATAACGGCCCACATCGGGAACTGGGAGCTGGGCCCCAGGGTTCTGACGGATATGGGGTACAGGTTCGGCGCCGTGGAGATCAAACACGAGAACAGGTGGCTGGACAAATTTTTCACGGACCTGCGCGTGAACAGCGGCGCCCTTATGGCACACGAGGGGTTCGAGATTCGTCATATCCTGAAAATTCTTAAGGAAAACGGCCTCGCCACCTTCGTCATCGACAGGGATGAAAGCTTCAAGGGCAGAAAGGTCATGCTTTTCGGGGAGGAGGCGACGCTCGTAAGGGGCGCGCCGGAGTTTTCCTGCAGGACCGGCGTCCCCATTATCCCCGGGTTCATGATCCAGGTGAGGGCCGGCGAATTCAGGCTTGTATTCGACGACCCGATAACCCCGGTCGCTGGCATGGACAAAGAGGCCCGGCTGGAAGAGATTTACAGCGAGCTGGCCGGCGTGCTTGAAAAATACATAGCGCGGTATCTCTCCCAGTGGTTTATCTTCTACAAGGTATGGCCGCAACTTCAGGGAAAATCAAGGAATTCAGGGAAAATCAGGGAATAGCAGGGAATGCAGTCCCCAACCTTGTCCCACCCCGGAGGTGGGACAAGGTTGGCTGTGACTTCAGGGAAGATCAGGGAATACGAGTTAATCAATAGATTCTTTCATGAATATTTTTTCTTGATATTCCCTGATATTCCGTTCTTTACCTTTTTTCCCTGTAATGTGCGATGAATGTCTGCGTTCTTATACCGGCGTATAACGAGGAGACGACCATTTATAATGTGGTCAAGGCTGCCCTGAGAAAGGTGGATTCCGTCATTGTTGTCGATGACGGCTCTTCCGACAAGACGGGGGAGGAGGCCCGCCGGGCGGGGGCTGTGGTGATTACCCATCCCGGGAACAGGGGCAAGGGCTCGGCCCTGAAAACCGGTTTTAGTTACGTGCTAAACGGGGGTTACGACGGTGTGCTGGTGATGGACGGCGACGGCCAGCACGACCCGGATGACATCGACGCTTTCCTGGAAACGGCCGAACGGACGGACGCCGGCATTATTGTCGGAAACAGGATGGAAGACACGGGCAAAATGCCGATTGTGCGCTACCTGACCAACAGGTTCACTTCAATGGTGGTTTCCGGGATAGCGCGCCAGAAAATTCCCGACAGCCAGTGCGGATTCAGGTTCATTCGCTCCGCCGTCTTGAGGACTATGGATCTGGTGACGGGGAGGTTCGAGACCGAGTCGGAGATGTTGATGACGGCCGGCAGAAAGGGTTGGAAAATCGATTCGGTCAGGGTGTCGACCATCTACGGCGGAGAGAAGAGCAAGATCAATCCCCTCATTGACACGATTAGGTTTTTCAAGCTTGTCCTGGCGAGCAGGAGGAAATTCCGTGACCGGGGATAGGTGGCGCCGTGAGCGGGAGGATATGGTCGCCCGTCAGCTTATGGCCCGCGACATCCGTAACGAGCGGGTGCTCGAGGCGTTCAGAGCGGTACCGCGTCACGAATTCGTCCCCCCGGACATGAGATCAGGGGCATACGCCGATCACCCCCTGCCGATAGGCTCGGGGCAGACAATATCGCAGCCGTACATGGTGGCTCTCATGACCCAGTGCCTTGAGCTCACGGGCGGCGAGCGCGTGCTGGAGATAGGGACCGGTTCGGGGTACCAGGCGGCGATTCTGGCCGTGCTGGCGCGGGAGGTGTACACGGTCGAGAGGCACGAGAGCCTCGCAATGCGGGCATCCCCGCTGCTCGATGTGTACCCCAACGTCCACGTAAAGGTCGGCGACGGTACGGAGGGATGGCCCGAGCACGCGCCCTACGACGGCATAATTGTTACCGCCGGCGCTCCCGAAGCTCCGCCGCCCCTTATGGATCAGCTCGCCGATGGGGGAAGACTGGTCATACCTGTCGGGGGCTCGTTCTCCCAGACGCTCATGGTCTTCACGAGACGGGGGAAGCGTTGCGACAAGAGGACGGTCTGCGGATGCGTCTTCGTCCCCCTGGTGGGGAAGCACGGCTGGAAAGGACAGGGTCGCTAGTTCCCGGCAAAGCGGCGGATTCTATGAGTCGGCTGGGCGGGAAGTACAGAAAAGGGTGGGCTGGGAGTCCACCCGGAGATAGCGAGGAAATATAAATGACAGAGTACCTTATTCCGTTTTTCGAGACCCTCTCCTCCTTTATGGTCACTTGGTGGGGCCCATTCCTGGTGTTCTTCTTCATGGCCGTGGAATCCTCGCTGATCCCTTTTCCGAGTGAGGTGATAATGATTCCCGCCGGTTTCTGGGCCGCCCGTTCTGAATTCTTCCCCGGCTCGGAGATCCCGGCCCTTGTCGTGGCCTTCGCCTGCGGGCTCGCGGGCTCCATGGCCGGGGCTTATTTTAACTACTTTCTCGCGTTGAAGCTTGGCAGGCCTTTTCTTCACAAGTACGGAAGGTATTTCTTCCTCTCTGAGGACAAGCTGGAGCGTGCGGAAGAGATTTTCCGGGAGTACGGAGAAGTTGCAACTTTCGTTTCCAGGCTGATCCCCGCCATCCGTCAGTTGATTTCCCTGCCCGCGGGCATTTCCAGAATGAAGCTCGACCGGTTCAGCATTTTTACGGCCCTTGGGGCGGGAATATGGATCCTGGTGCTTATCGCTCTGGGATACTACATGGGCGGAAAAACAACGGAGATGAGCTACGCGGATATAGTGCACCAGGGAAAGGCAATGCTCGGGCAGAACATGGTCTGGATCCTCCTGGCTTGTACCGTTATCGTAGTCTGTTATGTCTGGATTCACAAAAAGGTAATGGCCGGGGGAAAACGGAAAAAATAGAGGGGGCATTGGATTATCTGGTATAATTAATAGATCGGAGCGTGGCGCAGTCCGTCTTAGAAATTCAGATATTTAGGGAGCGCAGCGACTCTAAATATCATGAAATTCTTAGATCCCGATGAGCGAGAGCGAAGAGGGGGCAGTTAGGGTATTTGAGGCAACTAGGAGTTCAGTAACATAAATCGATAATTAATAGATCGGAGCGTGGCGCAGTCCGGTTTAGCGCGCAGCGTTCGGGACGCTGAGGCCGTGGGTTCAAATCCCACCGCTCCGACCATTATTACGCCCGCCTCCCCGCCGGTATCACGCCGGGGAGGCGGGGAAATGCGGGCTTCGAATTCTAGCTTGGCCGCCGCCGCCCTGTTATTTTTCATGCTATGAAATACGCGATAATCAGCGATCTGCACAGTAACATCGAGGCCCTTGAAGCCGTTAAAATATCCATTGCGAAGGAGCGTGTCGATGCTGTCGTCTGCCTGGGGGATATCGTCGGCTACGGGGCCAATCCGTCCGAATGCGTCTCGATGTTGAAAAGCATGGAGCCCGAGGTGGTTCTTCTTGGCAATCACGACGATGCAACAGTAGGGCGGACCGATATAAATTATTTCAACATCAATGCGCGGCGGGCCATTATATGGACGGGTGGGCACATAGGAGATGAAGAGGTGAAATATCTGGAGGGGCTGCCGCTGGTCGGGCGTATTGACGGCGCTGTCCTGGTCCACTCAAGCCTTGTGGACCCCTCCGGGTGGGACTACGTGCTAACGGCCAGGGCCGCTTCCCGGTGCTTCGATTTCATGGAGGAGTCTATCTGTTTCATAGGTCACTCGCACTCGCCTGTCGTCTTCGGTCGGGAGTCTTACACCGTTCCTGACGGGGAGCATGTGATGGTGCTCGAAGACGGGAAGCATATCGTTAATGTTGGAAGCGTAGGCCAGCCCCGTGACGGGGATCCCCGCTCACGGTATTTAATTTACGACTCGACGGGCCGGACGGTCTCCTATCGCTTCGTTGAATACGATGTCGAGACCGCCAGGGAAAAGATCATCCAGGCGGGCCTGCCGCATGCCCTCGGCGACAGGCTCCTGTTCGGACACTGATGGCGATGGACTGGAAGACAAGGGCGTGGCTGGCGGTCGGCGCATGGGCGGCTGTGATCTTTGCCCTCTCCTCCCAACCGGGGCCGGTCGTCCCGTTCGAGCTTTTTCCCCACCAGGACAAGCTCGGTCATTTTATCCAGTACTTTGTCCTGGGTGCGCTTCTCCACAGGGCGATGGGTGGAGCCCGTTGCGCAGCTATCCTGGCCGTTCTCATAGCGGCCGCTTACGGGGTGACGGATGAGTTCCACCAGAGCTTCGTCCCGGACAGGGTGGCGTCGGTGGCGGACCTGTGCGCCGATACGCTCGGGGCCGCTTTCGCCCAGATCGTGATAATCGCGGGAAGAGTGGTTGCCCGATGAAAAGGGCGAAAGCCGTCAGGCGGATACAGGCTCTTAAAAGCGAAATTGCGCGCCACAACTACCTGTACTACGTCGAGAACAGGCCTGAAATATCCGACCGTGAGTTCGACGAGCTCATGAAGGAGCTGCTCGAGCTTGAGGGGGAGTTTCCCGGCCTGGTTACCCGGGACTCGCCCACCCGGAGGGTGGGGGGCGAGCCCGTGGCGGGCTTCCGGGTGGTGACGCATGAGATCCCCATGCTATCGCTGGATAACACCTACTCCAGGGATGAGATCGAGGAGTTCGACGGGCGGGTCGAAAAAAATCTCAAGGGACGGGATTACGAGTATGTGGTGGACCTCAAGATCGACGGAGTCGCCGTCTCTCTGAGATACGAGGAAGGCAAGCTGACCGTCGCCGCTACCCGGGGAGACGGCAGGAGGGGAGACGATATCACGCATAACGTCAGGACCATCAGGGCCGTTCCATTGACGCTCAGGGGCAAAAGCATCCCGCCAGTCATGGATATCCGCGGAGAGATCTACATGGACAGGGAATCATTCAAGAAGGTGAACAGGGAGAGGGAGAAGAGCGGTGAAGAGCCCTTTGCCAACCCGCGGAACGCAACGGCCGGCTCTCTGAAGCTTCTGGACCCTTCCATAGCGGCGAAGAGGCGGCTCAATATATTCATTCACAGCATCGGCCAGATAGGAGAGCTGGGTGTGAAGACCCATTACGAAGCCCTTCATAAATTGAAGGGCTTCGGCCTGAGGATCAGCAACCCGCTCATCCTGTGCCCGTCGATCGACGATGTATCGAAAGTATGCGGCAATTGGGAGAAGAAGAGGGATGGCCTCGCTTTCGAGGTTGATGGGATAGTTGCCAAGGTCAACTCGCTCGATCAGCAGAAGCTCCTGGGGGCCACCTCGAAGGCGCCGCGCTGGGCAATCGCCTATAAGTTCGCCGCCCGGCAGGCCACGACGAGGATCAGGGATATAATAGTCCAGGTGGGGAGACAGGGAAGCCTCACTCCCGTGGCTGTGCTCGATCCCGTCTTCGTGGACGGCTCGACGGTCGGCAGGGCCACGCTCCACAACGAGGATGAGGTGAGCCGGAAGGATATCAGGATCGGAGACACCGTCGTTATAGAGAAGGGCGGCGACGTCATCCCCAAGGTTGTCGGTCCGGTCACGAGCAAGCGCACGGGGAGGGAGAGGTGCTTTGTCATGCCGGATCGCTGCCCCGTATGCGGGAGTCCGGCCGCCAGGCATGAGAGCGAGGTGGCGGTTCGCTGCGAGAACGTCGCCTGCCCGGCACAGGTTAAGGCGCGGGTAAAACATTTTGCTTCGAGGGGGGCGATGGACATCGAGGGACTGGGGTCGGAGCTCGTCGACCAGCTTGTCCGCACGGGCCTCGTCAAGGACTACGGTGATCTCTACAGCCTGAAGGAAGGAGGCGTGGCGGCACTGGATAGGATGGGCGAAAAGTCCGCACGTAATTTAATAAGGGCCATAGAAGAGAGCAGGAAAAGACCCCTCCGGCGGTTGGTCTTCGCGCTGGGCATCAGGAACGTGGGATCTTACGCCGCAAGGGTCCTCGCCGACAGGCATTGCAGCGTTGACGACTTGATGAATGCGCGCCCGGCGGATATGGAGAAGACACACGAGATAGGGCCCGTCATGGCCGGTAGCGTGGCCTCCTTCTTCGGCAACAAAGAAAATATCAAGGTCGTAAAGAAGCTGAAAGCCGCCGGCGTCAATATGAAGGCCGGCAGGCTTGCCGGTGACCTTGCGGGACAAACTTTCGTTCTGACGGGGGGACTGGAGGATTTCACGAGAACGGAGGCGGCCGAACTCATTGAATCGAGGGGAGGCAGTGTCTCCGGCAGCGTCGGCAGGAAGACGGACGTCGTCGTCGTCGGGAAGGACCCGGGCTCGAAATACGAAAGGGCCGAAAAGCTGGGCGTTAAGACAATAAACGAACAGGAATTCAAAAAACTCCTAAACCCATAACTTTTACCCCCCCTGCCTTTTAACCAACCCCACCTCGTAGGTGGAACCGGTTAAAATGGGACAGGGTTGTAAAGAGATTTTAAAAACTGGAAAATAGGGCTATGGTGTATAAAAGAAAAACTCCGTTGGTGAATGGCCAGGTTTATCACGTTTTCAATAAAAGTATTTCAAGGTTCAAGATATTTAAACATGAGACTGATTTTTCCAGAATAGTAGCAACTATTCGCTATTATCAGCGGGAGAAACCCCCTGTTAAGTTTTCCGGATTTGCGCGATTAAAAAGATCCGATAAAAACTTTTCCGGTACGACGGTTTCATGTAATAGAAGCAAACTCGTTGAAATAATAGCTTATTGCATTATGCCTACTCATTTGCATCTGATCCTTACTCAGTTAAAGGATACGGGGATTACTATTTTGATGAGGAATATTCTTAATAGCTATGCTCGTTATTTCAATATAAAGCATAAGAGGAAGGGGCCTTTATGGGAGGGAAGGTTTAAAAATGTGCTTGTTAAAACCGATGAGCAATTGCTTCACTTAACAAGGTACATTCATCTGAATCCCGTAACTGCGTCCCTGGTCAGTAAACCGGAAGATTGGTTAGCATCCTCCTATCGAGAGTATATAGGTGAAGTTGAAGATAGTGATAGAATTTGTAAATACGCAGATATCTTAAAGATCGAGCCAAATTCCTACAGGGATTTTGTGCTCGATGGGATTTCTTATCAGAGAGAATTGGCAAAAATAAAGGCTTTGCTTATTGACTAACCTTTGCTTTTCCACCTATTGTCCCACCTCCGGGGTGGGACAAGGTTTTGTACGTAAGCGATCTTTTAAAATGAAATTCGTGGAAATTCGTGTAATTCGTGGATAAAGAAGACTTTATTAAGAGAATTGTTGTCGGGCCGCTCGCGGTAAACTGCTACCTGATAGGCTGCGGGAAGACGGGGGAGGCCGCCGTCATCGATCCGGGGGACGACGCGGATGAGATAGCCGCCGCCGTGAGGGATGCCGGTGTGAGGCCATTATACATAATCAATACGCACGGCCATCCCGATCACGTTAGCGCCAACGCCGACCTGAAGAATGAATTCGGCCTGGAGATCGTCGCCCACGGGCTGGATTCCACCCTTATGCAGTCCGGCAGTGACTTACTGTCGCTTATGGGTGTAAGGGTTATCCCGTCTCCTCCTCCGGATGTCACGTTGGAGCACGGTGATACCTTCTGGGTCGGCGATATCAGGCTCGAGGTGATCCACACGCCCGGCCACACGGAGGGGGGGGTATGCCTCTACTGGAGGGAGGGGCGGATACTTTTCACGGGCGATACCCTCTTCGCGGGCGGCATCGGGCGGACGGACTTTCCGGGCGGCTCCATGCGGGAACTGGAGAGAAGCATCCGGGAAAAGCTCTACTCTCTCCCCGACGACACCGTTGTCCTCCCCGGCCACGGCGAGAATTCGACAATCGGCAGCGAGAAGTCGGGGAACGCCTTCGTGAGAATGTGATGGATATCCTCGTCGAGGAGTTTCTCAATTTTCTCTCCGTGGAGAAGGGGTCCTCCCCGAACACCATCGATGCTTACAGGCGGGACATAGGCAAGTTCATGGAGTTCATGAAAGAGAAGGGTAGGGGTTCCCTGGAGCGCGCGGGAAGGGACGATATAATGTCTTTCATGGTGAGCGAGAAGCGCCGGGGCCTCTCCGCCAGGTCGATAGCCAGGAACCTTGCCGCCCTGAAGATGCTCTTCAGGTTCCTCGCGGCGAACAGGTATGTGAGGAAGGACATCGCTGAGGTTCTGGAGTCCCCCAAGCTGTGGAAGTATCTCCCGGACATTCTCTCTCCGGCGGAGGTTGAGGAGCTGCTGAAGGCGCCCGACACGTCATCCCCGATAGGCCTCAGGGACAGGGCCATACTCGAGCTGATGTACGCCTCGGGCCTCAGGGTCTCCGAGGTCTCCGGCCTCTCCACCGTCGACATCAATTTCGAGGTCGGGTTCGTGAAATGCAGGGGGAAGGGCATGAAGGAGCGGGTAGTCCCCCTCGGCCACTACGCGCGCCGGTTCCTCGTCTCATATCTGGAGACGGCCAGGCCGGCGCTGTTGAAGGGAAGCGCCTCCGATTCTCTCTTCGTCACGCGCCGGGGGGGGGCTTTTACCAGGCAGGGGCTCTGGAAGCGGGTAAAGCTCCACGCCAGGAGGAGCGGTATTGAAAAAGACATTACACCCCACAGCCTGAGGCACTCCTTCGCAAGCCATTTACTGAGCGGCGGGGCCGACCTCAGGGTCGTCCAGGAGCTTCTCGGCCACGCGGACATCTCCACCACGCAGATCTACACCCACGTCGACAAAGACAGGCTGAAATCAATCCATAAGAAGTACCATCCCCGGGGCTGAGATGTTCTCCTCCCGGGGGCATTCCCCGAGGTGGTTTTAATCCACAAGTCTTTAGGGACCAGGGGCAAGCGGTGGGCCGGCAGTTCTTTTGTACACACTGATGAGATCATCAGCAAACGGTACTGAAGGATCGAGCATATAGAAGTTCGGCGGTTGAAATACGGCTATTCTCCTGTATCTATCGTCGGCATTATTCAGCAAAGTGGAATAAAATTCATGAAGAACCGGGTAGTCATTTTTCTTATTCTTCGCGGCGAACCTCCATCCATAAATGTGATTGACAACGAGGTAATCCGGGGCGCGCTCGTATAACCCCTGCAGGGAGTAGTCGAATTCCTTATCCGGCCGAACGGATATATTCGGGACCTCTTTCTTGAGATGATAGGCTATTCTCTTGTCGATGATCTTATCCGCCGGCATCTTTCCTTTCCTTATAAAGTGCTTCATTATTATTCCCTGGCGCAACACCACCCTGTATAGCTTGTTTGTTTCCAGAACGGAGTAAAGCCAATCCATAGATAAGCCATTTCAAACTTTCTGTTTTTAAGCAGATGATACAGAGAGTAAACAAGGCAGGCTAACGTTGTAAGAAAGAGGGGCGCGCCCATTAGTTTTATCAGGTTCTTAAAGTGGGAAATATAACCAATGGGCGCATTAATGCCGGAGAGCACGGGCCCGGTTATGTTCATTTGCAGGAACTGTCCGGTAAATTTAAAAAAGGAAAAAAGCGAATATGGCGTCCCGGCGACAAAACCGATTAATACGAAGGCGAAAGAGAGCGGCATTCTACCCCAGGCGATGCGCTTATTCCTCAGCGCAATAATATGAACGAAAAGGAAAGGGAAAAGCATCGTTATTCCGTAATATTTTGTGCTTGTTGCAAGCCCTATTGTTAAGCCGGCCAGCGCATAGCTCTCCGCTGTTGCATTTCTGTGCGCCCTGAAACACGTCAGGGCGGCCAGGACCATCATTACGGTAACGGGGATGTCTGTGGTCGCAAAATGGGAATTTGTCACATAGCCCATACAGGATGCTAATAGCAGAGCTGCTATCAGCCCTGTTCTCACCGTGAAACACATTTTACCGAGGCAGTAGGTTAAATAGACCCCCAGCGTCCCTATAAGCGAGGTCAATATTCTCGGCCCGATGTATTCCAGGGGAGTCGGCTGCCAGGGGTTAGGGATTTTCAACATCCACAGGGCGCTCCGCGGGTCGCATCCGGAGAATATGAGATTGATAATTTCAAAGGCTTTTTCCGGGATGATTGAAGATATCAGGGCAACGTATATGAAGAAGGTCGGGTAGTAATAGTGGGGCGGCTCAAATGTTCCATTCTTGAGCATGCAAAGGACCAGGGAGGTTATATCGTCGGGGTGAAATTGCCCCCACCAGATACCAAGCAAATTAAGACCCAGGCTCAGGATGATGATCGATGTCAGGAGAAGCAGACGGCAACCGCGGCGGCAGTTGATGTCGGTATTGGCAGTGTCCATTTTAAAAATAGCGTCACGCTGAGGAGAGCGGGGCTTTGCTAAGGCGCATTGCTTTATATCACAAATTTACCCCTGGTTTCGATATGCTTTCATACCGTCCCGAACGGGATATTTCCGTGAAGTGCTTTAATTGTGAAGCAGGCTGAATGGCGGCTTGACAGGGGCTCCAGCTTTCTGATAGGTTGACGTGCCGAAAGTGATAGCAATGCCAGAAGGCAATGAAATAGAGTTTCCCTGTGTTAACGACGAGTGCGATCAGATACTCTCTTTCTCGGCGGTGGACCCCGTCTGCGACAAGAGGATTGTCTGTCCTTCATGCGGGAAGAAGTACGAGTTCGATGGGGCCCTCATGACAAAGCTCGCGAAGTTCGATAACCTTGTAAGGGCCATAAGAGAGGCCGAAGATATCCTGGGCGAGATTAATGTCGGGATAGATGTGGAGGGGCACTCGGTCCAGATGCCGTACAGGCTCCTCCTGACGAGGATGAACACTCTTCTTACCCTGGATATCGGGGGCCGTGAGGTTAAATTCAGGTTCAGGGTGGAGCCGTTGAAGTCCGGTTCGTAACCTCTTTTTTCTCCTCGGGCAGCTATCGGGTTTGAAAATATTCAATAAGAAAAAATTGGCGATGCTGGTCATCGGTGCGCTTACAGGCGCAGCCGTGGGTTTCTGCGCCACGCTGATCATCAAGCCGGGCTACAGGACTCAGTGTCTCCTGGAGCCGAAGGCGGGCGCGGACGCCGATGCCATCACGCTAAAGCTTCTTCGCCCATCCCTCGTGAAATCCGTCTCCAATGAGCTTTCCGGGGATAAGACGTTTTACGGCTCCACCCTGGATGTCAGGGGCAGCCTCACCGCCACAAAAGTCGCGGGCGGGCTCGTCCGTCTCCGGTGCGCAGGCCCCGAGCCACTTGTGTGCGAGCGCGTGCTCGGGCTTATTCTCGATGAGTACACGAACAGCCTCATCGAGCGCCATGCCAAAGAAGACGAGGGGGAGGTCCGCCTTATCAGGAACCGCATTTCGGAATACAGGAAGGCCGCCGCCACGAGCGAGGAAGAGCTCAACGGTTTTATAAAGAAGTACACCTGGCTTGCCGGCCCCGGTGATCGAAAAGAAGGAGTAGTTATCGCCCACGAGAAGCTGGAGAGGGCCCACGCGGATAACTTGCGGGAGATCAGGAAAACCGAGAGGGAGCTGGCAAAGGCCGAAAAAGAGATAGATAAGATTAAGTCACAGCACGAGAAAGAGGACGAGCACGTTGTGACCGAGATGGTGAAGGAGATCAACCCGGCCGTTCTAGATTTAAACGTGGATCTGCTGGCCATGCAGAAAGCACTCAGGCAGTATCTCGTGGATTCATCTGAGGAGCACCCCATCGTAAAGCGCCTCAGGAAGCAGATCGAGAGCACGGAGAGGATGATCGCCGAAAAGCCTCAGGAGATAATAAAGCATCAAAAGGTCGTTTTGAATCCAAAACACAGCAAGCTCTCGGCCGACCTTCTTACGGCTGAGGGCGAGATCGAAAAGATCCGTGTCCGACGGTCGAAGCTGCAGGAGGATATCGATCAATATGAACGGGGCGAGAGGGATATCCCGCCGGGCGACTGGAAGCGGATCGTCAAGCTCGAAAAGGAGCGAAGGAAGGACATCGAGCGCCTGGAGGCCCTGAAGGGCAGGCTGGCGGCCATCCTCGGCAGGGAGAAGGACCGGGATGCCGTGGTGGTTGATTTCAGCATTCTCGACCCCCCCACGTCTGAAGAGGTGCTCCCGGAAAAGCGGTTGATTGTCGCAGTCGCCGCGCTGGTCGGTCTGTTTCTCGGTGCGGTTATTCCGTTCCCGGGAAAGAGAACGGGCAAGTGAGGCAATATCTTCTCCTTTTTCTTGCCCTCTGCATCATTCTCCCCCGCGGTGCCTTTTCTCTGGAAAAGATGCTCGATCCGGAAATCGGTGAGGTCGGCCTCAATCTCATCGAGCTGAAACTGGCGGCCGAGGGTGAAAAGCCGTCCGCGGTGGCCCACAACAACCTGGGTATCGCGTACGCGGCGGCGGGAAAGCCCTACGAAGCGATAGCGGAGTTCGAGAAGGCGCACCGGATAACGCCGGGCGATGCGGCGGTCGCGTTCAATCTGGGCGTCGCCCACGCCGGTTTAAAAAATTACAAGGCGGCGTTAAGCTGCCTGGAGGAAGCGGTCAGCCTTTGTCCCGATAACGCGGCGGCCATTTTCAATATCGGCGTAATCCACCTGGATATGGGGCTGACCGGAGACGCCATAGGCGACCTGGAGCGCGCCCTCCTTTTGAGCCCGGCTCATCCCTTGATCCATTACAACCTTGCCGTGGCATACGAGAACGACAAGGACGGCCTGCGGTACGGCCCGGGGTTTCCAGCGGATAAGGCCCTGGAACATTACCGCATGGCTATAGATGGGGGGCTGGACAACGTGGCTATCAGGTATAATATCGGGATCATCCATTCGAAGCGCGGGGATTACGGCATGGCCGTCGCCGAGTTCTCGAAAGCGTGTGAGTTCGATCCGGATTTTCTCCTGGCCCGCCGGGGACTTGCCCTAGCCCTGATTCACCAGGGCAAGTATCATCGTGCCATCCGGGAGCTTGAGAGATCTGCAGCTGCGTCCGGCGATACGGCCGCGAGCCCGGCGCTGGCTCTTGCGTACCGGAAGCTCGGCAGCTTCTACCTGGAAAATGGAGATTACTGGAGAGCGCTGGCTCAGTTCGAAAAAGCTCTCCAGCACGATAGGGACGACGCCGTCTCGCATCTGAACACAGGCAGGATACACACCGTGCTGGGTAATTACGCCGAGGCATTGAGGGAGATCAAGATTGCCGGTGAGCTGGACCCAGGACTGGGCGCGGCCCAATACCTGGCCAGAGTGTATTTCCTGAAGGGGGTTGATTTCGAGAATGATGGCGATTACCGCCTTGCACTCGCGGAGTACAAGAAGGCCGTTGACGCCAGGCAGGACTTCGCCCTCGCCAACCTGGTCATGGGCGAGCTGTGCGCGGATAAGCTGGGCAAAAAGGAGGAAGCGGTGAAATATTTCAGGCGATGTCTTGAGCTGGAGCCGGAGGGAAGCTACTCGCGGCAGGCGGCGGAGAAGATATCCGCGTTGACGGGCTCCCCGGGGGCCGGCAAATGACCGCCCGGGACAAAGTATCCCCGGCGAGTCTTTACGGTTGCTTCCCGTGCCTTTACTGTATTACATTCACGAGGGCGGTTATTGAGTCATGGGGACAGCAGGGCGCCTGATTGGAGAAGGTTGAGAATGGCAGGAAAAAGGACATCAAGATTCGTTGCCTGTGTGGTTGCAGCGGCCCTGTGCGGATGCACGACGGGGGGCGGGTCGGGTGCACCCCCCCTAGAACGGTTTGCCATGCTTCCCGTGCAGATGATCGCCTTCCCTTTCATGATTATAAGGCCTTTTGCTCCCCTGATCCAGTCGGCCATGCAGGTGGGTATGCAAATGGCGCCGTACGCGATGTTATTCTGCCAGGGCGATACAGGCCCTTCCGGGATGATGTTTGCCGTCCCGCCCGGCCGGGAAAGCGATGAATTGCCCCTCTCCCTGCCCATGATCGAAGAAATCCTTGCCGTCAGCGGTAAGTCCGGGGTCGAGCAGATAGTGGCCATCGACCTCCGGGAGGCCGGCGGGGGAGATAACCTGCGCGACCTCGTCTCGGCGATGGAGAAAAAAGGCAGGAGACCCCGTTGCGTTATAGTCAATGCCGAAGACATTCTTTTCGACGATGCGTCCCTGGCGCGTCTCAAGGTCTTGCTGATGGAAAAAGGCGTAAGCCTTCGTGCTACGGGTGGACTGAGCGACGCCATCGCCGGTTGCATAGATGACGGCTGAAGAGGGTCCGGGACAGCCGGCGGGATAGCCGGGGTGTTGCATGAAATCTTCGCAGCCGGGCAGTGAGGCGTATCTGTCAGGAACTTATTAATCGGCACGGTTTTTCGTCTACAAAGATCCTCCCGATATGAAAATAAAAATGGAAGCAATCAGATCGATCTTTGTTTATTGCTGTTGTCTGACATGTATCCTGATTCTTTCGGGCTGCGGCGGCGCTGGTCCCTCGGTTAAGGGAGACCGGCGCAATGATGCTGAGCTGCGCAGGAAGCTGGCATCCCTCGAGAAGCAGCTCGCCGAACTGGAGAGAAAGACGAGTGAGATCCGGAAGGAGAAGCGAACCGTGCCCATTTTCATCGGCCGAACCGTTGCCGGGACCGATGATAATGTGGTTATCCTGAAGGAGAGGGGAGCTCCGGCAGGCGGCAAAAAGAGGGGTGCCGGGATCGAGGCACGTAAGGAAACAAAGGGAAAGGCGAACGTAGAGAGGGAGAAAAGGGCGGAGAAGCATGAGGAGGCCAGCGCCCGGTCCGCTCCGCCGGAAAAGGAATCCCTGGAGGCGGCGGATGATGCGTCCGGCCCGAAAGGAGCAACGGGCGCGGATGAAGGACCCGTCCCGCGTGCTGGTCCGGTTCCGGATGCCGGCGAGAAACCTCCGCAGGGCCTCCCCGGGAGCGTGGAGCTGATTGAGCGGGGAGTTGAGAAGGTCGAGAAGCCCGCCGGTGCGGAACAGGGAACTGGAGATAATGCCGCCACAGCAGGTGAAGGAGATGAGCCTCCCGGGAAAGAAGACAACCTGGAGAAATGGAGTCAGGCGGTCCACTTTCAGGCCGGCGTGGTTCACCAATCCCAGTTGAAACAAAACGAGGCCCTTGCCGAATACAAAAAAGCCCTGAAGCTGGACCCGGAAAATGCATTGGCCCATTTCAATGCAGGCACAATTTACGAGGGGAAGGGGAAGGACAGCCTGGCCATCAGGTCCTACGTCGCCGCGACCAAGTTCCACCCGGGTTACGCGGAAGCTTTCTTGAATCTGGGCGTTCTGCATCACAAGCGCGGCGAGTATAAGAAAGCTGTTAAAAACTACGGGCGGTCCGTGTCCCTCGATAAGAGTCTCAGCCGTGCCTATGTCGGCTTGGGCGGCATTTATGAAAAGCACATAGTCAAACCCGATCAGGCCCTGATCTACTACCGAAAGTACATGGACCTTTGCGGGGATACGAAGGCGGAGGAACTTGTGGCGGAGAGGATCGCCGCGCTCGAGAAAAAGATCAGCAAAAAGGGGCCGCCAAAGAAAAAGGAGAAGAAGGAAAAAGAAAAGGAAAAGCAGAAATTGCCTACCAGCTGCTGATTTTAATCAAAAATCGAGTATCGAGGATCAAGAATCCAGTTCTACAGTGTCATTACCCCGTCCCATTTCTCCGGTACACCTGTCTTTTTCAGCTGCTCGATCCTCCCGATGTAGGCCAGGGACGGGCCGTCCTTCTCGTTCATTTTTAAAAATTCCCGGAAACTATCCATCGCCTCATCCCAGCGCTGCTCTCTGTAGAGAGCCAGAGCTTTGTCCCAGGCGCCCGGCAGCAAACCCGTTTCTCCTGCCCAAGCGGTTGAGTCCATAAGCTCGTATATCCTGATGGCTTTCTTCTTTCCTTTAACCCTGACGGTGTCGAGCTCTCTGAACACGAACTCACCGCCTGCCAGGTCCCGCGTCGACTCACTGACTACAATACCGGTTCCGTAGAGCTTGTTTATATCCTCGAGCCGGGACCCCAGGTTGACGTTATCTCCGATGACGGTATAGTCGAACCGTGTCTTCGATCCCATGTTTCCAACGATCATCTCCCCCGAGTTAATGCCGATCCTGGCCTTGATCATCGGCCTTCCTTCTTTATTCCATTTTTCCCTGAGCGCTTTAAGAGCGGCCTGCATGTCAAGAGCTGCGCGGCAGGCCATTGCGGCGTGGTCGTCCTGGTCGACAGGCGCCCCCCAGATGGCCATGACCATGTCCCCCACGAACTTGTCCAGCGTACCGTTGTGACGGAAGATGATCTCCGTCATCCCGGTGAGGTACTCGTTGAGAATGGAAATGAGGAGGTGGGGCTCGACCTGTTCCGACAAGGACGTAAAGCCCTTGATGTCGGAGAAAAGGACGGTCAATTCTTTCTTCTCCCCCCCAAGGCGGAGCGTGGAGGCATCCTTGACGACTTCTTCAACAACCTGTGGCGAGAGGTAGAACTTGAACGCATTCTTTATCATGTTCTTATGCTTATACTCCGTCATGAAGCGGTACGTGGTTATGAAAAGGTAGCTCATGATAATCAGGAGAGAGGGGCATGTGCTGTTCAACCACATTCCGAATTTCGTGAAGGCTAACTGGACCACCGAAAGGTAGCCGGCGAGGAGAACCGCGGTGAACGCGAAGCCCTGGACGGCCTTAACTCTGGGAAGAACCATGGCCAGTGTTAGGCCGATGAAGAGCATGGAGACCAGGTCTATGAGGTAGAACCAGTCCGGCCTCGATATTGCGTCCCCCGCCAGAATAGTGTCGATGGCGTTCGCGTGGACCTCAACGCCCGGGAAACAGATCCACGATTTCCCCGAGAAGGGAGTGAGCCTGACGTCCGTCAGCCCTGTTGCCGTAGCGCCGACAAGGACGATCCTTCCGCCGAGCTCCTCTTTTCCCACATCACCGGAGAGAATGTCGCTTATGGAATAGTACGGGAAAGTGCGGGCGGGCCCGCGGTAGTTAATGAGGATTTTTCCCCCTTCATCGGTCGGGATTGTCCCGGGCCCCATGGCGATGCCGGCAACGCCGTAATCAGCCAGGTAGACGGCGGTCTGGGTCGCGGGAATTCCAAGGTACTCGCCGATCACCTCGACATCCAGTGACAGGTGGTAGGATGGCCCGTAGCGGATGATGAGCGGCGCCCACCTGATGACACCATCGATGTCGAGCGCGAAATTAACGAATCCGCTGGAGTTCGCCCTGGAGGAAAGCTTCATAATGTTCGGCTTTACGCCGAAGGCGACGGGGATGCCGCTCTCGTCGACGTTCTTCGAGAGCCTCTTGATGAACGGCCCGGTGGTGATCGAGAGGGCCTCCCTGTCCCGCTCCTTCTCCTCCGGGGTGACGTGTTCTATTTCATCGGGCGAGAGGAAGAAAAAGTAGCCGAGGACAACATTGCCCACTTTCGATATCGATTCCGCGAAGGCCGCGTCTGTGTCCGATTCGGCCAGCGCTTTCTCGAGTGTATCCCTGAACTCCGGTCCTTTCCCGGCTGTTTCTCCCAGGCCGGTGCGGTCGAATTCATCAATGAGCGTCCGCGCCTGGGTTAGCGCCGGGTTATTATCCGGTGATGCGAAGACGACATCCATGCCGATTGCAAGCGCGCCTCTTTCCTTGAGTGTCTCCAGGAGTGTTCCAATGGTAGATCGCGGCCAGGGCCACCTTCCCAGCCTGTCTATTGATTTCTGGTCGATGGCCGCGATAGCAATTGGATTGCCGGGACTGATCGGGCCCCGTATCCTGAACCTGAGGTCCAGCGTTTTCAGCTCCAGTACGTCCAGAAGTTCAGCGCCGAGAAAGTAGAATGAGAGAGAGATAAAGAGGGCGAGCATCCCGATAAGGAAGCCGATGAGTTTCGGTTTACGACCCGGGCGCGTTGAAAACATCGATGCCATCTTATACCTGGTAAGTTGCCATGTCAATATCTGCGGCAAGCTGAGGCAAATATTTTTCCGGATTTTTCAGTGAAAAAGAAGAAGGGCTTATGCTTTGACAAATTAATTGATGTCCGTTCTGCACTTTATAAGTCGCCGCCATGTAAATCTCCTCATCAGGGATGGTCAAAATGCACGAAATGGTGAAATGTATATAAAATCGATTATCAATTCACTTTATATATGTCAGGAAAAAAATATCGGGTTTGTGCGCCATTCCGCATTACTTACCCGGCGAGGGAAAATTTGACTTGCAATAAGTGCCTATAATTGTATCATGGCACTAATTATTTTAATGCTTCGGAATCTCAATAAATTCGTATTTTTTATTCAAACACGCATAGCGCCCCGGCAGGGCGGAAAAGAGAGGTCTTATAGTGAAAGCGGTAGCCCGTAGTGTTGTTATAATCGTATTGGCTTTGGTGATTTCGTCATTTTCCGTTGCGGCCCAGGAGGTTGGCTACGTCGCCAATATGCGTGGCGCCGTGGAGGTCATGCGTCAGGACGCGAAGGCGTGGAAGCCCCTGGCAATTAAAGGCCTTGTTTACCTGAACGACTCCGTGAGGACCAAGCCTCAGTCGAAGGTAAACCTTGTTTTCAAGGACGGGTCGGAGCTCAACCTCGGACATAACAGCGAGGTCAAGATCACCGAGTTCCATTATAACCCCGCCGAAAAGCTGCAGCAGTCGTCTTTCCAGGCAGCGCGCGGTATCATGAGGGCCAAGGTCGGGAAGCTGAAGAGCCCCAAGTCCAGGTTCGAGATAAAAACGGCCACGGCAATATGCGGCGTCATGGGAACGGAATACGTTGTCGAGATACCCGGGGCCGGCCTCACCAGGAGCACCTGTTTAAAGGGAGATGTCGTCGCGAAGAGCAGCAATCCTAAGATTGCCGGCGAGACGAAGATAGGTTCGAGCCAGGCTTGTGAGATCCCCGCGGGCAAAGCTCCCGGACCGGCTAAGGATGTCGGCAAGATTACTACGCTTGCGCTTGTCGAGAGTACGACAATAGTGCGGGCGGGCGCCGGTGCCCTGGGAGGAACTTCCATGGCGACCAAGGCCGCAATCGTGGGCGGCGGCGCCGCGGTGGTGGGCACGGGTATCTCCGTCCCGATAGGAGTAAACGAAGCCCAGAGAAGCAGTAAAAGGGACCATGACCGGAGGAAGAGGCACAGGGAGTACTACCTGGAGGAACAGCGAAAGCAGCAGGCCAGTCCTAGTTAGAATTTCTCCTTATAATTAACGGAGAACTTCCTGAACATTGCGGAGAAAGGGCGTTCGATTGAACGCCCTTTCGTTTGTAGGGTCCCCCTTTATTCCTGTATAATGGGCGGAATCTCGGAGTTGATGTTAGTGAGTGTGACACCATGAGAAGCTATCGCTTCTTCCCCTGTCTGTTTTCCTGCCTTGCGCTGGTTGCGGGTTGCGCCGGAGGCTCGATCGACCGTATAAACGAGGCCCGGTTTCATGACGGGGGAGGGGGCCAATCCTGCGAGGTGGTTGCGAGGGACGGAGAACTGATTCCGGCGAGCGCCCCTCCCTATCTGGGAGTCGCTGCGAGGGAGGAGCCCCGTTTACTCTGGGGTAAGGGTTATGTCATCGGGCCGGAGGACCTGCTGGAGATAACGGTGTTCGAGGTCCCCGAGCTCAGCAAGTCGGTGCGGGTGGAAGGGGACGGGACGATAAACCTGCCCCTCCTGAGGGATATAAAGGCCAAGGGCAAGACTGCCGGGGTCCTCCAGGATGAGATTACCGAACTTCTCGAGGAAAAGTATCTCCATGACCCGCAGGTCAGCGTCTTCGTCAAGGAGTACAAGAGCAAGAAGGTGTTTGTAGTTGGCGCCGTTAACAAGCCCGGGTCTTATCCCATCACGAAGAAAGTTAATACTCTCATAGACTTCATGTCCCAGGCCGAAGGTCTGACGGAGGAGGCCGGGTTTACCCTTTTTCTAATCCGCGCGGGGGCGAGCAGCGACTCGACCGTTTACCAGATCAGCTACCAGCTGAAGAGAGGCAGGGGAAGCGCCGGCATGCTGGCTCCTCCCATAGTCGTGGATCTCCATCAGCTTCTGGAAAGGGGCGACCAGTCGCTCAATCATTACCTCCAGCCCGGCGATATCATCAATATCCCGCCCGCCCTCCCGTTTTTCGTTACCGGTGAGGTGCAGAAACCGGGGCAGTACAGCCTGACGAGGGATTTTACAGTTCTTCAGGTGGTCCATCACGCGGGGGGACTGACGAACATGGCGTGGCCCCGGAGCGTCCGTATCGTACGGCGCGACGAGACGGGTAAGAAGCACCGCATCCACTTCAACCTGAGCAAGCTGGAAACAGGTAAGGCCGAAGACACATTTATCCAGGGCGGAGATCTGGTTGTCGTCCCGAAGAACCATTTCAAGGCTTTCATGGTGGGCTTTATCCAGTTTGTGGGGATGGTGGCAGGCGCAAGCTTCGCGATATAGTTATGGATGACGAGAGGATAAAGGGAGTTCTGCCGCAAGGAGGACAGGTCGTGAGGTCTTCCCGCGATATCACCTACGGGCCCGTCTACCCGGATTTTGCCCCGGAGCCCGAAGGTCCGCACCTGAGAGATTACTGGAGGGTAATCCTCAAGCGGAAGGGGGTGATCGCCGCCTTCTTCATCATCCTCGTCTCGATAGTGACTATAGCTTCCTTCGTGATGCGGCCCGTTTTCAGGGCCACGACGACCGTCAAGATAGAGAAGGAGAATCCCAACGTCCTCTCCTTCGAAGAAGTTATGGCCATCAATGCCGACATGAGCGATTTCTACGGGACCCAGTACAAGATTATCCAGAGCCGTGCTGTCGCCCGTAAGGTGATCGACAAGCTGGATCTTGCCCGCAACCCCGAGTACTCGAAGCTGCTGGAGGGAATCCTCGCGAGTGAGAAGCCGGACAAGCAAAGAAGGGCTGAAGAAGCTCTCTTGAAAGCTTTTCAGAATAGCGTGGAGGTGAGTCCTTTTAAGGACAGCAGGCTTGTGAACGTGAGCTTCACTGCACATGATAAACAACTCACTGCGGATGCCGCCAACGCCGTCGCACGCGCCTACATCGATCTCAACTTCGAGGACAAGTACTCCGCCACGGAGCAGGCAAGGGAGTTCCTCTCATCGAAGCTCGATGAGCTGAAGCTGCGCGTGAAGGAGTCGGAGAGGTTTCTGCAAGAGTACAGCAAGGGGAAAGATATTTTGGGCCTCGACGAGAAGCAGAACATTATCGTCGAGAAGCTGAACGAGCTGAACAAGGAGCTTGCCGCGGCTGAATTCGACAGGATGAAGGCGGAGGCGAGTTACAGGGAGACAATCGGCAAGAAGCCCGATGAGATCCCCGCCGTTTTGAACAACAACCTGGTCCAGGAGTTGAAGGGCGACTACCAGGAGCTTGAAAGGGAGTACAACGAGAAGTCAAAAAAGTTCAAGCCTGCATATCCCGCGATGGTCCGTCTTCAGCACAAGATGGACCAGGAAAAGGAGATGATCCGGAAGGAGATTGCCAACGTTATCGAGGGCGTAAGACACGAGTACAAGGCCGGCCTCGCACGGGAGAAGTCCGTGAGGGATGGTCTCGAAAAGCAGAAGGCCGAGGTGCGGAAGCTGAACGAGAGCGCCATTGAGTACGGCATCCTGAAGAACGAGGTGGATACCAACCGGGGGATCTACAACGCGATGCTCCAGAGGACGAAAGAAGCGTCAATCGCCGCGGGCCTCAAAGCCGGGAACATCACCGTCCTCGATAAAGCCGATGTGCCAGTGAGGAAGTACAGGCCCAGGAGAAAATTGAACGTCCTGCTCGGCATGATACTCGGCCTTATAGGCGGCGTCGGCCTCGCTTTCTTCCTCGAGTATCTGGACAACACGATTAACACGCCTGATGAAGTGGAGAGGGTTTTTCATCTCCCCTCGATAGGCGTCATACCCGCCCTTGCCAGCGTCCTGCCGGCAAAGGGCGTCAGGCTCCTTACGGGTGGTGGCGGGAAGCAGGAAGGCCCCATCGAGACCGTGAGCCATGCCGACGCTCGTTCGATTATCTCCGAGTCCTATCGCTCCGTCAGGACTTCCCTTCTCCTCTCCGACGGGAAATCGTCGCCGAAGACCCTCCTGGTCACAAGCAGCCAGCCCGGCGAGGGAAAGACCACTGCCTCGGTCAATATCGCAATTACTTTCTGCCAGACGGGCTTGAAGGTTCTTCTGATCGACGCCGACCTGAGGCGGCCGGCTTGTCACAGGGCCCTTGAACTGGACAATTCCAGGGGGCTCTCCGATTACCTGAAGGGAAACCCGGCATGGAAGGAGCTTGTCAGGCCAACGCACATCGAGAATCTCTCCGTCCTGACCGCCGGCCCCGTGACTCACAAGTCCGGCGACCTCCTTATGGGCGGGGGAATGCGCGCCCTGCTCGCTGATGCGGTGTCCGAGTTCGATCACATCATACTGGATTCAGCGCCCGTAATCGGCTTTTCGGACAGCATTATTTTATCCACCGTGGTTGACGGTGTGGTCCTCGTGGTTGAAGGAGGTGTAACTGCCAGGGACATCGTTCGCAGGGCCAAGGCGCTTTTAAAGGAGGTCAACGCGACCATCTTCGGCGTGATTATTAATAACGTGGATGTGGACAGGGACCCTTACTACTATTACCAGCATTATTACTACTACAACTATGGTGAGGAAGGCAGGGGGAAGCGAAGGAAGCGGAAATTCACCCGGGATAAGACAGTCAAGGAGAAGGTATAGAAGGACTTTCCACGTTTTTTTTCAAGGATTTTTCTTCCTCGTTGGACAATAGTTATTATGGAGCCGGCGTCTCGATTAAAAGAATCCTCTCTCCCCCTTGAGGGGGAGAGAGTTAGAGTGAGGGGGTGTATCCTCACAACCCCTCACCCTGCCCTCTCCCCTTGGCAAAGGGAGAGGGTAATAGAGGGAATAGAACATATAGTAATTGAGAATTGAACATTGAAAATTGAGCATTGAAAATTGAAAATTGAGCATTCTTTAATCGATCTTCACTGCCACATCCTTCCCGGCATAGACGATGGGCCGCGGACGATGGCAGAATCTTTGGAAATGTGCCGCGTCGCCCTTTCCGACGGGATAAAAACGATTGTCGCATCGCCTCACGTCATGAGCCCTCTCCATGTCTCCCCGGACCCCGATCGTATAACCGATGCTTTGACAGGGTTGATGGAGTGCGTGGATTCCGGCCTGGAGATAGTGCCCGGCGCGGACGTTCATGCTGTTCCGGAGATACTCGACAGGCTAAAGATGTCGAGAGAGGGTCTCACTGTAAACGGCGGAAGATACATTCTCCTTGAGTTCTCGGTTTTCTTGACACCCGCCGTGATGAGCGGTTTCATCGATAGGCTGCTCGCCGAGGCTGTTATTCCCATAGTTACTCACCCGGAGAGGAATCCCGCCATTCAGGACAATCCCGGTCTTTTATTCGATCTCATTCAGTGTGGCGCCATGGCCCAGATCACGGCGATGAGCGTTACGGGAGGCTTCGGAGAGAAAGCTGAATCCACGGCGTTCGCCCTCATGAAGAACAATCTCGCGCATATTATCGCCTCGGACGCCCATGACTCAAGGAAGAGGCCCCCGGTTTTAAGCGAGGCTGTTGCATTGGCAGAAGAGGTCGTAGGCGGGGAGAGGGCGCGCTCTATGGTCGTGGATTATCCGCGGGCCGTGATAGAGGATATGAAGATAGAGGACCTTCCTTCTCCCACCAGGCCGAGGAGGAAGCGCCGCAGGATATTCAAAACACATAAACAGGTTTTGGCCGGAATCAGAAAAGAGGCTGGATAAAGTGGTTCTGGATGCAAGGAGCGTAGAAGATCCATCGCATGTCGTTGCGAGCCCTGTCAAAGATCCTGATCACTTCGGCTATGCTCAGTATAAACTCCGCAGAAGGGCGAAGCAGGGTGCGTAGTCCTGAGCGCAGTCGAAGGGCGGCAATCTATAAAGGGAGTTTATAATGCCTGAAAGAAGCAGAGATTGGCTGAGACAAGCGAGGAGGGATCTGGAGCATGCGAAACTCTCGGCTTGGGGGGAAGATTTCGAGTGGGCCTGCTTCAGTGCTCAACAAGCAGCCGAGAAAGCAGTGAAGGGACTATATATAAGCTTGAAAGGAGAGGCCTGGGGCCATTCGGTTACCCAGCTCCTCAGCAACCTGCCCGGCGCCATCGAGATTCCAGAGGGCTTGATTGAAAAGGCGAAGGAGATAGATAAGCACTATATTTTTAGCCGGTATCCAAACGGTTTTGATGTGGGGATACCTGCGGACTATTACACAAGAGCGGAAGCAGAGAGGGCTATTGAATATGCGGAAACAATCCTCGCATTCTGTGAAAATAAGGTTCGTTGATAAGGAAGCAGTTTTCCGGGGTCTGTCGCGGTACCTGGATGAGCTGAAGGAAAATCACCCCGAGGTCGAGGCGGTCGGCCTGTTCGGGTCTTATTCCACGGGCGATTATTCAGTAGGCAGCGATGTTGACCTCTTAGTAATTCTGAAGGATTCTCCCATCCCTCTGCCGGATAGGATTGTCGCATTTCTTCCAACGCGTTTTCCCGTAGGCGTGGATGTTTTTCCTTATACTGTTGAGGAATTGAGGCGGATGAATAGCGAAGGCAATTTCTGGATTAAACATGTTCTCGGGGAAGTTAAGTGGCTCCATGGAGAAAAATTCATACATAAAAATTCTTTATCCTGTTAATCCAGTCTAATGCTTTTTAAAATAGGCTGTTGAAGTGTTTTTCTGATATTTATGAATAGTAGGGGCTAGGAGTGTGTCCGAGTAATTGTCATTTTGGTTATCATCATTGTCATTGCGAGGAGCTTAGCGACGAAGCAATCTCATCACGTTGTATGAGAGAGGGTTCTGTTGAGGTCTAGAGATTGCTTCGCCCCTCCGGGGCTCGCAATGACAGGATTATGTAAGGTTATTTTTAAGACGGCACACTAACACGTTACACGCTAATAATGAACCTGCCACATAACACATTACACATTACACGTCTTAGCTGCATTGACAGAGTAATCTGGTTCTGCCTCATTTTTCTCCTTGTCTTCGTGCCCCTATCTTTCGGCGGCAACGTGTACTGGGCCCGGACGGTGATGGAGGTCCTTGCATTTTTTTCCCTGGGCCTTTTTCTTATAAAGAACGCCTTTATCCAGCCTTCCCGTTTCCGGTTCCCCCTCCTATGCCCTGTTTTTTTATTAGTCGTCCTTGTGGTCCTGCAGCTTGTCCCTCTTCCTGTGTCAGTGCTGAAGGTTCTTTCACCCGGAGCTTATGATATTTACTCGGAGTACCTGCCGCATGTGCCCGGGGTGGCGGGGTTGCGGACGTTGAGTTTATGCCCGGCGGCTTCCGCTCACCGGGCCGTCGAGCTTGCGGCGTACCTATCAATATTCTTTCTCGTCGTAAATATGGCGAAGACCAGAAAGGATATCAATCGCCTGGTATTGGTCATAATCCTCGTTGGATGCTTCGAGGCGTTTTATGGCCTCATCGAATATTTTAGCGGGTCCCAGCATATCCTCTTCTACAAAAAGAAGTGGTACCTTGAATCCGCCACGGGAACCTTTATTAACAGGAACCATTTCGCGGGCTATCTGGAGATGGTGGTTCCCCTTGTCCTCGGCCTGGCTCTCAGCGCGGTTCCCCATTTAAGGAACTGGAGGGCAAGTTTGAAATGGATGGCGGGGGAGAGGGTTAACCTTGTCGCCCTGGGCTTTTTCGCTGTTATCGTCATGTCTCTCGCCATTATCTTCTCCCGTTCAAGGGCGGGCATCCTGAGTTTCGCGGCCTCGATGGTGTTTCTTGGTTGTCTCTTTGCCGGTGAGTGGGGCTCAAGGTCGAAGCTGTGGATCATCGTCTCAATCCTCGTTATTGTCTTGCTGGCAGGTGTCTGGATGGGCCTGGATGTCGTGACCGAGCGGTTTGCCGGTCTCGCCGACACAGCTCATCTCGGGGACTCCGCCGGCGGCAGGTGGATTATCTGGAAGGCTTCTCTCGGTCTTGTTAAGGAGTATCCCATCTTTGGATGCGGTCTCGGGGCATTTGTCTCCGTCTTTCCAGTCGTCCAGCCGGCTATCATAAGCAACGCCATTTACGACCACGCACACAACGACTACCTGGAGTTCCTGGTTGAGTTCGGCATTGTGGGCCTGGTCTGTCTGATCTGGATTCTTGTCCTGATCGTGAGGAAGGCGGTTGCACTTCTGAGGGCCGAATCCACGCCGTATGCCAGGGGTCTCACAGCGGGCATAGCCGCTTCGATGCTGGCCATTCTTCTTCACAGCTTCACCGACTTCGGCCTCCACATGCCGGCCAACGCCCTTGTCTTCGCCGTACTTATAGGAATCTTGTTCTCCATGGAACCCGGAGGAACCAATGGCTCCTCCCAGCTTTAATAATAAATTTGCGAACGAAGTGAGCTAATTTATATGAGGAAATTCGTAGCCATATTGATTTGCGCCATTCTGGCCTTCCTCGTCTATTTTTCTATCAGGCAAGCTATTGCGCAGAGGGCGTTTCTTTCCGCGAAGAGGATCATGAAAGAAGAGCCCGCCGTCTCGAGAGAGACGATCAGGGAGTACGGTGAAGCCCTGGCTCTTATGGAAAAGGCTGTCCGTCTGAACCGAAGCGATTCATCATATCACAGAGGGCTGGGTGATCTTTATCTCAGGTATCTTCCCTACGCAATCAAACTGAATATGGCGGGCGGGGAAGGCTCCGTCGATGTCGGTGACCGGAAACTTAACACGCCGCAGATCCTCATGCTGGCGAAGGACGAGTTCCTCAGGGCGGAAGAGTTCGAGCCGACTGATTCTGTTTCCCATCTCAGGGTTGCTTCCATCAACCAGTTCCTTTCATCATCTTTCCAGGGTGAGAAGCTGGCATCGGAGGCCCGGAGCGAGTTTCTCAAGGCACAAAGCCTCTATCCCGATTCTCCGTATTACAGCTATATAACAGGATTATTCCTACTCGAGAACGGGGAGAGGCAGGAGGCGATACCCTATTTTCAAAAGGCGATCGATGGGGATAGCCGGATGGCTTACAGCATTATTGTCGCCCTCGGCGATAGCGGCATGAAAGCGGATAACATCAAAAAAATTCTCCCGCGAGATGCACGGGCATACCTGGACTTTGCCGTTTATCTTCTGGAAGAGAATAATCCTGTGGGCGCCGATGGGGCATATAGGGAGGCTATGTCAATCCGCTTATTAACGCCGGAGGAGATAGAATATTATGCGTCCAATCTCACTAGACTAGGCTATTATCAGCGGTCGATCGATATGTGGAAGAATGTTCTTAAAGTGAGACCCGATTATTATTGGGTCTATGCGAGGATAGGAGATGCATATTTCAGTCTCCAAGATTGGAAGCAAGCGTATGAGTATCACAGCACGGTTCTTGAGAAATGCCCCTGGACGACCAAGACTTTGAATGCCAGGTCTAATTACCTTATCAGCAGGGCTCATGATAGCATGAACAGCAGAAATTTCATTAAAGCGCAGAAGGATATCGAAACCGCACTCAGAAATGATCCTCAAAATCCGGGTGCCTATCTGGCTGCAGCCATTTTAGAGGTAAAGCAAGAGAGAAATTTGAATATCGCCGAGAATAATTTAAAAAAAGCTATCGCTATTAATCCTGCTGAACCCATGGTCTATTACTATATGGCTATGGTTAAAGGAAAACAGGGAGAGTATTTAAACGCCTCCCTTTTCTGGAAAGAATGTCTTAAAAGAACTCCGGAAAATCCTCGATTTCACCTCGGATTGGCAGAATCTTATGTAAAGCTGGGCAGGTGGGGAGAGGCAAGAAAAGCTTCTGCCCTGGCTTTACAGCTTGCCGGCGATGACCGTGATGTAAGTAGGCGGGCGACTGCCATCCTTTCAAGGGAATAAAAAAGTCCCTTCTCTACAGAAACACCAAGCTATCCTGTTATGTCAACAGCGCAACGAGTTATTAAAAACACTTTTTTACTTGTTATTGCCAGGTTGACAGGTCAACTTTCCTCACTGGTATATTTTGCAGTCATAGCCCATTTTCTCGGCGTAAGGGATTTTGGTACATACGCCTTGATAATGGCTCTCTATGCGATATTCCAAATGCTTAGTTTTTTCGGAATGCATAATTATCTTGTAAGGGAGGTCTCTCGGGATAAGGAGAAGGCAGGGGCGTATTTAGCCAATTCTATCCTGGCGAAGCTTTTTCTGGTTATACCCGTATTCGTTATCATGGTTGCGAGTGTCCATTTTCTTAATTATCCCCCAATTGTCATAAGGTGTACTCTCGCGCTTGGAATTGCCCTCTTGATGGATACCTTATCCCATGTTTTCGATTCTTTCTTCCAAGCATATGAGAGAATGGGTTTTTTGACTCTGATATCGTTCTTGACGAGTTGCGTAATCCTTGCAGCGGGGTGCTCGGTCCTTTATTTCGGTGGAGGAGTCATGGCTCTGGTCTGGGTCTTTATCTTTTCCAGGGGATTCTACTTCGTGATTTCTTTCCTCTTTTTGTACCGATATATTGTCAGACCTAGGGTAACGTTTGAATTAAGCGCCGTCCGCGCAATCTTAAGGGCGACAACCGTTTTTGCGGGTGCTTCTATTCTCGCAGCTCTTTTCCAGAGGGTGGATACCATAATGATTTCAAAGTTCTGGGGGGAGGGGGAGGTTGGTTTATACAACGCCGCCTACAAGCTGATGCAGTCGGGCTGGATATTTATTTTGGCATTTATGGTGTCGGTTTACCCCATTTTCTCCCGGCACTATTCGGAGGGAAAGGCCGGAATATCCAATATTTTCAGCCTGTCCGTGAAATGCCTTGTCTCACTTTTCTTGCCGGTTGCGGTAATTGCCTCGATTCTTTCTGTTCCCATTATAACAACTGTGTTCGGAGAGGAGTTCACTGCCTCGGCGGCTATCCTTGCCATCATAGTATGGGCATTGATTCCTTTCTCCGTTGAGCAAGCTTCGGGCAGGGTCCTGTTTGCAGCTGGTGAACAGAGAATTGTCCTTCGAACCCTGGTTATTGGAACCCTCTCCAATGTCGTTCTGAACCTCCTTCTCATCCCTCGGTATATGGCTATCGGCGCCGCTGTTGCCACGGTTGCCTCGATCAGCGTTGTGATGGTTTTAAACCTCTCGTATCTCTTAAACCGTCTTGTAAAGGTAAACATGGTTGGTGTGTTGCTGAAGCCTTCCTTTGCTGTATTTCTGTCATGGTTTTTAGCGCGCTATATGATTGGGCTGGAAAGACCTTTTCTTCTAGCGACGGCGGTTCTGTTCCTGTATCTGCCTTTCCTGATATTTTTTCGAGTGTTTAGCAGAGAGGAAATATCTTTCATTCCTGCTATGATATTTATGCGGTTAAAGGAAGGTGACGTAGGGGATGATCCGCAGGTCTGAGCGGAATGCTATGAGATTAGCGGGCTCACGGCTTGATTTTATTATAATGGGATACAAGATATGATGTCTGGAAAAGATAAAAATTTTTTCTGGGGCCTCCTTAGCAAGGAGGAGATGGAGAGGATGCTGGGCCTTGCCGCGGCACATGGTTACAGGGATGCGATGGTAAGGGTATTGGAGGAAAAGGAATATCTCGTTCGTTATGCCCTTGACGAGGGGCGGGCGGATTTCAAGTACCTCTTGCCCATTACTCTGAAAAGCAGGGTTCTGGATATTGGTTGCGGTCTGGGTTCTGTAAGTATCTCCATTGCTAGAAATGCCGGTTTTGTGTGCTCGATAGATCCTTGCCACGCCAGTCTGGAGTTTGTTGCTCTTCGAGCGCACCAGGAGAACATACGCAATATAGGAATAATGCAGTGCGAAGTTCTGGATCACGGAAGGCTGCCTTTTCGTTCCTCATCTTTCGATGTAGTTATTCTTAATGGTGTTCTGGAGTGGATCGGCTCCAGTCTCACGGAGCCTCCAGCGGAAATCTGCCAGTTCAAGGCGCTCAAGGAAATATTTCGCGTCCTTAAGCCCGGGGGATCTCTTTATATCGGAATTGAGAACAGGTATGGGTATCCGCTATTTCTGGGACAGAGGGATGGACATACCAAGCTCAGGTTTGTGACTCTCTTGCCGCGGAAGATAGCTAATTTGTACTCAATTTTAGTAAGAAGGATTCCTTTCAGAAACTACACATATTCTTATTGCGGATACAGCAGGCTTCTTGAGAATGTTGGTTATTCCTCTATAAGGTTTTTCTGTCCGCTTGCTTCATATCAAACGCTCGAATATATGCTCCCCTTGGATAGGCGTGATATTTTCAGATATTTTCTGAAAAGGATCGCCGTATATCATAAAGGCGGTTCCCTAAAGGCAAGATGCCGATCTTGTCTCGCCATGTTTCTTTCTTTCTGTGGCCTGTACAAGTACTTAGTTCCTTCATTCGGAATCGTAGCGAGAGTAGAAAAATGATCGAGCTGGTACGAGATATTGTTAAAGAGCAATTGGGAACTGAAGGGGAGAAGAGTGATTTCGACCTTTTGAAGCTCAAGAGCAGGAGGGGTCGTCATTACTTAACAAACTACCTTATTTTTGGTCCGGGTAATCATCCAATCTATTTTCTTAAAGTTGGGTGGGAAGCACGATATTTCGAAAAGGTCAGAAAGGATTACAATGGCCCGGTTGAAGTGAGGCGCAGGGTTCAGGATTCTGAATTTTTAGCGGGCGTACCGGATCCGCTTTATATAGGTGAGCATGAAGGTAAACTCCTTTCATTCTTCCGTGCTTTTGAAGGTGTCAGGCTTATTAACAAATTAAAGCAAGATGATGGCCCACTTGCTCGCCGTAACTGGGATTTGCTTCTGAAATGCATGGATTTTTTATGCG
The DNA here is from genome assembly GCA_030765135.1 of Candidatus Tritonobacter lacicola. Classification (GTDB taxonomy): domain Bacteria; phylum Auribacterota; class Tritonobacteria; order Tritonobacterales; family Tritonobacteraceae; genus Tritonobacter; species Tritonobacter lacicola. The sequence goes on along the minus strand of JAVCDC010000082.1, from coordinate 20,481 downwards.
CTTTCCAGAGGCTCTTGAAATGTGAAACCATTTTTATTAATGATCTTGAATTTGATGAGCGCGTGCTTGCTTATTTGAATAAGTGTGCCGCGCTTTTAGCAAATAGCCGCGCGGGAAACAAGGTCCTCGAGGATGTGCAGATGATAAGGGGAATCGGCCTTCCCCTGGTAATGTCTCATGGTGACTTTAATATTTACAATTTCATAAAGTCCCCCGGAACACTTTTTCTTCATGATTGGGAGGAGGTTACGTGTAAAGACCTTCCGTTTTACGATCTGTTTAGTCTCTTTTTTGTGTATATATTCTTTTTTTCCTCATCTATAGAGCGAACAGTACCGGAGACATACTTATCTTCTCCCATCTTGAGAAATGGTTTAAGTTATTATTGTGACTCCATGGGCATCGATATTGATATAGCAAGAGTGTATTTGCCCGTTTTCTTGGCGAGAGCGCAGCTTCAACTTCGCGATGAAGATAACTCCCTTAGAAGTGATCTTCCCTGGGCGAAGATATTGCTTGCGTATTCTGGAGGCGTTGGAGAATGGTGAGGGGCGCCGCAGGATTGTGGGATAAGTTTTGGAAGAAGGAACGTGAACATGAAGAACTTTATTTGCCTCACCATTTCCTCTTAAATGCTATACATAATTCGGTGCGGGTTAAGGGGAAAAAAGTCCTGGAAGTTGGGGGTGGAAGGGGGGCGGACAGCTTCAAATTGGTCTCGGAAGGGGCCTGGAGTACAGCAATAGATCGCTCGTGGAACAGTATTCGACTGATCAGTTCGAGAACTGCCAGTCAGGGAGTCAAAATCCGGCTGGTCATGGCTGACGCTCGATACCTTCCCTTCAAGTCCGGTACCTTTGACCTGATATCTCATCAGGGTTTCCTTGAGCATTTCCGTGATCCCGTCCCCTATTTAAAACAACAGATCAGGCTGTTGAAGCCTTCAGGATATGTGGTCATCAGTGTGCCTCAGAGATACAACATTTATACTTTAAAGAAGAGGTTATTTATTGCCCTTAATAAATGGCCTTTTGGATGGGAGGCTTCGTTTAGCCTTAGCGGCCTGAGAAAACTCTTGAAGAGATGCGGTCTGGAAGTGGTAAATCAGCTGGGTTCAGGTTTTGACGGGGGCTTTTTGGACATGATCGTCCGCTACTTTCACTGGAGGGGGATGAAAAGGTTTGGCAAACCCGTTATTCCTGAACGAATAGGTAATGCTATCGAGAATTTCTGGAAATGGATCGAGAAGAGCCGGTTAGGGGGCGCCTTCTTCCTCCATTTAGGTTTGCAATTATGCATCGTTGCTCAAAAGAAGACAACTCTCCGGATCGACAATGGTGGTACCTTCCTTCATCATGAATAAGGCCATCCAGGCGGTGGTTATTGTCTTTATGGCTGTTTTCATTGCAGGAGTTATACATTATTTGGAGGGGAAGTGGTTTATAACATTCCTCTTCTTTTTCTTTTTTGGGACTGTCTGGTTGTCAACGAGGAATCGCACACAATCACTCCTGCTGGCAATCGTTTTTTTTATCCCCATTAATCCGGATATAGCAATTACCTCTCTTGAATCACACATGGGGGGTGCCTCGCTTGGTTTGATTATCTCCCTTACGGATGTTTTACTCCTTGTTCTTCTCTCTATTGTGATCATGCGAACACTTCTTGGCCAATCGTTCAGATTCAGGGAACTGAAACTCAATTACCTGCTCCTCGCCTATATCGCATGGGGAGGGCTATCGATTGTATGGGCGGGAAATACAGTTGCCTCCGGGTTCGAGTTTCTTCGCTTGATAAAGCTTTATTTATTTTATCTGTGCGCCTGCAACGTGTTTGATATCAAGAGGTATTCATCGTTGCTCGGGGTTATTTTCGTTTGTGTGATACTTATTCAATTTGGCCTGTCTTTCTACCAGGCTTGCACGGGGAGCGTTCTTGCTCCCGTTGCCTACCTGAGCGAGGAGATGGCTTTCCGGAGTTCCGGATGGTGGAGTGGAGTGGGAGGAACGCTTGGCCACCCGGCTGGACTGGCCCTTTATTTAATATTGATATTGCCCTTTCTTCTGGGCCTATATTCTGTTGAGAGAAGGCAATCACTGAAGAGAGTCTTTCTTTTTGGAATGCTGCTTGGTCTTACTCTTGTTGTAATGACCCTCAGCAGAGGGGGCGCGATGGCTTTGCTGGCGGCGTTGGCATTTTCTCTTTTATATCTTTATCGGAGCGGAAAAATTGGGAAGAGATTGGCTCGACGTATCGGGATAGTTCTTATTCTCTGCTTGGTTGTGATCGGATATTTTTTTCGCGTTGAGCTCTACGACCGCCTGACGGGTGACACAAGCCTGATGTATCAATCAAGGATGTCATTGAATATAGAGGCTATAAAAGCCATATCGAGGAATCCTATTTGCGGTGTTGGGCTGAATAATTGTTACGATGTTTTCTATCCGGTAAAAACGGTTGTTCATAATATTTATCTTTTAACGGGTGTGGAACTTGGCATTGTAGGCTTGGTTCTTTTCGTTTGGGTGTTTATCAGGGTTCTTCTCTCTCTGTATCGGGCAAGAAAGGCACTTTCCCCGGGGGCATTCGCGTTGGCTATTGGCGTCTTCGGTGTGATAGGCGGAGTTCTCGTGGACGGATTGGCGAGTTGGGCTCTCTTGCAGGACGCCCAAATGTGGCAGCTTTGGTTCGTCTTCGCCGTTTATGAATGCGTTTTGCTATCCCCGAAGCGCGCGAATCTTGCGGATGTGCGAAGATGAAAATTTTAGTTGTAACGGCTTTTCTTCCTTATGCCTCGGTTGATCATGCAGGGGGCAAGGTCTCCTATGCCCTGCTTTCTTCTCTTTGCCTGGACCATGATATTACCCTTATTTCTTTTCTGCGTAGCCAGGAAGAGAGCAAACACGTTGTGGATTTGGAGAATTTAGGCGTCAAAGTCAGGACGTTGTATTCTCGGCGGAGCTTTGCCCGCAAGGTCTTGGACAGGCTTTCCATTTTTACGTTTATCCCTCTTAGATGTGTTTTACATCGATCGAGCGATATGGCTGCGGAAATACAACGTTCTGTTAACGAGATGGATTTCGACCTTGTTCAGATTGAATATACACAGATGGCAATTTATAGCCGGCTTCTTTCCTCCTTACCAAAAGTATTGCTCAAGTTCGATATCCAGTTCGATGTAATGCGGCAGAGGCTCCGGCTTTGTCGTAACTGGTTCTCTCGTTTGCTCCTCTCATGGGAGTTCTGGAAGCTTAAACGATGGGAAATGGCTGTCTGCATGAACTTTGATCATATTTTATGCGCTTCGAAGCATGACGCGGATCTTTTACAATCCTGCCTGCCCGGTGCCGACATATCGTTTATGAAGCCGTATGTTCAACCCGCGGTGGATTTTATTACCGAGGAAAATGCTGAGGCGCGTTCTGTGGCCTATTTAGGGGGTTTTATGAATCCCCGTAATGTCTACGCCATGAACTATTTCTTCGATGAAATTTGGCCCTTGATACTCAAGGAAATCCCGGACGCCGTCATGTATGTGATCGGGTCTTCGCCACCCCCGCGGGCATGGTCGTATATGAAGGGGCGTGTTCACGTGACAGGCTTTGTTGATGACCCGCGAAAGCATCTTGCAAAAGCTCTGGTTTTCGTGGCTCCCATGCGAATAGCGGGAGGAATAATGGTGAAGATTCTGGAAGCGATGTCGGTAGGTAAGCCTGTTGTGACAACGACGCTGGGTGCGAAAGGGATTGGAGCGTTGCCGGGGAAGGAGTTGTTGATCGCGGATGAACCGGTTCGGTTTGCGGAAGCCGTTGTTCGCTTACTCGTTGATAAAAAATACAGGAGAGAAATAGCATGTGCAGGTCTGGAATTCATAAAAAGAGAGTACAACTGGAAGAGAAGTTTCCGGCATGTCGATGAGCTTTATAAGGAGATAGCTTCAAACCGTGGCTCGTTTTCTCACAGTGCGGCGCGGGAGAAGAAGAAAGAAAGGTCGTGAGGGCAATAAAAACAGACATTTCCATTATTATAGTGAATTGGAATACAAAAGGATTTTTGAGAAATTGTATAAAATCTATCTATGATCACGAAGGAGGCTATAGTCTGGAAGTCATTGTTGTCGATAATGCTTCTTCCGATGGGTCCACTCAAATGGTAAAGGCAGAATTCCCAAGTGTACGCCTGATTCAGAACCGGTCAAATGAAGGGTTCGCGAGGGCGAATAACAGGGCTGCTGCGGTTGCGAAAGGAGAGCACCTATTTTTTCTTAATCCCGACACTGAACTCGTCAATAGCGCACCGGGCATTATGATGGAGTTTCTTCATGCGCATCCGGATGTCGGCGCCGTGGGATGCTGTCTGATATCTCCCGATGGTTCTGTCCAGGACAGCTGCGGTTTTTTCCCGGGGATAAATTCTTATCTTCTGGAGGAGTGCCGCCTTGACAGGTTTTCTCGTTTTATTCCGGCCTTTGGCAGGTCTAAACTCAGGTGCCGTGATTGTTGTGCCGCAACGGAGGTCGATTGGGTTATAGGTGCGGCAATTATGGTCCCGTCGCATATCCTGCGTCGAGTTGGAGGATTCCCGGAGGATTATTTCCTTTATCTTGAGGATACCGACCTCTGCCGGAGAATAAAAGGAGCCGGCTACAGAGTGGTGTATTTCCCGGAAGCAAGGGTTATCCACCACTGGGAGAAGAGCGCGACCCAGGATAAGGTGGCCAGCTATTATGAGCACTACAGGAGCGCGTACCGTTACTTCCACATACACGAGGGCCCCTTTTATGCGATGCTTTACGCCGCTTCCATGCTCGGGGCATGCGGTATCCGAATTTTCCCTCTCCTTTTGGCAGGCGTCGTTTCGGAGAGGGCGGCCTCGAGGGCGGTACTAGACTGGAAAGTGATTAAGGGAGTTTTACTGGGAGATATATCAAGAGTTAGGAAGCCAGGCCAGTAGTGACGGGTTGTTGATATGAATGTAGTTTTTTTGGCTCGCAGACCTTTCTCCTCTCCACGGGGGGGAGGTGAAAGATACGATTTCGAGGTTTGCAGGAGGCTCCGAGAGCTCGGTCATCACGTTCGTATATTGACTCTCGACGACATGCCGTTGCTGATGCGAAATCCCCTTTGCGGTGCTGCTGTGCTGGCGTTCAAGATATTTACTGGAAGATATTCAGTTATTATCGAAGACATGATCATGCATCCCTATTGTTTCCTCCTGAATCGCGTTTTAACAACGCTCCTTTGCAAAAAGGTGATTGTTATGGCTTATCATCCATATCATCAACAGCTTTCGCACGGATTGCTTCGTTTTCTCGACAGGTCTGTTGAAACGTTCAATATCAGGGGAGCTAGCTTGGTAGTCGCCATAAGCAATACCACAAGGGAGTGGGCGATAGGATCCGGTGTTAAGAGAGACACTGTTAAAGTCGTCTATCCGGGATTCGACCGAATCCTCCCGGGAAGGCTGGAAAGTCCAAATATTGACGGCTCGGGAGCCGTCCGACTTTTATTCGTCGGTGAGGTTAGGCCAAGGAAGGGATTGGAATATCTTATAGAGGCGGTAGCTATGCTCAAAGACATGGATATTTTTTTAAGTATTGTTGGGGATCTTACATTCGAGTCCGATTATTATGAGGCCTTGAGGGGCAAAGCCAGGGAACTGGAGATTGAAGAGCGCGTTCTATTTCTTGGTAGGGTACCATCCGAGGAATTAACGGCTCAATATCGCTCGGCGGATATTTTTATCCTCTCGTCTCTGTTGGAAGGGTTCGGAATAGTCCTTTTAGAGGCTATGTCTTTTGGCTTGCCCATTATTGCAACGAAGGCTGGCTCAATTCCCGAGTTGGTCGAGGATGGGATTAACGGTTTTCTTGTTGACCGGGCATCCTCTGTCGGGCTTGCGCGAGCGATAAAGAAACTCATATCTGACCCAGCCCTGAAGAAGAAAATGAGCGTAGCGAATCTGGAGAAGGTAGAGCGTTTCGATTCCTGGGATGAGGCTGCCCTGAAAGTGTGCCGGGCAATAGAGGCCGTAGTCTGCGCTGCCGAAGGTTCACGGTGATAGATAAGGTCCGGTGAAATGCGAAGGTGCCCCCTGTGTGAAAGTGAAGGACGCATGATTTATAAGTTAAATACTCTTATTGTTCTTCAATGTCCATCCGATGGGATGAGATATGTCTCCTGGCGAGGGATAAGGAAGTGCGATCTTTGGGAAAAGCTTGTAGGTGATGTTAATTTCTCCAGTGTGGAGAAGGTGTACGATAAAAACCGTAAAGCTTATTTTGCCGAAGCCAATGCCAAGGTCAAAAAAATACAAGGAATGCTCGCAGTTCCTTCACCACGGTCTCTGGATGTGGGAGCTGGTTGCGGTTTTTTCGTATTCAGCGCCCGCAAAAATGGTTGGCAAGCGGAAGGTATTGAGCCGGATGAAATTCTTGCCGGCTATGCCATGAGAAAGTTGGGAGTGGAACTCCTACGTATGAGGTTTGAGGAAGTGAAGGAGCTAGGCACCTTTGATGTCATCACCTTGTGGGGAGTGATAGAACATATCGAGCGTCCTTTAGCCGCTTTAAGGCAGGTATCCGTAATGCTTAGGGAGGGAGGGATAGTAGCATTGCAAATGCCAACTGCCGACAGCCTCTATGATGCTGTTGCGGCGGCGCTTTACCGCTTATCATTAGGCCTCTGCAGAACTCCGGTTGGCCTACTTTATAGCGCGAACCATATCAATCGTTTTTCCCCCGGTACTATTGCAGAGGCTCTCCTTAAAGCCGGCCTGGAAGTTTGCGGTATTGAAAGGGCGGGTAGCGATCCTGAAATACTTGCGGATACCTATGGTAAATGGGGAAGAAAACTAATTTCCCGTTCAATAATTTCATTCCTGGATCGCATCTCCCGGCTAATTGGCCGTTCGAATCAAATCAGGGTTTATGCACGTAAAAAAAATAGATAAACGGATAATTTAATCCCTTCCTAGACAATAATCGATCGGCTTACGCTATGAATAAAATATTTGGTAGCGCGATTAGGACAGGGCTTGTTCTGGGCCTATTGGTGGGGGCATGGGAAGGCTTTTACCTGTTACTGTTGTACCCGGCTTATTCCGCTCGCTTCTTGGATTCCGCCTTTATGCTTTTTATTGCGGCGGCTCTTTATACTGTTATTTTTTTGTGCTTGAACCTGGTTATTTTCCTGTGTCGCGTTTTACTTGTCCGTAAAATGAGGAAGACGAAGGGTACTGATTACTATGTTGCCAGCGATTTGGCCTGCTTCTGCCTGATATGGTTAATATGGGAATTCAGGACAGTCATTGACCGTTGGACCGATTCTCTCCGGTCGTTATTGGGGGGCACCGTATTTCTTTATATAGTATCTTTATTGCTGGTCTTCGCTCTGTGGTTCGTTCTTGTTGTTCTCTTGCGCGTGGTGCGCGGAATCTCCGGGAAGATTATCCCTTGCCCCCGCATTTGGTTGAAGATCGGATTGCTCTTACTCTGCCTTACGCCTTTCTTTATTTTGGCCTTGGTTTCTTTCACAGGGAGGTATAATGTACCGGGCTCTTCCGATGAGGGCGGTGTAAATCTCATCTTAATTGTTGTAGATACGCTTAGAGCCGACCATTTAACCTCGGCCGGCTATATTAGGAACACTTCCCCGAATATGGATCGCCTGGCCGAAAAGGGCCTAGCCTTCACGGATGCAATTGCCACAGCACCTTATACAACACTCTCAACGGCTTCCATCTTGACCTCGCTCTATCCCAGCAGCCACGGGTATGGACGATGTGATCGGTTGCCGGAACAGGTTGATACCGTCGCTGAGGTGCTTCGTCGTTGTGGTTATAGAACGGGTGGATTTGTGGGTAACCCTTTTTTGAAACCTATCTTTGGCTTTCACCAGGGGTTCGAGACATATGATGCGCGTGTGGGTGGTTTAGATAAAGTGCATCCGCTTTTTTCCTGCCTGAAGCCGGTTTCTCTCTGGGCACGTTACCGTCTTAAGAAACTGGGTGCGCTGACAAGCCTTAAGAGGGATGCGTGTGATATCAACAGGGCGGTGCTGGACTGGTTAAGAGAGATAGAGGGTGAACCGTTTTTTCTCTATATCCAGTATATGGAGCCGCACGGGCCATACTCTCCCCCCCGGCCTTATGATGTGAGTTTTGATGGAGGATACAGCGGAGTCCTGAAGGGGAAAGTATTCAGTCCATATCACAATACCCCTCCTTGCAGATGGGGTTCCATCTCGGAGGAAGACCTCCGATACATTATTTCACAGTATGATGGGGAAATCGCCTATGCGGATTGCCGTATAGGTGATCTTATAGATGCGATGGGAAAGGAGGGAATGCTGGACAACTCCCTCGTCTGTGTCACGTCCGACCATGGCGAGGAACTCATGGATCGCTCCAGGGTTATTGCTCACGGCCATACTCTATATGAAGAGCTTGTTAAGATACCCTTGATTTTTTACGGGCCCATGGTTCCACGGGGAAAATCCATAAATTGTCAGGTTAGCGCCGTGGACATAGTTCCCACCATGCTTGACGCCGCGGGCATAGAGATTCCTAGTGAATGTCAGGGGCAATCTCTTATGCCCCTGATAACCGGATCATCTGCGGGAAAGGAGACCCCGGCTTATAGCGAAATTATTAAGAGAAACAAACTGATACGTTCGATCAGAGTTAATGGAATGAAATATGTTTATGATTTCCTTGGCCATGATGAGAAGCTTTTTAACCTTCGAAAGGACCCGGGCGAGGAAAAGGACATCTCGGCGCAGAACCCGAAGCTGTGTGACGAGTTGAGAACGAAGCTGGAAGAATGGGTAACGGCTCAGGAGCCTTTTTCTGGCGGAGAATCGACTGTAGGGAGAATGGATGAAGAAACAGTAAGGCAGCTCAAAGCCCTGGGTTATTTGGATTGATGCATCGTTCCTTCATCATCAATTTGCTTCTTTCCGCATCATTGATTTTCAGCAATCATGCTCTTGGGACAAAAGAGCATGAGGATATCTCCTTCGACTTGGATGGAAGTTGGGATTATCAATTGGTGAGTGAGCCTTTTCCCGGATATCCGCCGGCGGGCCCGTTTCTCTCTATACAGATCCCGAATGCCGGGTTTCGATGGCCCGAAGGCTATCATGGTGCCTGGTTCAGAAAGGATGTTCAGCTCCCTGACACGTTGGGCGATGACAATCTGTATTTGACTGTTGACCAGAACGGAATATTCCTGAACATACACGTTTATGTAAACGGGAGGTTCGCCGGGCATGGATATGGAGGATTTTTGCCTGTCGAATTTCCCATCGGGCAATTCATCAGGGTAGGCGAAAACAATCGCATTGAAATATTTTTTGCTGATGCTCAATCTGTTACCGAGGGTAAGGGTGATAAGTCGCATTTAATATACCCGGTAGGTGCGAATCATTATATACGGGGAATGATCCCGAGCATGAACCTTACTCTCAAACCGCAGGTCAGAATCGATGAAATACGAGTGGAAGCGTCAGCTTTGAGGGGGGTATTGGATATCGACGCGACTATAGCCAATGATAGTAATAAGCTGCAAGAAGTATCTTTTGAAGTTGGAGTTGAAGGAATCGGTGATTTTAGGCTATCCGCAAAGGCCGATATTGAATCCCATTCAAAAGAAAATATAGCGGTTTCGGGGAAAGTTTCCTCTTTCGATCGATGGGATTTGGACCACCCAAAATTATACGACCTGGAAATTCGCTTAAATGTCGAAGGAACGGAAGCGGATAGAAAGAGAGTGACGTTTGGCTTCAGGGACTTCGAAATCAAAGACGGCCACTTTTACCTTAACGGGAGGAGGATACAACTACTAGGGACCTCTGATGTCAGCCATCTCCCCCTTGAGAGAGATGAAATAGAGAGACGTTTAAAAATGTATAAATCTTTCGGGGGATGCAATACGGTAAGGCTGCATAACCATATATATCCCGAAGCATGGTTGAACGTTGCCGACAGATTGGGAATCATGATTATTAGTGAATCGTCTTTTCATGGCTCCATGGATCGTTACGCGGTGAATAAGGATGTCTTCTGGGATAATCTTGCGGATCAGTTGAGGCGAATGATTGCTCAGTACCGCAACCATCCGAGCGTTATTATCTGGAGTGCGGGAAACGAGGTTGGCTATCAATATCAGCGCTCCGAGATCTATCCCATCATGGGAAAAACGCTTGATATGATGAGGCAGATTGACCCCACGAGGCCGGTGATGTTTGATGGCGATGGCGATGTAGGGGGAAAGGCAGATATTGTGAACATCCACTATCCCCAGGAGAATGACTATTTCCATATGCCTGATTTCTCTTTACCAGGTAATGTTCTTTTCCGGAGGCTGGGTACTCGCTACGATGGACTAAAGCCCCTTTTCATCGGAGAGTTTTTCGCTATGTATCCGGGCCTGGACCAATGCCGGAAGAACCTCGATCGGGCTGCTCCTCTTGGTGGAAGCGATGTTTATATTTCTAAGCAGAAATTTCTTGAAGCCATCGCCCTGAAGTGGTCAATGGTCATACGGAGATACAGGCTCCTAGGAGTGGATGGCATGTCCCCCTGGACGCTGTGCTGGAGTGGCAACCCCCCCAACCCCGTGTGGGATGCCGGTGCACGTGCTTTTTCCGATGTGATAGCGATCCCGGCTTCCTGTTATCATAACTACTATGGGGGGCAAAAAATCGCTGAGGCATTTGCGGTTTTAAACAATTCCTCAAAGCCTCTTAATGGGATTCTCGATATCTGGCTGGAGTGTGAAGGCGCTGAACTCGCGAGTAAGGCGCATAAGATCAATGTGCCTGCCGGAGGTCGCGATAACGTGGAGTTGAGCCTTAATCTACCATCTACGCTTGCTCGGAAAGAGGCGGTGCTTAAATGGAGGGTCGTCCAGGACAAGAAGGTGATGTTTGATGATAAGACGCCTATATCTATATTCCCTCCTATGGAAAAGAATCTTGAAATTACTAAGAGGATTTATATCTTAGGTGATGCGAGAGAATATTTTGACCACCTTTCGAATATGTTATGGGATGACACCTGGGTCGAGATGATCAAGGAAATACCCCAGGATACCGAGCCTGCAGGGGCTATCATAATCGCCGTTGGTAAGATTCCCCAATTGGATTGGACCGGGTGGCTTGACAAAGGGGGGAATGTCCTTTTTCTTGAGAATTGGGGGGAGTGCCCCTCGAAAGATTTTGGGTTAATCCGGGATGACAATCATTCTTCAACGATGGTTTTCCAGCTAGCCAGGACCCATCCTGCTTTTAAGGGATTGAAAGACAAAGACCTTCGCTTCTGGAGGAATGATTACTACGTCTCTAAGCTGGATTATCTAAAGCCGGATGAAGGAGAATTTGATGTTCTGGCGGAGTGCGGGGGTAGGGCTGGTCTCGAGTGGACTCCTCTTCTTGAGAAAAAGGTGGGAAAGGGGACCGCGCTGTTCTGCCAGTTAAACCTTTTCAGGAAAGCCTATTGTGAGCCAGCCGCCAATGTACTTTTAAGGAATCTTTTGTTCTATCTTGACGCGGTTTCAAATTAGGTAATGCACGATTTGGATCTTTGATATAGTGCTGGGGATTCGGGGCATGAAGAAAAGGACGATAAGAGCTTTAGATGATCATATAGCTGCCTGGCTGATTAAAGGGCTCACCCTCCATGAAAGGATATTGGGCCCTCGTTTAGCAAAGGGGCTGTTAAAGAAAGAGGAGCTTAACATTCTAATAATCAAGCTCCTCGGGATAGGAGATATGATTATTTTTCTGCCGGCTTTGAGGGCCCTCCGTGAGACTTTCCCCTTTGCCACCCTCACGGTCATGACCACGAAAGCTTGTTCTGAGATGATCGAGGGGAATCCACTCTTGGATAAGGTAATTGTGTACGATGTTCAGGGTAAGCAGAGCGGGGTCAAGGGCTTTCTCGGGCTGATACGATTTCTGAGGTCGTTGCGGTTCGATGTGGTAATAGATTTAGAGCAATATTACCGCATTACGCCGATTCTGTCGTATCTAACTGGTGCGGGTATACGCGTGGGATTCGATACGGAAGGCAGGAATAGAGCGGCTCTCTTTACTCATAAGGTTGATTACGAGACAACGAACCTGCCGGAGATGGAGAATTTTCTCAATGCTGCCCGTGCTCTTGGGGCAGCCACGGACAACTTATCGACTAGGATGTTTATCCCGCAGGATGCTTTCTTGAGCGCAGCTCGCATACTGAGAGAATCGGAAGTCGGGCCTGATAAGAAATACATCGTGTTTGCACCTGCTGGGAATCCTAGATGGAAGGTCAAGTACTGGTCAGCGGAGAGGTTTGCCGAATTGGGCGCCCGTTTTGAGCGGGAGTTTGGAGTGCGTGTTATCCTTATAGGATCTGGGGTCGAATTGGATCTCCTTGAGGAAATCAATGGCCTTATGGGAGGAACGGGTATTGTGCTTGCCGGCAAGCTCAATCTTAAGGAGATGGGTGCGTTGATAAACGGAGCTTTCTTCTATGTTGGTAACGAAACTGGCCCTATGCATGTCGCGGCTGGGTTGGGTGTGCCGACTGTGGGCATCTTTAGTTTTACTTTGTACAAGAAATGGTCTCCTATTGGTCCCAGGGTAGCCGTGGTGCGCAAGGATCTTTCCTGCAATCCATGCTATATAGACAGCTCCACGGTTCCTGAATGTCCACATTACGATTGCATTAGAGGAATTACGGTAGATAAGGTATACGATACTGCTCTGCGTCTCCTTCTGAAATCCGGGACAACCTAGAAATTAGATAATCCTCATCTATTATGTTAGGGACTAACTGCCGAGAGGGATGGACTTTTTGAGGGATTAATGTGAAGATCGTTTTAGGCTACAACAACAATCTAGACATCCATATTCCCAGTGATGCAGAACAACCTTAAATGAGGGAGAGTAAAATGAGGTTTTCACATAATAAAAGGGGCATTGTAAAGCAATTAATTGCTGGCTGTGGCTTAAGTCCTTCATTCAGGATTGAAATATTAAACGGCCTCCTTAAATTAGGAAAATGGCTAAAGAATAATGAATGCGAGGTAGTAGTTGAATCAAGAGAAAATTTGTTCCAATATATCAACAATGAAATTGCAAAAAATGCTCCAATAGATTATTTGGAGTTTGGTGTTTATAGGGGCCAATCAATCAGATATTGGATCCAATTAAATCGTGACCAGAATTCAAGATTTATTGGTTTTGATTCTTTTAAGGGACTGCCAGAAGATTGGAATCTTTTCACGGGAGTCCACCCTAAAGGTTATCTTGATTTGGGAGGAAAGATACCGGAAATTAATGATCAAAGGGTGAAATTCATTAAGGGGTATTTTCAGGTTGCTTTACCAGGATTTTTGAAAAGGTTTAATGCAAATAACCGATTAATTATTAACATCGATGCAGACCTTTACAGCTCAACATTATATGTCCTGGCCAGTTTAAACCATTTAATGTCGCCTGGTAGTATAATTATATTTGGGACATTCTCTTCGGTTACTCATCAGTTTAAAGCCTTCACGGATTTCACTAAGTCCTTTATGCGGAATTACAAATTGTTGGTAGCATCCGATCCCTTCTATTCGCAATTAGCAATAGTAATCGTCTGACAAACATGAGAATGCGACCAAATGTGATCGATTTATGAGTTTTATTGCATCAATTCTGAGTAGCTTTTGGAAGAAGAGGGTCGCTCTTCTTACTCTTGATATATCTGTTATCTTACTCGCGTTTTTTATCTCCTTTTTTGCAGTTAACAGTTTTGTTCCCCTGATGCCGCAGCTCAGTCAACACGCTGTTTCAGCACTTGTTCTAATGGTTTTTTTGATAATTTCGCTATATATAAACGGGGGTTACAAGAAGGGAGAGGATCGGAGGTCGGAGACAGAGGTAGCCATCGTTGTTAAATCAGTTTGCTTCAGCTTTCTCCTCATGCTCTTCATAAATTTCGTCGTCTTTAAGGCGGTTGTCTATTCCCGTTATGTCGTTCTTACATGGTGGGTCCTGCTTCTGCCTCTTCTCCTCTTTTCTAGGCTGCTTTTCAGGGAAGTGATCAAGCGGTGCTGGTCTAAAGGGTATTTGAGGCAGAGGGTTCTCCTGGTGGGTTTTAACCCACATGCCAGAAGTATCGTGGACCGGTTCAGGATCCAGCGCCACAGGAGATTTGATTTTATTGGAGTTCTTGTGGAAAGAGACGATGAAAATTTGGGTGAGTTCAAGGATCTTAAAATATTGGGTAAGCTCGATGATTTTTCCACGGTTATAGATTCTTCTGCTATCGACCGTGTTTTTATAGGCCTTCAGGATTTTTCGCGCGGGACACATGAAAAGATCGGTGAAATCATCACTCTTTGCAAAGCGCGGGAAATTCCGGTGAATATCGTCTCGGAGACATTCCATATTCAGGCCATGCAGATGTCAGTGGACGAATTCTCCGGGCTGATTACCCTGGAGAGCAGGGTCCATCCCTTCTCGCGTCTTCCAAGCAGGCTTCTCAAGCGGTCTGCGGACATAGCCGTTTCCATTCTTCTCCTGCCACTTCTGGGTCTAATGGTTCTCATTGTTGGTTTTGTCTATCTATTCATAAATAAGGGACCAATTTTCTACAGAAGGAGAGTCATGCGGAAAGGTGGTGGAGAGTTTGACGCTTACAAGTTCCGGACAATGAGGATCGATGCGGACAAGATAATAGCTGAAAATAAATGGCTCCAGGATGAATTTAATGAGGGCTTTAAACTGAAAAACGATCCTCGCGTCACTCCCTTCGGTCGTTTCTTAAGGAGGTCTAGCTTAAATGAGTTTCCCCAGATTGTAAATGTTCTCAAGGGCGAGATGAGCCTGGTGGGCCCCCGTATGATCATAAAAGACGAGCTTTCAAGGTTCGGTGAATACGGAGAGAAGCTTCTTTTTGTCCGCCCGGGCATGACGGGATTCTGGCAGACACAGGGCCGGAGCAACACATCTTATGATGAGAGGGTTAAGATGGAGATGTTCTATATCGATCACTGGACGGTCTGGCTCGACATCGCCCTGTGCCTAAAAACTGTCCTAAAAGTCCTCACCGCCGAGGGCGCCTACTAACCTTCAGTAGGGTCCGCATCTTAAAAGTTAACTATTGCTTTATTGCCTTGCCCGGCGTATTCTGAATGCAATGGTTTATGATTGGTTAGCTAATTATGTCCAGACCTCTAAGAATTGAGTACGCCGGGGCTTTCTATCACATCCTGAATAGAGGGAACGCGGGTATTCCCATCTTTACGGAGAACAAGGATCGAAAAAAGTTCCTCTACTATATAGACAAAATGGCATGGCGTTTCGCTGTAAAGATTCATACATACTGTCTCATGGACACGCACTACCATTTTATTTATCTAAGAATTATGGGGATTACCCGATTAAAAAGCTTGCCTGGCACTTTGGGAGGGTATCAAGCGCAAGTATAAGTGCCACCGCATCAAAAATTGAGAAAATGCTGGAAAGAGATGAGCAATTAAGAAACCGCATGCACCGCATCTTGAATAAGTGCAAAGTTAACTTTTAAGATGCGGACCCGGGGGGTAATAGGTTTTTGCGGGTTTTTGCTTATTGCGGTGCTTCTTACAGTAAGCATTATCTGTAATTCAATTTCAGGGCAGTTAAGCGGGTGGGAGCTGGTCAGGGCACTTCTCCTTGTCGGTTATTACATGCTTGCCTCAATTGCTTACATCATACGGTACCCCAAGGTATACCAGGGCAGGGGTTTTAAGGAGGGTGTCTTCCCATTCATCGTAGCCTTCGCGTTGCCGCTATTGATCGCCCTGAGCAGCGATAAGGAAATTGCCGGGACCGTGGTGCCTGGAGGACCCGGGTTGCTGACGAAGGATCTCACCCTTTACCCATTGAAGGTTCTGGGCGCCGTTATGGGGATATCCGGTATTGTCCTGACCATCTGGGCCCTCTGGCACCTCAGGCGCTCTTTTGCCATTGCCGTGTCATTCAGCAAGCTCGTCAAGAGCGGCCCATACCGATGGATCAATCACCCGATGTATTGCGGAGAATTCATAAATCTGTTAGGCTATTGGCTTGGGAGGACAACTCCGCTGGGCGGGATTTTCCTTTTAGTATTTGGCTTTGGTTTGATCTCCCGGGCTTCACTTGAAAACAGGTGCTTGTCCAGGATCGGTTTTGATTGATGTTTTAACTTTTAAGATGCGGACCCTACTGTAAGATGATCAGGTTTTTTTTGAAGAGGGGGGACAGGCAGGGAGAATTTATCGATCTCGACTGTCTCCCGGCAGTCATAGGGCGCGCCGAGTCGTGCGACATGCGGCTTGCCGACCCCTCCGTCTCCCGCCGCCACGCCAGGATCACCGGGGAGGAAGGGCGATACTTTATCCACGACATGGGGAGCAAGAACGGCACCGTTGTCAACGGCCGCACCGTCGAGAAGGCGGCGCTCAAGAGCGGTGATTTCATAGCCATCGGCAAGTACGGGCTGATGTTTGCCACGGAGGAGGACGCGGGCTTCGTCTCAGATGCCGTCAACTCCCGCATACAGAAGGTGCTTTCCCCGGACAGCGGGAAGCTGCTGGAGCAGGAAGATGCGCCCGGCGCGGCAGCGGGCACGGGTAAAGCCCGCGACTACTTGCGGACCCTTTACGAGATCAGCCGCACCATAGCCGCCGTCAGCAATCTGGACGAGGTGCTCGACAACATCGCCGATCTTGTTTTTCAGGTCATAGACCCGGACGAATGCCAGATCCTGCTCAAAGACGAGCAGGCGGACAAGCTCCGGTCCGTCGCCGTCCGCTCGAAGAAGCTGGGGGAGGGGGTCCCGAGCCTGGTGGTCAGCAGGACCATCCTCAATAAAGTCCTCTCGGAGCAGGTGGGCATTCTCACCTCGGATGCCCGAACGGACCCGCGATTCAAACAGGCGGAAAGCGTTGTGTTTCTGAACATCCGTTCCGCGATGTGCGCGCCGCTCAAGTACAAGGACGGAATCCTCGGCATCCTCCACGTCGCCAACCATGTTTCATCAGGCGAGTTTCAGGAGGATGACCTGAGGCTTCTTCTCGGGATAGCCAACCAGGCGGCCGTCGCCATCGAGAACGCCCGCCTGTACGAGAAGGTCCAGAGCGAGGAGCGTATCCGGGGGGGGCTCCAGCGCTTCCTCTCGCCCGACCTCGTCGACCAGGTGATCCGTGGAGAGAAGGACATCAACTTGGGGGGCGAGATAAAGGAGATCACGGTCATGTTCGCGGACATAAGGGGTTTCACGAGCCTCACGGAACGCGTCTCGCCGACCGAGCTGATAGAGATGCTGAACGATTATTTCACCGAGATGAGCGACATCGTTTTCGAGCAGAAAGGCTCGATAGACAAGTTCATAGGCGATGCGTTCATAGCCGTCTTCGGAACCCCGTTCCCGCTGAGCGACCATGCGGCGAGGTCCATCCGGACCGCCTTATTGATGCAGGAGGCCATGAAGGAGCTGAACGCCTCGTGGAGAGGGCAGGATAGGGCGACTTTCGAGATAGGCATCGGCATAAGCACCGGCCCCGTTATCTACGGCAACGTCGGGTCCGAGCAGCGGATGGAGCTGACCGTTATCGGCGACGCCGTCAATCTCGCCTGCAGGCTCTCCCAGATATCCGGCCCCGGCCAGATCCTTATCAGCGGGGAGACCAGATCCGAGGCAGGGCCGGAGTTCAGGTACGCACCCGTGCCGAACAAAGGGATCAAGGGGAAATCAAAGAACGTTACCATCTTCGAGGCTACTTGATCCGCACGCAGCGGAAGCCTATCTTCTTTATGTCCTTCGCCGATGGCTTGACGCCCATGCGGGAGGTTACGCGCCCCGCCATGTTGGTTTTTCCCAGCGCGGTATCTCTCACGCTGCGGGTTGTCGCCCACGAGGGGCCCTGAGGGTTCTTTTCCAGTTCGTCACAGCTGGAATAATAATATTGATCGTACGCGTCGGAGCACCATTCCCAGGCGCCGCCTGGCATGTTATAAACGCCGTAGGCGTTTGGTGAACCGATCGAAGCGGTCGGACGGCTCGCCCCTCCCCTGGCCGCTTTTTCCCACTCCGCCTCTGTCGGCAGGCGGAGTGTGCCCTCCGGCAGGCCTTCTCTTTTAGTCCTCCAGATGCAGTACGCAGCGGCATCCTCCCAGCTTACCCTGGTAACGGGGCCGCTGTCGGTTCCGGCGCGCGCCTTACGGTGTTTCGGGTCAAAGCGCTCGTACTCTTTATTTGTGACCTCGTGCTTGCCGATGTAGTAATCGTCGAGATAGACCCGGTGGCTCGGGCTTTCGTTCGCTCTTCCCCTGCCTTCGCTACCCATCCTGAACTCGCCCGCAGGTATCAGCACCATGCCGGAAGAGACGGGGACCGCCATTCTCTGTAGCTCTGTTACGCGCCGCTTTACCTCTTCGTTTTCCGGTTTTAACTTCAGGGCGTTCCTGCAGGACTGGACAGCCTGCTTGAATCGGGATTGGGCCGCGTGCTCTTCTGCACGGACCACGTGCCTTCTGAAAAGCTCTTCCCGCTTCTTTTCGCGCGCCTCCTTCTCCATCTCTTCGCGAACCGCCCTTAATTCAGCGTTCGTCTCCGGGGATTTATGCAGGTCCAGCGCTTTCTGGTAAGAGGCCACCGCCTCCCGGTATTTCCTCATACCGGCCAGTGACCGCGCTTCCTCAAGAAGAATATCGTGCTTTATTTTCGCCACCTGGTCTCGCGCCTCTTGCGTGTCCCTGTACTGCAGGGCCCTCTCAAACGCGATTATCGCCTGCTCGCGGTCGGCGGCGAGCATCTTCTCTATTCCACGGTCATACCAGCTGTTATATTTCTCCTCGCTTGCGCCCGCTTCGCGTGAGGTTGCGTCTTCTTCCTGTTCTTTTTCCGGTGTTACGACTTCCGAAGCGGGACGGCCTGTCGAGCCCGCTGTGTCCGTCTCGACCGGCGTCCCTGCAGTTGCCTCGACGATCCGTGCCGTCTCTGCCGTTTCGGCAGGCCCCCCGGGCACCTGCCTTTCCCGTCCCATAAACGGGTAAAGGAGGAAGGCCGCCGCGATGACAGCCAGGCCTACGGCTACCAGGGCCGCCGCCGGAATGCGCCTCTTTTTAGCGGGCCCCTTCCCCTTGAGCATGTTGGCGATCTCGCCCACGTCCTGGAACCGGTCGTCGGGCGATTCCTGCAGGCACTTTTCCACCACGGAGTCCCACACACCGGGAATGGCGGGGTCGATCTCCGACGGGTTCTTGAATTTACCCGCCGGTTTCTTGCCCGTCAGGAGATTATATATAATGACGCCGAGGCTGAAGATGTCGCTGCGGTGGTCCACTCTTCCTCCAGCCTTTTGCTCCGGGCTCATATATTCGTAAGTGCCCAGGATTGTCTCGGCGGTTGATTGAGAGAAGCCGCCGAAGGTGAGGGTCTCGTCAAGGCCGGCTTTCTCGTCCCTGACCGTGCGCAGGCTCTTTTCGATCTGCGAGCGCACGAAATCGTCTCCCAGCACCTTGGCCAGGCCGAAGTCGCTGAGCTTCACCCTGCCTTTTTTCCCGATGAGGATATTGGCGGGTTTGAGATCGCGGTGAACGATACCCTCTTTTATGCTCCTGTCGCGGAAGCCGTGTGCGTAGGCGAGGGCGTCGCAGATCTGCCCGAGGAACCGCTCTAATTCCGCGGGCGGGAGCTTCCCCCCCCTCTCCCTGACCAGGTCCTGGAGGTTTTTCGGTTTACCCGTATCCGAGACGACATACTCCATCACCAGGTAGAAGACATCCCTGTCTTTGCCCATATATACAACCGGGACGATGGCGGGATGCTTCAGGGAGGCCATTGTCCGGGCTTCCGTGTAGAAGTGATTGATAAAGCTCTCGTCCTGCGAGAGATTTTCGGGGAGGATTTTCAGGGCGTACATCTGGCGCAGATGGAGGTGCTCGGCAAGATAGACGATGCCCATGCCTCCCCGCCCGATTTCAGAGAGGACCTTGTACTCGCCGATTACCGTGCCGATCAATTAGAGCTCCATTTCCGGCATGTCCTGCACGAACAGGGCCATCTCCGTTTCGCCAATGCGGAGGATGTCTCCATTGGCCAGCTTTCTGCTTCCGTTGACCCGCTGGTCGTTGACGTACGTACCGTTCGTGCTGTCCAGGTCATCTATGTAACAGGTACCGTCCCGCCAGTATATGAGGGCGTGCTTCCTGGACGCCAGCTCGTCGTGGTGGACCTTGATTGCAGCCGACCTGGACCTGCCGACCAGGATAGGGGAATCCGTTTTCACTACGTACTTATTCCCCTTGAGGGGGCCGTTTGTGACTAAGACGTAAACAAGCTTCATGGATAGTTTGTCCTAAGGCTCCTGTAAAATAGTAACTGCTTTTATATCAATTGGTTAAACACCAAATTGTTTTCAATTTCCCTCACAATTTTCTTGACTTAATGAGTGGCATATTTTACTATATCACCTTGCAGTTC
>JAVCDC010000055.1 GCA_030765135.1 Candidatus Tritonobacter lacicola | reverse complement strand
TCGCCTTTATCTTTCTTCTTCCGAATCATTTTTAAACCATCGGTTTTACGTTCCACGTAACACGTCTCACGTTACACGTTCACAGTACCGAATCCAGCATGGCCAGGTACTGTTTCTGGCTGAAGTTCCTCTGCTGCGTTGCGCCGCTCGGGCAGCCGCTCGCGCACGCGCCGCATCCCTGGCAGAGTATCTCGTTCACTTTAGCGACGTTGAGTTTTTCGTCGATCTCGCGCGCCTCGTAGGGGCAGAGGCTTACGCACATGCCGCAGCCCGTGCATATCTCCTCGTCCACGACGGCGACAGTCGGATCGTGAAGGAGCTTCTCCCTGCTGAAGAGAGAGAGGACCTTGCTAGCCGCCCCGCTCGCCTGCGCCACCGTCTCGGGGATGTCCTTCGGGGCCTGAGCGCAGCCGGCGAGAAAGACTCCCTGAGTCAGGCTTTCCACGGGCCTCAGCTTCGGGTGCGCCTCGTTGATGAAGCCGTAAGCGTCGGTCGATACCCTCAATATCTCCGCTATGACCTTCGTCCCCTTGCTGGGCACCATGGCCATGGCGAGGACGACGAGGTCGGCTTCTATCTCGACATCCCGGCCCGTGAGGGTGTCCGCGCCCCAGACAATGACCTTGTCCCCCTCCTCGAATATCTTAGACACCTTGCCGCGGAGGTACATGACGCCGTCCTCCTCCATGGCTCTTTGCACGAACTCCTCGTAACCTTTTCCCGCCGATCGGATGTCAATATAGAAGATGTACGGCTGGCCGTCGTGCACCCTGTGCTTGTAAAGCATTGCGTGCTTGGCGGAGTACATGCAGCAGACCTTCGAGCAGTAGGCCATGGCGCCCTCGGGGTCGCGGCTCCCCGCGCACTGGATGAAGACGACCTCCTTCGGCTCCTTCCCGTCGGATGGTCTCACGACTTTCCCTGCCGTGGGCCCGGAGGCTGAAAGTAGCCGCTCGAACTGTAGGCCGGTGAGGACGTTCTTCAGCTTGCCGGCCCCGTATTCCCCTATCTCCTCCATCGGGAGAAGGTCGTAGCCCGTTGCCACGACGATGGCGCCCACCTCCCTCTCGAGTATCTCTTCGCCGCGGTCGTAGTCGACGGCGCCGACGGGACAGATCTTCTGGCATATCCCGCATTTACCCTTTGTGTAATGGAGGCAGTGCTCCTTGTCTATCACGGGCTTGTTGGGTACCGCCTGCGGGAAAGGTGAGTAGATGGCGGGCCTCATGCCGAGACCGTGCTCGAACTCCGACGGTGTTTTGACGGGGCATTTCTCCGAGCAGAGGCCGCAGCCGTTGCATTTGTAGGGGTCGACTCCGGTCGCCATACGCTTGATCCTGACGGTAAAGTTGCCTACATATCCCTTCACCTCTTCGACGACGCTCGAGGCGAGGATCTCTATGTTCGGGTGCTGGCCCACTTCCACCAGCTTCGGCGTCAGGATGCATGACGAGCAGTCAAGCGTCGGGAACGTCTCGGAGAGCTGTGCCATGCGCCCCCCGAGGCTGGGATCCTTCTCGATGATGGTCACCTTGTATCCGCCATCGGCTATGTCGAGGGCTGCCTGCATGCCTGCGATCCCGCCGCCGATGACGAGGGCCTGCCTTGTGATAGGGACGGAGAGCTGTTCCAGGGGCTCGTCCCCTCGGGCCTTCTCGATTATGGACGCGATGATTTCGACGGCCTTGTCGGTGGCGGCGTCGCTGTCTTTGTGCACCCAGCTGTCCTGCTCCCTGATGTTGGCGATCTCGCAGAGGAAGGGGTTGAGGCCGGCCTTCGCAGAGGCCTTCCTGAAGGTTGACTCGTGCATTGTAGGTGAGCAGGCGGCGATTACGACGCGGTCCAGCTTCTCGGACTCGATCTTCTCGGTGAGGAGGCCCTGTCCCGGCTCAGAGCACATGTATTTGTAATCGGCGGCGTAGGCGACGCCGGGATAGCGCGATATCTCCTTCAAAACGCGTTCTATGTCGACCGTCGCGGCTATGTTGATTCCGCAGTGGCAGACGAAAACCCCTATCCGTTTCAATTTTTCCTCCGGAAAAATTGTTGCAGGAGGGGGCGGGGGTCGACGTAGTGCAGGTCGTACCGCTCCGCGTCCAGGCCGAATGCGATTGCCATGAGCTCGGTGAAGTAGAAGACAGGCATCCGTGTATCGCCGGCGAGCTCCTGACGCTTGTCCAGGTTGAAAAAACAGAGGGGGCAGCTCGTCGCAAGGGCCTCCGCTCCCCTCCTGGCGGCTGAGTTGATGATCTCCCTCGTCCTGATTGCCACTATGTCGGCATTGTCCACCGTCAGGTACGAACCGCAGCATTCCGCCTTCCATGGAAAGTCGATAGCCTCCGCCCCGAGGGCCCGCAGGAGGTCCTCGAAGACGACGGGGTTCTCGCTGTCGTCGAGTCCGATCTCTTTCGGCCGGAGAAGCATGCAGCCGTAATAGGGGGCCACCTTGAGACCCTTTAACTCTGTTGTCACCTTTTCCTTAACGGCATCGAGGCCGACCTCGTCCCGCAGGAGCTCCAGCAGGTGGAGGACCTTGACCTCTCCGCCGTCGTAGATTATCTCCTCCCTGTCCATGATGCTCTGTATCTTCCGGCGCTTATCTGCGTCCTCGGCGATTATCGTGTCGGCGCGCTTGAGCGTGTTGAAACACATGGAGCACAGGGTGAGGACCCTGTCATTGCCGGCGGCCTTGACCCGCAGGAGGTTTCTTATAGGGGCGAGATGGTGAATGAGGTCGTCGAAGGCGAGGCTGTGGACAGTCCCGCAGCAGTACCAGTTCTCCATCTCCTTGAGTTCTATGCCGAGGGCGCCGCAGACGGCGATGGCGGTCTCCTCGAAGCCCTTCGCGGTTGTCTTCAAGGTGCATCCCGGGTAATAAGGGATTGTTTTCATCATCCCGTGAAC
>JAVCDC010000140.1 GCA_030765135.1 Candidatus Tritonobacter lacicola | reverse complement strand
TCGCCTTTATCTTTCTTCTTCCGAATCATTTTTAAACCATCGGTTTTACGTTCCACGTAACACGTCTCACGTTACACGTTCACAGTACCGAATCCAGCATGGCCAGGTACTGTTTCTGGCTGAAGTTTCTCTGCGATGTCGCGCCGCTCGGGCAGCCGCTCACGCACGCACCGCAGCTTTGGCACAGTATCTCGTTTACCTTCGCCACCTTTGTTTTTTCATCGAGCTCCCGCGCCTCGTAAGGGCAGAGGCTTACGCACATGCCGCAGCCCGTGCATATCTCCTCGTCTACAACGGCGACCGTCGGATCATGCAGGAGCTCCTCGCGGCTGAAGAGGGATAGGACCTTGCTCGCCGCTGCGCCTGCCTGGGCGACAGTCTCCGGAATGTCTTTCGGAGCCTGTGCGCATCCGGCGAGGAATACTCCTTGAGTAAGGCTCTCCACTGGCCTCAGCTTGGGGTGAGCCTCGTTGATGAAGCCGTAGGCGTCAGTCGGCACCCGCATGATATCGGCTATTACCTTCGTCCCATAGCTGGGCACCATGGCCATGGCCAGGACGACGAGATCGGCGGCTATCTCTATCTCCCGGCCCGTAAGTGTGTCCACCCCCCATACTATGACTTTATCTCCCTCCTCGAATACCTTGGATACCTTGCCGCGAATGTAGAAGACGCCGTCGTCCTCCATGGCCCTCTGGACGAACTCCTCATACCCTTTGCCCGCCGATCGGATATCTATGTAGAAGATATACGGCTGGCCGTCATGCACCCTGTGCTTGTAGAGCATGGCGTGTTTGGCCGAGTACATACAGCATACTTTCGAGCAGTAGGCCATGGCGTGCTCGGGGTCGCGGCTCCCCGCGCACTGGATGAAGACGACTTCCTTCGGCTCCTTCCCGTCGGATGGCCTTCGTACTTTTCCCGCCGTCGGGCCGGAGGCTGAAAGGAGCCGCTCGAACTGTAGGCCGGTTATGACGTTCTTCAGCTTGCCGGCCCCGTATTCCCCGATCGCGCTCATTGGCAGGAGGTCGTATCCGGTCGCCACGACGATGGCGCCGATTTTTTTTTCCATGAACTCTTCTCCGCGGTCATAGTCCACGGCGCCGACAGGGCATATCTTCTGGCATATTCCGCATGTCCCCTTGGTATAGTGGAGGCAATGCTCCTTATCTATTATCGGCTTGTTGGGAATTGCCTGCGGGAAGGGGGAGTATATCGCGGGCCTCATGCCGAGTCCGAGTTCGAACTCGGACGGTGTCTTGACGGGGCACTTCTCCGAGCAGAGGCCGCAGCCGTTGCACTTATAGGGGTCGACGCCTGTCGCCATTCGCTTGATACTGATGGTGAAGTTGCCGATGTAGCCCTTCACATCCTGGACCACGCTGGAGGCTAGGATCTCTATATTCGGGTGCTGGCCTACCTCGACCATTTTCGGCGTCAGGATGCAGGATGAGCAGTCGAGCGTTGGAAACGTCTCTGAGAGCTGGGCCATGCGCCCCCCGATGGTCGGCTCCTTCTCAACCAGGATTACCTTATATCCGCCGTTGGCAATATCGAGGGCCGCCTGCATCCCGGCGATCCCCCCGCCGATGACGAGAGCCTGCTTGGTGATGGGGACGGAGAGCTGCTCCAGTGGCTCGTCGCCGCGAACTTTCTCGATGATGGATGAGATGATCTGGATGGCTTTTTCAGTCGCGGCATCGATATCATTATGCACCCAGCTGTCCTGCTCCCTGATGTTGGCGCTCTCGCAGAGATAGGGGTTGAGGCCTGCCTTCGACGAGGCCAATCTGAAGGTAGTCTCGTGCATCGTGGGAGAGCAAGCAGCCACGACGACGCCATCGAGCTTTTCGGATTTAATCTTGTCGGTGAGAAGGCTCTGGCCCGGCTCCGAGCACATG
Organism: Candidatus Tritonobacter lacicola; assembly: GCA_030765135.1. Lineage (GTDB taxonomy): Bacteria > Auribacterota > Tritonobacteria > Tritonobacterales > Tritonobacteraceae > Tritonobacter > Tritonobacter lacicola. The sequence goes on along the minus strand of JAVCDC010000140.1, from coordinate 1,003 downwards.
TACTTGTAGTCGGAAGCGTACACCACGCCGGGATAGCTTGATATCTCCTTGACGACGCGTTCTATGTCGACCGTCGCGGCTATGTTGATTCCGCAGTGGCAGACGAATACCCCTATCCTTTTCAATTTTTCCTCCGGAAAAATTGTTTCAGGAGAGGGCGGGGGTCGACGTAGTGCAGGTCGTACCGCTCCGCGTCCAGGCCGAATGCGATTGCCATGAGCTCGGTGAAGTAAAAGACAGGCATCCGTGTATCGCCGGCGAGCTCCTGGCGCTTGTCCAGGTTGAAGAAACAAAGGGGACAGCTTGTCGCAAGGGCCTCTGCGCCCCGCCTGGCGGCTGAGTTGATGATCTCCCTCGTCCTGATTGCCACTATGTCGGCATTGTCCACCGTCAGGTAAGAACCGCAGCATTCCGCCTTCCATGGAAAGTCGATAGCCTCCGCCCCGAGGGCCCGCAGAAGGTCCTCGAAGACGACGGGGTTCTCGCTGTCGTCGAGTCCGATCTCTTTCGGCCGGAGAAGCATGCAGCCGTAATACGGGGCCACCTTGAGACCTTTTAACCCTGTTGTCACCTTTTCCTTAACGGCATCGAAGCCGACCTCGTCCCGCAGGAGCTCCAGCAGGTGGATGACCGAGACCTCTCCGCCGTCGTAGGTTATCTCCTCCCTGTCCATGATGCTCTGTATCTTCCGGCGCTTATCGGCGTCCTCGGCGATTATCGCGTCGGCGCGCTTGAGGGTGTTAAAACACATGGAGCAAAGTGTGAGGACCCTGTTATTGCCGGCGGCCTTGACGCGCAGGAGGTTTCTAATAGGGGCGAGATGGTGAATGAGGTCGTCGAAGGCGAGGCTGTGGACCGTCCCGCAGCAGTACCAGCTCTCCATCTCCTTGAGTTCTATGCCGAGGGCGCCGCAGACGGCGATGGCGGTCTCCTCGAAGCCCTTCGCGGTTGTCTTCAAGGTGCATCCCGGGTAATAAGGGATTGTTTTCATCATCCCGTGAAC
>JAVCDC010000021.1 GCA_030765135.1 Candidatus Tritonobacter lacicola | reverse complement strand
CAGAGAGCCTTCTGAGAGCTTCACTCAGCCTGTTAGATGCACATAAACAACCTTTCTTTGATTTTGCTTTCAGGGGGACACTTCTAAATAGTTTAGAAGGGGACATTTCTAAATAGTTTGGACAAACGCAAAATCCCTGCTTGACAGGCGCGGCCTGCCGTGATACATTATGATTGAATGAATAACCTGTTTATTATCTCGATAGTTGCCGTTGTCCTGATGGCGCTTCACGGGGACTCCTCGGGAGGCCCTCTGCGGGGGCCTATCATAGGCAGGCAAGCCAGTATGCCGGGCCCGATACAGGGCAGGCCAGTTGCGATGCGCAAGCCGGTCCAGAGAGAGAGTGTGTCGATGCGCCAACCTGTATGGAGATCCAATAACAGGAGCAGCTACTACAACTCCAACAGCAGGCAGGCGTATACCATCACCGGCGCCGACCTTTATCGTTTTACAAGCAGGGATTTTAATAACTATCGAAGCACATGGGGCGACAGGACCATATGGAGAACCGGCCGCCGGAATGCTTACAGGCGAGATAGACCCGGCAAATACGAATACCATTAATCCAGTTCGGGTTTCTCCTGCCGGTCACCGCTGCCAGAGAAGGCTGCCTGCAGATATAGCCTTTGCCCCAAACCCTTTCCCTCCCCGGATTAGGATCTTTTTCTATTTATGATATACTCTCTCGACCATGACGGGAGTTGTGCTCATCATAGATTCCATGTCCTTCGGTGGATCGCAGGGCCATGTGTTAAAGCTCGCGCTGAATCTTCCATCCGATAGCTTTGACGTCCGGGTGCTGTGCCTGGAGGAGAAGGGGGTGCTGGGAGAGGAACTGGAGAGAAAGGGCGTCCGGGTTACCGCCCTGGGCCTGAGCAGGCTGTACGGCTTGAAATCGTTTCTCGCCCTCCTGAGGCTGTCTCGCCTTTTAAGAAGGGAGAAGACAGCAATAGTCCAGAGCTTTCTCCTGTCCAGCAGGATATTCGGGACGCTTGCGGCGCGCATCGCCGGCGTGCCCGTGATCGCCTGCGGTGTGAGGGGTGAAGCGGTGGGCTTCAGGAAGCTTCGCCACCGCTTCTTCACCCGCCTGGCCAACAGGTGGACCACGCTTTTTATCGCCAACTCGGAGGCCATGAAGAAGAGGTTCCCGGGGGACGGGGGGATCGATGGGGGAAAGGTTATTGTGATTGAAAACGGCGTGGACCTGGAGCGCTTTCGAAGACGGCCCTCGCAGTCGGCTTTCAGGAGAAGACTCGGTTTCTCCCCTGAGGACAGGGTGGTCGGGTATGCGGGGAGCCTCATCCCCGTAAAGAGGGTTGATGTTTTCCTCGATGCGGCCCGTGAAGTTTCGGCGGCTTTTCCAGCGGCGCGGTTTCTCGTTGTCGGCTCGGCTCTCCCGCATATTGATCCTGCCATGGGGCAGAAACTTCGCGCCAGGGCGGAGGAGCTGGGCATAGCCTCCAGGGTCATATTCGTTGATTTCCAGCCGGATATGCCCCGTGTTTACTCGGCGATGGATTTGCTGGTCCTGCCCTCCGAGTCCGAGGGTATGAGCAACACGCTCCTGGAGGCGATGGCCATGTCACTTCCCGTTATCGCCTCGGACATAGGCGCGAACAGGGAGGTTGTGTCGGATGGGCGTAACGGGTACCTCTTTCCCGTCGGCGACCACGGGGCCCTGGCGGGGAAGATAATGGACCTGCTCGGTAACGATGACCTGGCGCGCCGGTTCGGAGATGAATCCCGGCGGATTGCGGAGGAGTCATTCGATCTGAACAGGATGGTACGGAATACAGCGGAAGTTTACCGGAGGGCCCTGAAGGAGGAGGATTCCGTGACGGGCTATTTCGACAGGAAGGCGCGGGAGTTCGACGCTATCTATTCCGGGGAGAAATCCCTCCCCGGACGGCTGCTCGACCGGCTGCTTCGCTGGGACATGATCGAGAGAATGAACATAGTTCTGCGCACGGCTTCTGAGACAGGTGCGGGCCGCATACTCGACGTCGGCTGCGGGTCGGGGCGGATAGCTATCCCGCTGGCCGAGAGGACTTCCGCCCGTGTTACAGGTATCGATACCGCTCCCCGCATGATAGATATGGCCGGTGAGGAGGCGTCGGCAGCCGGCGTCGGCGAGCGGTGCACATTCAGGGTGGGCGACATCTTCAGCGTATCACCTGATGACAGATACGACATGTCGATCGCAATAGGGCTCTTCGACTACATATTTGAGCCCCTCCCCATACTGAAGAGGATGGGACGCGTGACGGGCGGTCTCGTTGTTGCCTCGTTCCCCAGGAAAAACTTACGGGCCGCCGTAAGAAAGATCAGGTTGAAGATCTGCGGATGCCCGGTCAGGTTTTTCTCGAGGAAGGAGGTCGAGAAGCTCTTTGCGGATGCCGGTCTTGATATCGTCGACTTCAAGAGCGTCGGCAACCTATACATTGTCCGGGCAAAACAAGAATCAAAAAAACAAACCGCTGATTATACGGATTGAACTGATTATTAATAAATTTGAGAACGAAGTCCTGAGCTTGTCGAAGGACGAAGTGAGCAAATTTATATGAAGAACATTCTCACGTTTGATGTGGAGGAGTGGTTCCAGGTAGCGAACCTCAAGGCGGCGATTCGTTTCGATGAGTGGGAGTCTTTTCCATCGAGGCTGGACGAACCGCTCTCTTTCATACTTGATCTCCTGGAGAAGAACGGTGTGTGTGCGACTTTTTTCATCCTTGGCTGGCTCGCCGAAAGGCGTCCCGGGGCCGTCCGTATGATACGCGGGAGGGGGCACGAGATCGCGACGCACGGCTATTCCCACAGTCTCATTTACGAGCAGGAGAAAGAGGAGTTTGCCATGGACCTGAGGCGGTCTATCGAGGCGATCGGGGAGGCGGACGGCGGCGACGTTGTTGGTCACCGGGCGGCTTGCTTCTCGATAACGGATGAGTCCAGGTGGGCGCTCGATGTCCTCCTGGATAACGGTATACTCTACGATTCTTCCGTATTCCCGATCCGTCACCACCGTTACGGCATAGTCGATTCGCCGCGGCACCCTTACGTTATCCTCAGAAAAGGGAGCAGGCGCCTGGTAGAGTTCCCACTCTCGACGGTGAAACTGGGCCCGGCGAACCTCCCCGTCGGCGGAGGGGGATACTTTCGCCTTTTTCCCTATTTCTTCACAAGGCTCTCGTTACGCAGGATAAACGCCGCAGGCCATCCCGCCGTCGTTTACCTTCACCCGTGGGAGTTCGACGAGGGAATTCCCCGGGTGCGGGGGATCGGGGCAATCAACCGTTTCAGGCACTATGTTAACATCGGCAGGAGCCGGGCCAGGTTGTGCCGCCTCCTGGGCGACTTCGAGTTCGAGACGATGGGAGAAGCATTGGGGAGATACGCCGATCTTCCTAGTTGAGTAGAATAGGGGTCTTTGATGGCTCGGTGTACAGCTTTAATTTTATGTCAGAGAGGTAACGATAACTGAGGCCAATAAATCGTACTCGTAATCCTTATATTGAGAGCATCGATTACGATTAAGATTACGATTAAGAGTAAGATTGCGAATAATATGGTATTGATACTATGAACATACTCGACTACATATTTATCTTTTCCCTGCTTCTGCTGGGCTATACGTTTTTCGGCTACCCGCTCCTCCTCACCGTTCTATCCCGCTTATTTCCCCGCCCTGTCAGGCGCGGAGGGTCGCTGCCCCGCGTAACCGTCATAATACCGGCGTACAACGAGGCCGAAATTATCGGGCGGAAGTTACGGAACACCCTGGCGCTCGATTATCCACGGGATAGGCTGGAGATAGTGGTGGCCTCGGACGGTTCCGCGGACGGGACGGTCCTGAAGGCCCGCCGGTTCGAGGGCGCCGGCGTCCGCGTCGTCGCCTTCGGCAAAAGGCGGGGGAAGATCGCCCTCTTCAACGATGTGCTGCCCTCGGCAAAGGGCGAGGTGATACTCTTCACCGATGCCAGCGGCATGATCGAGCCGCAGGCGCTGAGACGAATGGTAGAGAATTTTGACGACCCGGACGTGGGCGGGGTGTGCGGCATATACATGTTCGGCTTCGACGATCGGACTCCCCGGGGGAGGGGCGAGCGATCTTACTGGAATTACGAGTTCAGGGTAAAGGAGGCCGCGAGCCGGCTGGGCACGATCCTGGGAGCCACGGGAGCGCTTTACGCCATTCGAAAGGAGCTGTACGTTTCGCTCTCGCCTGGGCTGATCAACGACGATTTCCTGATTCCGGCAGCGGTCGCAGCCCGGGGTTTCAGGGTCGTACTGGATAAGCGGGCCGTCGTGGTGGACAGCGACGCGGATTTCGGCTCATTTGCCAGGAGGGTACGCGTCGCCGCCGGCAACTGGCAGCAGATATTCGCCATGAGAAGGCTGTTCTCCCCGCGCTACAGCCTCGTGTTCTGGCAGTTCCTGTCCCACAAGGTATTTAGAGCGCTTCTCCCTTTCTTCGCCCTCATTGCCGTGGTGATACCGTTTATCGGCCAGGCATCCTTTTACTCTTTTTTCAGGATCGCCCTGCTGGCGTTCCTGTGTCTTGCCGTTCTCGGGGGGCTTCTAGGCAGGAAGAGGGTTCTCCCTCGCTTCGCCGTTATGCCTTATTATATCTGCTCCGGCCTTTTGGCCGGACTGGTCGGGTCGGTAAAGTTCGCACTGGCTGGAGGTAAGGTTTCGTGGAGCTGAAGAGAAGATCCGTAGCGTATGTCGTATCTAATTTCCCGTGTTACTCGGAGACGTTCGTCCTGTCCGAGCTGGTTGAGCTGGGGAGGAGGGGGGTGGATGTCACTATATTCAGCCTGCGCGGGCCGCGCGAGAAGCTGGTCCAGGACGAAGCAAGGCCGCTGCTGGCTCACACCTTTTACTCTCCTTTTCTCTTATCGGGCAGTCTGCTCTTCGCCAACCTGTATTTTCTTTTCAAGAGGCCCGGGCCGTACATCGGGCTCCTGCGGGAGATAATCACCGGTTTCATCCGCTCGCCGCGCCTCCTGCTCAAGAACCTCGCCATCTGGCCCAAGTCTGTCCACTTCGCGTACTTCGCCGGAAAGAGGGGTATAGACCACGTTCATGCTCACTTCGCGAACTACCCCGCGACGGCGGCCATGATAACCGCGCGTTTGCTCGGCATAACATACACGTTCATGTCGCATGCCCACGACCTCTATGTCGATCATACGATGGTCGGCAGGAAGATCGAGTTGGCAAAGCACACGTTCACAATTTCGCGTTTCAACAAGCAGTTCATCCTGGAACGGTTTCCTGAACTCCCGCCCCGGAAGATAGAGGTCCTCGGCGCCTCCATAGATACCGGTGTCTTCGCTCCCGGCGAAGAAAGAGCCGGCGGCGGATCACTGGATATTGTCGCCGTGGGAAGGCTCTTCCCGAAAAAAGGATTCGGATATTTGATCGAGGCCTGCCCGTATCTGCGCCGGGCCGCGATCCGGTTCCGATGTCACATAGTCGGCGAGGGGCCGGAGGGGGGCGCGCTAAATGGTCTTATCGACAGGCTGGACCTGCGGGGTTCAGTAGTCATGGAGGGGGCCCTCATGAGGGAGGGAGTAATGAAGCTTCTCCGGGAAGCGGATATTTTCGTCTGTCCCAGCGTCCTCGCCTCCGATGTGGAGATCCTGGACGGCATCCCCGTTGTCCTGATGGAGGCAATGGCCATGGGGATACCCGTGGTCGCAACGAGAGTATCGGGTATTCCCGAGCTCGTCGTCGATGGGGAGACAGGCCTCCTCGTCGATCCGGCGGATGCGCGTGGTATCGCGGAAGCCGTTGTTCGCATTTCCCGGGAAACATCCCTCCGCCCCGGGCTGGCGCGGCGCGGCAGGGAGATTATAATGAAAAGACACGATGTTCGGAAGAACGTCGCACGCCTCATGGAGGTTTTTTTTGATTGAGCTGACGGCAGTCAGGTCGGTGCATCCGGAGCTGCTGAAGCGAGTATGGGGAAGAACATCATCCTGTATTTGATTTACGGGCTGAAGCTTGGCGGCGCCGAGCGGGAGTTAATATCCCAATTTCAGTGCCTTTCCCCGCGGAGAGGTTGGACCTTCCTTCAGGTACTGTGATGTTATGTACTTGAAAAGTTCCTGTGCGATAATGTTATACGCAAGGCCGTTGAAGTGTCGATCTTGAACGATGTCGATCCTGTGATTTCTCACCTTTTTAAGCTCGGGAAGAATGTCTATAACAGGGATCCCCTGCTCTGCACAGTACTGCTTTAGTATTCGCTGTGGCTTGTTCGATCCGCTGTAGAGCTGAATCTTATCGGGGAGGACCAGGAGGATAATTGGTATCTTTTGTTCGCGGGTGAACTCCACCATCTTCGTAAGGACTTGCTTATACAGCTCCCAGGCTTTGTTGTCACGCGGGGTATAGACTTTCGCATGGAGAGCTCCCTTCGGCGTTTTCTTCAGGTCGAGGAGACGTATTACTTCATAGCTGAGGAACCTTAGCAATTCCGTGGTGGCGCTCAAGTCGAGCTTTGGGAGCCATAGCTTTTGGCCGGCGTTATCCTCTTCTCCTAGAACCCCTGTGCGTTTCCAGTGGGCATACTCGATCGCCCCATAGGGGTCCATTATCTGGAACTGTAGTATCACCAGGTCCGGGGAAAACTTGATGCCCAGCTCTTTGAGGAGTGCCAGCTCACGGTTGATTTCATAGGCCGGTATACCTGCATTGATGACCTGCACACGTATGTCAGGCATTTTTATGGCGAAGCACTGCTCGAGCTTAAAGGGATAGCTCTTTTCGATGGGGAGAAGGTAACCGAACGTGAAGGAGTCACCCAGGCATAGGATCCTGAATTCGCCTTCGGGCTTTTCGAGAGGGAATTCGTCATCCCTCAGTCCCCACGAGTTGATATTGACGGGAACTTTCTTGAAGCCGGTCGCTATTTTTTTGTACATCCATCCCTGGAAGTCGGGCTTGAAAATGTGTCCCATGTGCTCATGGCTTACATAGCGGTCGGAGGACCATTGTGCCTTCTTGAGGTGAAAGCCGAGAATTCGGGCTGCTGTCTCGAGCGCACCGAAGAAGATAACCATGCTGAGGACCATTGCTATAATTCGCTTGGAGTAGTTTTTCACTGAGTGTTCCCGTTCATTTACTGTGAGGTTCTTTCCTTGCCCCCGTATCAAAAGCGAGTGTAATCTATTAATGGTAGCTGTGGTAGTAGAGGCTGTCTATGTAATTTGAGGAGCACTTAGTTACGTCAGATCCTGCACATATCCGGTTGTTTCTTTTCTCGCCGGAAAACTTATGAAAAAAACAACTGTCCTCCATTTGATTTACGGGTTGAAGCTTGGCGGCGCCGAGAGGGTACTCGTTCGCCTATGCACGAAGATCGATCGGGACCGTTTTTCTCCGCTGGTCGGAGTGCTCACGTGCGGAGGGCCCTTCGAGGCGGACCTGGCCGCCGGGGGAGTGGAAGTCGTGCGGCTGGGGAAGAGGCATGCCCTGGACTTTACCGTTGTGCCGCGTATCGTGAGGCTGATCAAAGAGAGGGATGTGTCAATCGTTCACACTCACCTGTTTTCGGCCAACATGTGGGGGCGCGTGTCCGCAAGGGCGGCCGGCAGCAAGATCGCAGTCGTCCACGAGCAGAGCGTCGATCCGTGGAAGAGCTGTTTTCACTTCGCCATAGACAGGTTTCTTTTGCGATGGACGGATGCCGTTATCGCCGTTTCTGGCGCGGTAAGGGGCTATTATCAGGAGAAGCTGAGGAGGGCGAACGGTATTTTCGAGGTGATCTATAACGGCGTGGATTTCGAGCGGTTCGCCGCGCCGGCTCCCCGGGGACGAAAAAAAGAGCTTCTGGGGATACCTCCGGGCAATCTGGTTCTCGGTGTTATAGGAAGGCTTGTGCATCAGAAGGCGCTGGATCTTTTCCTTCCCGCTTTCGCTAGGGTCGCCCGTTTGCACGGGGAGGTGAGCTGCATAATTCTGGGGGAGGGGCCTCTCCGGAGGGAGTTGGAAGAGCTTGCCGGGAGGCTGGGATGCGCCGGAAGGGTTTTTTTCGTCGGCTCCCGGAGGGACATCGAGGCGTGGCTCGCGGATATCGACGTGGTGGTATCATCATCCAGGTATGAGGGCTTCTCCCTTGCTCTTGCCGAGGCGATGGCAGCAGGGAAGCCCGTGATAGCTACCGATGTGGGGGGGAACGCCGAGCTGGTCGTTGACGGGGAGACCGGCTTCATCGTGCCGCCCGGGGATGTCGCGGCCCTTGGCTCGGCCGTAATCAAGCTCATCGGCGCGCCGGGTCTGATCGCCTCTATGGGAGAGAGAGGGCGTCTGCGGGTGCGGGAGAACTTCTCGGAGGACGTTATGGTCACGAGAGTCCAGGCTCTGTACGACAGGTTGCTGGCGGAGAGGCGGAGATGACATCTTAACAGCGGGTTACATAGGGTCTTTGGCATCATATTGTGGCTGTAATGAGAACATTAGTTAAATTGGCAGCATTACTTCTGGTTTTAACCTCTTTATTTATTCTCGGTTATGGAACCTACTGGACGAACCCAGCCGCGTTCATGACGAAGTTGAGGCTGCTCATGTCCCTGGCGGGCAGCGAAACGGGCCCATCGGAGAGGGGCCTGATATGCGGTTTCGAGACGCAGAAGGATATCCTGAACTGGAAATCGAGCGGTTGCATGCTTTCTTTATCCGCCGATTACTTTAAATCGGGCATTTCCGGCGGCAGGCTGCTCTTTGACGGGGCCGCCGGGTCTACGAGGACGAAGCTGGAGGATTACGTCTTCGGCCCCGGCTCGGTCAAGGATTGGTCATCGTTTGAAAGGTTAACCCTCTGGCTGAGTAACGGTGGGACCGGAGAGCTCGATATCGAGCTCCAGGTCAAGGACTCCGGGGAGCGGAGGTACCATCACGCTCTCCACCTGGAACCGGGAGCCGAAGAGCGTGTCTTTATCGAGCTCGAGAGGCTTGCCGGCACGGTCGACCTGATGCGTATAGTCTCGGTTATTATCCGCGTGTACGGAACTTCGAGCGAGAGCGAGCTCTTCATCGACGAGATCAAGCTGGAGGGGAAGGGCGATCCTCTTGGTAAGCCGTTCATAACGTTTTCGCGCCTGGAAGTTCCAGCGGTCGCGTACAGGGGAAAAAGTTTTACCTTTAACGGCTACCTTCGTGCGGAGAAGCACGTGCCCGATGACTACAGGGTGTTTCTTCATATCTACCCCGAGGACCAGGCGCCCGTTGCCGAAACTTCCGGGAGGGCCGGCTTGATCAACGCCGACCATGATCCGCCCATGCGCACGAGCCTCTGGCCGGTCGGGGCGGATGAATCCGTCGGCCCTCTCGAGATATATATTCCCGAATATAATCCTCCCGGCACGTACATCATAGAGATGGGGCTCTTCAATCCCGGATCTCCCGGCATGGGAGAGAGAGGCGTAGACTATCCGGGGGCGTATGATTATTCGGGCTCTTTCCCGAAGTATCGCTATACGAACCCGGGGATAGGTGGATATGTTGTTGGCCGGTTCCAGGTCTTCTGATACAATAAGTTGACGGAAGCGACTGTCCCGTATTAAAGTATCTAAATATATGAGGTGAGGCTGCGATGAAGAGATTGTTGATTCTAATTATCCTCTGTCCCTTTTTGGTCCCATACGGCGCTAATGCCAAGAGCATTACCCGGCCGGGGGAGCCGCGATTGACATTTGTCAACTTTTCGATCGACCTCCCGCAGCCCATCGAGCAAGGCGCTGTTTTCCGTTTCACAGCCACAATTATACCGACCCAGAATATCTGGGAAGAAGAGCAGGTATTTCTCCACATCGTTTCACCTGATGATCCGGAACGGGTCCTCATCAACGCGGATTTTACCCCACCCTACTCGACAACGCGGTGGGCTGTCGGAGAGGCTGTAAAGCTGGGCCCCATCAATCTCAAGGCGCCACGGGAGTTCAAGCCCGGTAAGTACAAGATACAGCTCGGGTTGTTCCACCGGAGGGACGACGGCGTATATGTGAGGGAGAAATATACCAACGCGGATATCAAGAACTGGCTCGTGGGAGACATCGAGTTCAAGGCGCCGCCGCGGACCGGGGTCAAGCTGCCGGACCTCGTCATCAGCGACTTCAGCTCTGCCGCCGACCTCGCGAAGTGGCAGGCGCGCGGAGTCGATCTGAGCCGGAGGAACAATACCTGCGTCGTGGAATATATCTCCGATGAGGCTAATCCTATACCGTCGGTGATCCTCCAGGATTTCTTCAACTACTCGGACCCCAAGTACTCCGACTGGAGGGAATACGATCGTCTGTCGTACGAGATAGGGCTCGACCCTGAGTACAACGTGATGCTCCAGATAAAGGACAAGGGCGGAAACAGATATCAGGTGAGAGCCACGGAGGAAGAAGGCAAGGGAGGGAAGGTGGAAGTTGACCTGGTGAGCGTCGGGAAAGTTATCGATCTGCAGAGAATAGGTAACCTCTCCTTTTTTACCTACAAACCGGCGAATAATTTCACGATGACACTAGGGGACATCAGGATCATCGACACGGGGGAGGTCGGCTTCACGAGGGCGTTTATCGAGTTCAAGGGATTGAACGCGCCCAAGAAGGCGCGTGCGGATTCGACGATCACCCTCACGGCGCATTTTCTCCTCCACCAGAAATTCCCCAGGGATGAAACCATGTTCATTCACTTCTATCGAATAAGCGACCGGTCCGGCTATTTTACTGCGGACAAGCGGCCGCTGAAGGAGACGAGCAGGTGGGCCACGGGGAAGGTTGTTTCGGAAGGTCCACTGAAGATATATATTCCTCCGGACTCGCCCCCCGGAATATACAATATCGACCTCGGGTTTTTCTCGACGCAGAGGACCGGCGCCGACCCCGTGTATGTAAAGGCGTTCACGGACAGCGAGGGCGTCATTCACGAGGTGCAGCCCACGAAAGCGGGGACCGACTATGTGAGGCAGCCGTATACAAACCCATCGGCCGCCGGTCCCTGGACGGTGGGCGAGATCGAGATCCTGCCGGCCGAGGAATAAGCGGGCTTCAATGGACGAAAATCTTGATCGGGTCAAGATAAGGGTCCGGGTAAAGGAGCGGATTCCCGATGTGGAAAGGGCTCCCCTGAAGAAAAGGCGCGACATAACCCTGTGGATCATCGTGACAGTAGTCCTGGGGGCGTGCCTCGGATACCTGATCGCCGATCAGCTTTTAAGCGTCTTCAGGTCCCCCGGAGTTAGTCATGCTCCTCCTGACGAGATGGTGATAAAGGCCGCCAAGGAAAAGATGGTTCTCGAGCATGAGGACCTTGTCTCCACACCGACGCCGGAACCAGCGCCGGAAGGTTGAGGTTTTCCCTCGCTCTTCGCGGCTAAGTGATAACAGCAACAGCTATTTGAATTGTAATCATTCGTTCAGTATGGGTGTTTTACCTTTTCTCCCATTTCTTGTGTACCACGATGTGGTGGCGACTCCCGTAAGCCTCTACGATATTTCCGAGGCTGACTTCGAGAGCCATCTCGATCTTATCGAAAGGGGCGGATGGTCAACCGTTTCAGTGCGCGCCTTCCTGGACTGGCGTAGTGGGGAAGGGACGATTTCCGATCGCCATCTTGTGCTGACGTTCGACGACGGTTACGCGGGCCATGGTGAGAATGTTTTTCCGCTTATGGCGGGAAGGGGCATGACCGCCACCTTTTTCGTGATTGCGGGCCTTGTCGGGAAGAAGGGCTACCTCTCATGGGATCAAATCATTGAAATGGACAAGGCGGGGATGGAGATAGGCTCTCATGGCCTCTCTCACCGCCCGCTCCCGGCCATGAGCGGCGCCGACCTCCGGCGCGAGCTTCGAATGTCCCGCTCCATTATTAGCGGGCGCCTGGGGCATCCCGTGGACCTCCTCTCCGTGCCGCGCGGATATTACAGCCGCCGCGTCAGGGAGTATGCTGCCGGGGCGGGCTACCGCGCGGTGTGCACTTCCAGGATCTCGTACAATAACCGGTTTAGCGATCCGCTCAACCTGTGCAGGATATGGGTCCGTGGGCGGGGGGATATTGAAGCAGTCCTGGAAGGCCGTCGTTCGAGGATAGTTCTTCGGCGCTTCGTGCAGATGGGAAGGGAGCTGGCAAAGGCTTCACTGGGATATTCGCTCTACAACGGGCTCAGGCGCAAACTGCTCGGAGACAGGGCGGGGAAAGCCTAGGATTGAAACGTAGCCCTTGGTGGCTGCCGGAATGGTCATCGACGGCGTCTAGGCCGCCCCGCGTCCCCTTAAAACGACGAAGAGCGTTTTCAGGATGATGAGGAAGTCGAGGGCCGGCGTCATGTTTTCTATGTAAAAGATATCGTAGAGGAGCTTCTCCCTGTGTGCTTCCAGGCTCGCAGCGTACTTGTACATGACCTGCGCCCAACCCGTTATTCCCGGCTTGACCTCGAGCCTCTCGGCGTAGAACGGGATCTGACGTACAAGCTGTTTCACGAAGTGGGGCCTCTCGGGGCGGGGCCCGACTACGCTCATATCGTTCTTCAGGACGTTGAAGAACTGCGGCAGCTCGTCCATCCGTGTCTTTCTCAGTAGCCTTCCGAGGGGTGTGATCCTGAGGTCGTCCTCGCCTGCCCATATCGGCCCGGAGTCCTCCTCCGAGGCGATGTACATGCTCCTGAATTTATACATTGTGAATGCTTTTCCATGGGTGCCGGCGCGCCTCTGCCTGAATATCGCGATTCCGGGCGAGGTTAACCTTATGGTTGCGGCGATAACCAGCATGAGTGGAAAGAAAATGACGAGCGCAACCACGGCGATGATGATATCGAGGATCCTTTTGAACCCCCGGTACCACCTGAACATCTCCGTCGGGGATGTCAGGCCCACGAGGGGTGTGGGCTCCCCGGGGCTGGAGGTCATCCTGCCTATTATTGCTTCATAGGTGTCGGGGACGGCTTTGAATATGGCGTCGGTCTCCTGGAAGTAAGAGAAGATCTCTGCCACGGCATCGCGCGGGATGTCCGGGGATGCGATCACTACCTCGTCTATGGGGTACTCGCGGATAATCCAGGGGATGTCCTCGATATTTCCCAGGATCATCGATGGATTTACCTGGTGGAACTGCGCGTTGCTCGCCTCAATAAATCCGATGAGCTTATATTTGATGGAAGTATCCTTGGTTAATTTTATCATAAGCCTCTGGGCGCGGCGGTCCGTGCCGACGATGAGGAGGTGGGATACGAAGTAGTCCTTTCCAATAAGGATATTGATAAGTTTCTTCGCCGCTATTCGCCAGCTGATGATGAAGAGCATGGTGAGAAGCCATGAGATCGGGAGCGCCACGCGGGGGAATTCGGAGATCGTTCCGTGAGGACGGTAAAAGTAGAGGACGACGACGATTATCAGGGTGCTGATGGTCGTCGCCTTGAATGTATTGATGGCGATATCGTATGTCGTCTTGTATTTCGGCTTATCATACAGGCCGAAGATGTAGAAAAGGCTGATTCTCAATATGATGACGAACGGCAGTATCAGGAAGTACGTGTAAATTACCCTCGGGTCGATCTCGGTGCCGAAGCGGAGGGATAGAGAGAGCAGATCGGCCAGTATTACAAGGATTACATCCGTAAAACAGGCCAGTGTTACAATGACGGGGGTGGACAGAAAATGTCTCTTCATTCAGAGACGACTTTCCAGGTCTTCTTGATCTTCTTTCTGGTTTTCATGTCGATCTCGGCAACCGCCAATAAAGGATAGAGCTTGGATACGGTAATAGAGCCGACCTTCTTTTTGCCCTTCTTGACGGTAAACCGGTCGCCCAACGCGACCCCGTCGTTGCTGCCTATATTGATGATGACGAAAGGAGGTTCGACTTCGTATGTTGCCACGAGAATCGTCCCTGTGAGAGGGGGGCGTGCTTCCTCGGTGTCCGTTACGACAACCTCTTTGAGGGGAACGCTACCGACGTCGAGCGTGAAATCCTGTTGTTCCTCGAGCTGTTCTTTGGATTTCACGAGGTCCTCGACCTTTTTCAGGAGAACGAGCTCGTTTTTCTTGGAGTCGACTATTTTCCTGCGCAGGTATTCCGAGATCTGTCTTTCTCGCCTCATTTT
>JAVCDC010000119.1 GCA_030765135.1 Candidatus Tritonobacter lacicola | reverse complement strand
GCGGCCGGTATTCCATAGTCAAATGGAGTTCCGCCGACGTACTGCGGATCCTTTGAGATGTTGCCGTTCGTGCCTGTGGGATCGGGCATTCCCTCGTAGTCGACTGCGTTGCCCCGGACGTCGTTGTACCGGATGGCGTCGAACGGTGCGGTGCTGTTCCACCGTATGCCGGCGATACCATTTCCAGTTATGATGTTGTTGACTATCATCGGCTCCGCATCTCCTTCCGAGCGTATTCCCCACCAATCGCTGTCAACGATTGTATTGTTGATGATAACCGGTGTGCTCGTATCGCCGCAGCAAATGCCCGAGGAGATGCCGTGACTTCCAATCAGGTTGCCGTAAATGATAGGGGAGGCGTTTTGCACGATCTCGATCCCATTATTGCTTGAGTTGTCGTATATGATATTTGCAAGGATGTGAGGGTCGTCGCTTAAGCACGTGTATATTCCGACATTGGTCACCGTAATCTCGCAGCCGGTGATGGTGATGCCTTTTTTGCCTCCGCAGTAGATGCCGTTAAATCCGTTCACGGTGAGCCCGTCAACCACGCAATTATCATACATGTCAATCGAGTAATCCAGGGGATCGACCCCCGTGACGGTTGTTTTGATGCTGATATCCTCCCTTTCCCATGCCGGAAAGCTGTAGCCTCCGTAGATGCGAATGCCGGGGTTGAGAAAGAGGTGCTCATTGTAGCTGCCTGAAGCTATCTTGATAATGCCGCTTATAGAAGGTGCATCTATCGCATCCTGTATACATGGGTACGGATTGTCCTTCGTCCCGGCACCAGGACCGGGAACTGAACCGTCGACGTAAACCGCCGTATCGGGTGCCTGTTGAGAGATGACCTGATTGGCATCGATATTTATAGATGTTACCGTGAGGCCCTGGGGCCATATGATACTGAGGGATGTGACGGTTTCCCTGGACCCAAGACCGAAGTGGACTGTGGCGTCGTCTCCGGGGCGATTGCCAACCCAGCGACTCATGGGGCTGTGGTCCGGTATTTCTGCGTCTATCTGTACACCGATGGGTGCGCATACGCCATTGCCGCCTTCCAGGCGGACCTTGATCCAATTACTTCCGCTCTGTACGTTTTTATAGAGCACGTTTGGAGAAGCCTCGTTTACAACGTAGAGGTCGAGATAGCCGTCACCGTTGTAATCGGCCACACAGACCGCCCGCCCGTCGCCCGCGTCGTTCGCGCCGGAGAGTGAGCTGACATCGGCGTATGTCCCATTTTCACCGTTCCGGTAGAGGAGGTTCGAGCCGTCGTTAACCACATATAGGTCGAGGTCGCCGTCGTTGTCGAAGTCTCCCCAGGCCGCATCGTAGCCGTCACCCGCGTCTCCCACGCCGGCGCTATCCGTCACCTTGCTGAAGACGCCGCCGTCGTTCTGGTAGAGGGCGTTTTCTCCGGAGCGGACAAGGTAGATATCGGGGTCGCCGTCGTCATCGCAGTCGCCGATTGCGATAGCCCTTACG
Organism: Candidatus Tritonobacter lacicola; assembly: GCA_030765135.1. Classification (GTDB taxonomy): domain Bacteria; phylum Auribacterota; class Tritonobacteria; order Tritonobacterales; family Tritonobacteraceae; genus Tritonobacter; species Tritonobacter lacicola. The sequence goes on along the minus strand of JAVCDC010000119.1, from coordinate 5,280 downwards.
GGAAGGGATGCGTTTAGACCTGCCGCCGAGGAGACCTCGCTGAAGCCGAGGTTCCCGTTGTTCCTGTACAGTCTGCATTTATTCGCTCCAGGCGCGGTGTCGTCGAAAACGACGAGCAGGTCCGGTAGGCCGTCGCTGTCATAGTCCAGGACGGAAACGTCACGCGCTCCCGACCAGTCTTCCAGGGCGAGCGTCGAAGTGATGTTCACGAAGCTGCCGTTGCCGCGGCCGCGATAGAGGATGCTTGAGCCGTTCGCCAGGACGAAGAGGTCGTTGTAGCCGTCCACGTCGACATCGAGGAATACGGCGCCGCGCTGGTCGCTGTTTCCGTATTTCAGGCCCGCATGGTCGGTCACGTTGGTGAATAAGCCGCTTTCGTTTTCGAGCAGGGCGTTCAGGCTCGTGCATGCCGGAGGGGACTCTAGGGATACGAGAAAGAGGTCCGTGTCGCCGTCGCTGTCGCAGTCTCCGGTTATTACTTTCTCCATGGCGGCTGGAAGCGCCGGGGAAGTTACCACGGAGAAAGAAGGTCCTCCCTCGTTGTGGTAGAGACGGCCGCCGGAAACATAGAGATCGGGATACCCGTCATCATCGTAATCGAAAAAGGCTGCATCGTAGCATGCGAGGTTGAGGTCACCGACGCCTGTGGCGGAGGTGACGTCCCTGAACCATGGCTCCGGGGTGGACGTCGGTGTGGCGGTGGGCGATACGTACTGGGTGGGGGTTGATGTTGTTGTTGGTGTCGCCTGGTCTTCTGTATTCTGTGCGGCTGGAGTTTGCGAAGGCTCTACGGATTGAGTATTGGGCGAGGGGCTGTTGTCAAGGGTGGCGCTCGAAAGGGGTACTCCTCCCGATGAGGCGCCTGCACTATCGCCGGACTCGTTTTCCTGCTTCTCCGGCTCGTCTTCAGATACGGTTTGGGCCTCCTCCTGGTTTTCCTGTTGTTCTACTTGTTCCTTCTGGATTTGCTCTTCTTTTGCGCTCTGTTTCTCCGCCTGGGTTTCCTGCGCCGCCTTTCCTGACTGCGGCTTCTCGTTCCCGGATGAGGGTTGTTGCGTGGAAGCAGATGTCCTGGGTCCCGCCTGGCTTATCCCGCTACCGCCGCCGGTGTCCTTTCCTCTGGAGGAAGTCTTCTGGAGTTTCTCTTCAACGCCCACCTTTACAACCGTTATCTTTACTGCCTGAGAGTCCATGACTTTCCCGTTAACGGCGTTGAAGCGCACGCCGAAGTACGTTCCCTCATCACGGGAGGAGGGGGTCCAGGAGAAAGTGAGGTTTTCCGGATCGAAGGATGCCCCTTCCGGCAGGAAGTTGGAGGAAAACTCTATTTCCCCCCCAAGATGACGGGAGACATTGAGGCTGAAGCTAAGCTCTTTACCGGTGATGACCGTTTTATCCTCTATTGGCTGGATGACGTGCACGTGATGGAATTCGCGGAGCTCGCCCGGTATTTTTATCGTGCTTGCACCGGATAGCGCCGTGACGAAGAGGGATGGAAGAAGGGCGACAACGCTTGCTCTCCATGCCTGCAGCAGGCGTTTTCTTAATGTCTTATGGGCATAACTCATAATTGACTTGGTTGCTCGATAAGACAAGCATACCCCAAGGACTCCGGTTAATTACTAGCATAGTTATCGGTTTTAATCCAGGTTTTATTACATATTTTTCAGCCTGCGCCTCGCGAGCTGCGACTCGGGGTAATCCGGGTATGTATTCATAATTTCCTTGAACACCTTTTTTGCCTCCGAACGGTTTTCCCTGGCGGACCTGTCAAGAATCTCCGCAATGGCTGCCAGGGCCAGGCTCCTCCACTCCTTCTTCCCGTGTTTGGCGACATCTTCGAACTCCGCTATGGCTTTGTCCGGCTCGTGGAGGAGGCTGTAGAGTTGTGCGCCGAGGTAGAGCTTTAGCTCGGAGTTGTACCTCGGGTCCGGGTGCCTCGCCAGTACCTCATGGAGCTTCCGGACGGCGCCGGAATAATCCTGGCTGTTAGCCAGCCTCTGAGATTCCTCTATCAGGCGGATTACTTCGCCCGGCGCGTTTTTGACGAGTATTGAACATGGCCGCAGCAGCTCATCAACCCTCTCGGGGCCTTTTGGGAGGATGAGGCTGACGGCTTCTCCATCGGGAGAAGTCTCTATCTCGGCGCGCTCGAATCCCATGTTTCGGTAGGCAGAGGAGAGGGATTGGATCTCGTATTCCGTCATAGGCCTTGCAGGCTCGGGCAGCCTGCCCGGCATGACCGCAGACTTCTTGCCGGGGCTGATTTTCACCAATGACTCTTCAGTCTCGATGCCGAACTTGCTTCTCAGCGACACGGTTCCCTCCTTGACCTGCACCAGTGTTTCTTCCTCGCCTACGACAGAGACCTTGAAGAATGTCCCCGTGGCGGTTGCCAGGGCCGCCGCCGTGTCGACCTCGAAAGCCCGCTTCCCGAAGGATTTCCCCGTTCCCACGAGCATCTCACCGCGCGCGAGGCTGAACTTCATGTTGCGACGTACCCATCCGGCGTTCGGGCGCGTTGCCACGGCCTCGCTTCCACCTTCGATCCTTACGGTATAAACATTTCCGAGGGCTATATCGAGGTGTCCGCTCCCGCTTACCCTTATGATGTCCCCTCTCCTAACAGTGCCATCGAGTCCGGCCCTTACCCACCGGCCGACCTCGGCATTGAAAATCTCGCTTTTACCGGCGGATGCCACTATGACCGGCTGCCTTGCGGGCAAAAGGGGAATCGATGCCGCTATCGCGACGAGAATCGCCGCCGCTACCGCCGCCACCCGCAGGCGAACGGGTTCCATGAAAATGGAGAAGCTCACTCTATCCATCAGGCGGTTGAGAAAGGATGTGCCGGAGATTTCCCGGCCTATCTCCTCCTGGCGCAGCCGGTATAGAAACGCCTCATCGAAGGAGGGCGTCAGTCTCACATTTCCCGCGCGTACAAGAAGATCTCTGGCTGACCGTCCATCAGCTGCCTCCCTCCTGCAGTCGGGGCAGGCCTTTATGTGGCTCTCAACACGCCTCTTATCGGATGGAGATGCCGTCCCGTCAACAAAGCGAGCCAGGAGTATGTCGGGGATATGGCCCTTCATTGTTCGTCTCCTGTTTTTCTTATTTGATGTACCGCCATCAATTTTTTGAATTCCCTTCTTCCCCGGCTGAGACGTGATGCTACGGTCCCCTCTTTGCATCCCGTGATCCTTGCCACATCGCTGTATGAGAGTCCCTCGATGTCGTGGAGGATCAGTGTCTCTCTGTGGGGCATTCGTATCTTCCCGAGGGCCTTCTGGATCCGTGAATAAAGCTCTTTCTGCTGTGCCGCGTAATCGGGGCGCGTGGAGTGGTTTTCGACGGCCTCCCATATATCGCGCCCCTCCCCGATGGTGGATATGCTTCTTCGAAAGCCTCTCCTGTGTAAATTCCTGAGGGTGTTTTTAGACAGGTTTGAAGCGATGCGGTAGAGCCATGCCGAGAAGGTCCCCGTGGGCCGGTAACGCCGGATGTGCCGGTGGGCTTTGATAAAAGTCTCCTGCGTTACCTCCTCGGCTACCTGGTAATCACCTATAGTGCGATAGACATAGTTCATGATCCGCACCTTATACATATCGTAAAGCTGTACGAAGGCGTCCTTATCTCCTCCCTGTGCCTTTTTAACCAGGGCCGGATCGGTTGTTGTCGAGGTTCTTATGCCCATTTAACCACCTGCTGCCATTACATATAACACTGGTCGGGCGAATTTCTTCCCGTTTTTTTAATATTTTCGGGAAGAAATTCAAAAATACGGTGTTGTAGTGGATGAAGGATGGTTTCAAGGTTCGTTATGCAGGCTGCTGAAGAAGTGAAAAAGAGAGAAGCGATTGCCGCCAGAGGTCTGGAGTGCGAGATTGTGGCGCCATCGCATGCCGAGCCGGGCGAGATGGTCCGGATTCAGGTAAAGATCAGGGCCTGGCACGGTGGATTTGTTATTAAGAAAGTCGAGCTCAAGGTCGGCATGGATTGTCCTCTCGAGTATTTCGGTCGTGGTTCCGCACAATACGCTGAATACGGCATCCTTAGGCCCCGCCGGTTCTTCGATGCCTGCGAGTCCCATTTGTCGAGAGATTATCTTGGGGACGGTATGAGCGGGCAGCCGGCCAGCCGTATCACTCTGGCCGGCGAGGTGGAGCTCGGGGCGAGCGAGGAGAAGGAGTTCGCAGTAACGTTGAGGATGCTGAAATCTCCGTTTGCGCCGGTCGGCTCCCTGTGGAAGCTTATGCTGATAGCGCATCTTCCTTTACAAACCCCGGTTAGTGCCGTTGCCCGGATTAAATCCGCCCTGTTTTTTAATGGAAACCGATTATCGCATGGAGGCGGGCGTGCTCCTCTATGGAAAAAGTTGGGGTTCACCCTGCTGCCTTTTCATGAGGATCGCTGCCCGCCTCCATGCAGGGCCTCACAATTGGACCGTAAGGGAGCTTCGGTGTCCTGGGTCCATTTTATAAAAATTCGGGAAGGTTTTCGCGGAAATGGTGTTTCACGTTAAAGGAGAAATGTTCTTTGCGGGAAGCTGGGCTGGAATGAAGCTGCTGGGAATCATACTGGTGATTGGTTTGCTGTCTGTGCCCCTATGTTACGGGGAGGACGTCTCATGCGCCGGAAAGCGGGAGACCGTGAACCGGCTGGCGGGGACATATCGCCTGGGTCCGTGCCCGGTGTGCGGGAAAAAGGCCTACGAGCCAATAAGCAGGGTGTATGAGGCGAGGCTATTCTATTTTTGCGACCACGAGTGCGCCTCGAAGTTCGAGAAAGACCCGCTGAAATACCTGGCAAGGATAAAGGACACCTTATAAGGGGGAGCTTGCCCGGCAGTATCTCAGGTCTGACGGGGAAAGAGTAAAGTGATGCAATCGGTTGTTTCATCTTACACGCATAAAATACGGTACCTCAGGATACCTCACTGGGTGAGGATGGAGTTCAGGTGCTTTCACGCTGTGGATCCTTTTTTCGATGTTCACATCAAGGGAAAAGAGCACAGGGTCAAAGGCGGGAATCTCAGTGTAAGGGGCATTTTTTTCGAGTCAGGCGCGTATCTCCCGTTTTCGACCTTCATTTCGGTGAGGATAATTCTTTCGGAGGATTCAGCGCCGTTCGAGTTCGATTGCCGGGTAGTCGAGAGCAGGAAGATGGAGGAGGATCACCGGTACAGGGTCACGGCGGATTTTGTAGCCAGAACGGGAGAAGATACCCTGGAAATCACTTCCTTTGCTAAAAAATATTTCTAAGGAATGTTAACTGAGAAAT
>JAVCDC010000050.1 GCA_030765135.1 Candidatus Tritonobacter lacicola | reverse complement strand
GCCTGTGGTAGCTTTCTCTCTCCTTCTACCACTAAAAAAATCCTTCCTAATTCTCCTGCCACCCATCTCCTGTGTTGCTTCCGCCAATTGATTAAAGCAAATTGCTATTTTGCAGGAGCCTTATTACAACTGTATCAGGCTACCATAAGGAACCCGGCACCGCGATTATTTTATGCACCTGATTTCTTTTAACTACTAAAATTTTTCGGAGAAAAATTTTAGTAGTTGCTTTTCTCGAAGCCGGCGGCCTTCGCCTCCTTCTCCGTCTTGAAATACCGTCTCCTCCCCGGGTACACCCTGCTGTAGTATTTCGACCCGGGCACGTAATACTTCTTCCTCTCCGTATCCCCCACCGTATACCCCTTGTACTCGGACGGTATCTCTCCAAAAGTCTCGATAGTATAGAATTGCCCGTCAGTCGTGACCACGACCGTGGAATCGAAATCGGTCCTGTACATCTTCACCTTTTTACGCTCAAACCTCCTGAGTATCTCGTCCTTGGGAAGACCGTACCTGTTGTTGAGGCCGCAGCTGATGACGGCCGCCTCCGGACCGACCTGCCCCAGGAAACGTTCGGACGAGGAGGTCTTGCTCCCGTGGTGCCCCACCTTCAGGATGTGCGCCTTGAGGTTATAGCGGTTTCTCAGCATCTTCTCCTCCGCCGCCTTCTCGGCGTCGCCGGTCAGGAGAACAGTCACTTCACCGTAGGTAAGCCTTAAGACGATAGACGAGTTGTTCGTGTCCGAGTTCGTCCCTTGATACGCGTTGGCATTGGGGGGGTTGAGGACCTCGATCTCGACCGCCGGGTCGAATTTCAGCCTGTCGCCGGCCTTCACCTGGCTGTATTTCAGCCCCTTCTCCCTCGCGAGTTTGAGAACGTCATAATAAGGCGTCGCCGTGTGCTTGTAGCCCGAATCGATCAGCGCGTCAACCTTCATCTTCCGGAGGACGGTGGCGATTCCCCCGTCGTGGTCGTTGTGGGGATGGCTCACGATAACCGCGTCCAGCTTCTTCACGCCGAGATACTCGAGGTAGGGAAGGACCCGTTTCTCTCCCGCGTCGTAATCCGACCAGCTGCACGGCCCGAAACCGGCATCCAGGAGAATGTTCTTGCCGTTCGGCGTCTGGATCAAGATCGAGTCTCCCTGGCCCACGTCTATCACGTGGACCGTCAGCTTCGGCCTGCCGCCGTCCGAGAGCTTATCGACGAGACGCCGGGCCTTCGGCGTCGGCTTGACCTTGACCCACCTTCCGTCCCTCTTGACGTACCCCCTCTTTACGTACCGCTCGCGATCGATGATCTGCCTGAGCCGCGGGTCCATCTCCCGGACCTGGGCCAGTACGGGAGGAAACCCGGCCGCCGCCGGGCCATGTCCCGCGGCGCCGAAGAACAGGAGGCCGGAAAAAATGGAGGCGAGCAGGCAACTAACCGACACGCTCAGTCCCGTTCTCATTCGCGTTCCCATTATTCGATCAAGACAGGCCCCTTATCAGCCTGATCATGCTCTCCCTTCCGCTCCGCGTAAGCAATCTCTTCCCTTCGTCCAGAGTGAATAGCCACAGGCCGAGGAGTGTATAGAGTCCCCTAAGCGGACCCTCCATCCAGGAGAATAGTATATATGCCGCCTGGTCCCTTTTTCGCACGGAGAATTTATATTCCCCGAGCTGGCGCAGAAGGGGTTGCAGTCTCCTTGCCGCAAGGAAGGCGGCAGCCACCCAGAGGATGGCAAGCCGCGTTCCGGGTGTGGTCCAAGGAACCGGAAGGATCGCCGCGAGAATCAGTATAAGCATGATTTTTCCCGCATGTTTTAAGTTACCGCGGATCTCTCTCCCGAAGCCCCTCCCGGGGTACTTGAGCTGCATAAGGCCTGAGTATCTGGAGAATCGCGTCTTCCGGAGGTAGCGAAGGAACGGCTGGTACTGGACCGGGTGGTGCACCCTCGCTCCCGGGACAATCGCGATCGTTCCACCTCTGGCACGAATACGGTATGCGAAATCATAGTCCTCGAACCAGGGGTCGCGGAACCGCGTATCGAAGAGACCTATTTTAATCGCGACATCTCTTCGGACGGAGAAGTTGCTCGTCATGAAGTGGTCGACTGCAGAAACCGTAATCGAGTAGGAAAGAAGGGAGTGAACGAAAACACCTGGAGGGATCTCGCTCCATACGGGCCCGGAGACGGCCCATACCGCCGGATCACGAAACGCTTCCGAGATCTCACCGAGCCATTTAGGCTCGGGCATGCAGTCGTCGTCCGTGAAAGTTATGAGCCGGCCCCCTGCGTGGCCGATGCCCATGTTCCGTGCGGAGGCCGGGCCGCCTTTATCCTGATGGAGATAAATCAGGGGATAAGATACCTTGCCCGCAAGACGATTTACCACATCACGTGTTCCGTCAGTAGAACCGTCATCAACCACGAGGACCTCGAAGGGGCACCCGATCTCCTGCTTTTCGAGGTTCTTCAGCGTCTTCTCGAGAAGATGCCTCCTGTTGTGAGTTGGTATAATCACGGAAATATCCGGCGCGCTTTCACCAATCATGATCTATCTCTACTTCTTCGCTTTTAAACAATCAGTTGCGGTTTTACACATGGAATATAAAGCGCTTTGCATCAAGGCAAGAACGGTAGAGCCAGAGGAGAATGTCCATGCTGAAAAAAAAGTACCGGCGGCCTTGCAGATCCTTTTTTATCATCCTGAGAAGGTCGCCCGCATAAACCCTCCAGCGGCGAACTAGAGCCCCCAGATTATACGGCTCCGGGTAATTAGGCGAATACCACCTGTAGTATGCCCGGATGGCGCTCATGGGCGAATCAATCTTAAGATGGCGAACAACCGCAGAGGGATCGTATATGAATTTCTTGCCGGCCCCGGACAGGCGTATCCCCATATCCACGTCTTCAAAGTTCGTCCTGTGCCTATCGTCGAAAAGCCCGATTTCCAGAAGGGTGCTTTTCCTGTATACGTGGTCCGCGCCGAAGAGAAAATCGGGGTTCACAATCCGCTCATCCCCCCAGTGCTGGGGCATGTGGACAGCCCTCCAGTCATCCGCCATCGTGAAAAGATTTTGCTCCACCAGTTTTCCGCAGGCTCCCACAACGGCGGGGTCACCGAAATTCTCCATGAGCTTTTCCAGCCAATCCGGCTTGGCAACGCAGTCGGCGTCCAGGGCGGCGACCAACTCGTTCCCGGCCTCACCGACGGCACGGTTCCGGGCCGCGCTAAGGCCGAGATTCTTTCCTTGATCCAGGACCCTGGCTCCGAAGGAAAGCGCAATGGATACAGTCCCGTCTCTTGAGCCGTCGTTCACGACGAGGATCTCGTTCACGGGATACGTCTGGGCCTTTATGGCCTCCAGGCATTTCGCAAGGGTCCCTTCCGCGTTGTAGCAGGGGACATACACGGTCACCTTCGGTCTCCGCCGCGCCTTATCGTGTTTGCCCCATTCCTCGCAAGCGAGAGCGCACGCTCTCTCGAGGTCCTCCCTGGAAAGAGACTCCGTTCTAATTACGGAGGATCCCGAGCCATCGTACTCCTTCCAGGATTTCGCAAGGATATACCCTTTTTGTCTCAGCTCTTCGTAATAAGCGGTGCCGGGAAAGGGCGTGGTGATCGAGAACTGGACGGAGGGAGAATCGAGCTCCTTGGCCCACTCGATTGTTTTTTTAATCGTATCCCATGTCTCTCCAGGCAGGCCGAAGGTGAATGTGAGGTGATAGCTGAGTCCGAGCTTTCGCGTGAAAGAAACCGCATCTTTAACCCTGGAAAGATCCAGCCTTTTGCCCGATCGGTCGAGTATCTCCTGTGAAGCCGACTCCACGCCGTACTTCACGGCGATCAGTCCGGATTCAGCCATGGCCCGGAGCATTTCTTCGTCCATTGTGTCGGCCCGGGCCATGCAGGCCCAGGGAACACCGAACGATCTCTTTTTTATCTCTTCAGCAATCTGGAGCACCCTCTTCTTCCCAATGTTGAAGGTGTCGTCATCGAAATAAAATGATTTGAGCCGGTATTTATTCAGGCAGTGTTCGATCTCGTCGACCACATCCACGGGATTCCGGACCCGGTATTTATGGTCGCCGTACATAACATCGGGCCACATGCAGAAGATGCAGTGATAGGGGCACCCCCGGCTGGCATAGAGCTGGAGCATGGGCTGCGGCATGCCGCAGAAAGCATCGATGTATCGCTTCATGGGGAGAAAATGCCTGGCGGGCCACGGGAGCTTGTCAAGGTCCTCTATTGCCGGCCTTCTTTTATTCACCTGCGGCTCACCCTTGTTATCTCTCCAGGCAAGGCCGGCTATCTTTTCCCTCCCTTTATCAGATGAAAGAGACCGAACCAGCTCGAGCAGGGTGTACTCGTACTCCCCGATGAGGACAAAGTCAACAAAGGGGTTTTCCCGGAGTATCTCCAGTGGGAAGACACTTACATGCGGCCCGCACAATGCAACAAGGGTTTCGCATCGTTCCCTGATCAGGCGAGCCATCCGGAGATCCACATCTATCGAAGCTGTCGAGGTCTCCTGAAGACTCAGGCCCGGCCGGAAAGCGCAAGCCCTATTCAGGAACTCCTCCTCGGAATACTGCTCAGCGACCGCATCGATTAAAAAAACGTCTTCTTTTTCCTTCTCGAGAAGGGCTGCCGCATAAGCCAGAAAAAAGGGGAACGGCATGTAGTGGATACCATCCGGGTAGTGGAAGTCGTACCTTGTTGTAAAAGGCCATCGGGATCCGGCACGGACGCCGTACCAGCCTTCCCCTTTCCAGGGAGGATTGGACAATAAAATTTTCATAGCCTATTCTCTTATCATCTTGAGAGATGGAAATCAATCGATAATAGGAGACGGAGCCGGAGAATGAGGCATATTGACTCCCCAGGGCTGTTTGAGATAGCATTACGCTTATATTATCAGGAGGCATGCTGAAGGAGATACATTGAATACCCGGAAAAATGCTATGGAAATGATGTGGCGGGCCATTTCCCACCCGAGGCTCTACAGGTGGGCGCGCAAGTTCGACGAGAAAAGCCTTTTCTCCTTCCGGTTTTCGGGCCCGGATATGATCATTATCGAACCGACCAACCGATGCAACATCCGCTGCATCATGTGCGGGCGAACCTACTTCAAAACGCCCCAGGGTGACATGGATATCAAGCTCTACTCCAAAATCCTGGACCAGATCCGGATCCCGCTGGGCATCTTCCACTTCGGCCTCGGCGAGCCCCTTCTGCATCCCGATATAGTGGAGATGATCCGCATCGCACGGCGAAAGGGTATGCATCCCAGCATCATCACCAACGGGACAATTCTGACTCCAGAGATGTCTCGCGATCTCATCCGTGCGGGGATTACATCGATCGGGATCTCCCTGGACGCCCCGACTAAAAAGGGTTTCGAGTATGTTCGGCCGGGAGCGCATTTTGAGACGGTAGTGAGGAATATCGCCGACCTTGTCCGAATACGGGCCGAACTGGAAGGAGAAAAACCTCTTATCTGGGTTCTTGCAGTACCAATGATGACAAACATAAGGGGTTTCCCGGAGCTTGCCCGCATGGTCAAGGAGCTTGGCGTTGATTATTTCGAGGTGCAGCGTTTCGAGCTAGCTTGCCAGCCGGGCGAGACGGACAAAATTCCCGGCGGCTTGGTTGAAGAGGACCCTTTTTCAGAAGAGAACAGGGATGTAACAATCGAGGTTTTCAAAGAGCTCGACGAATTCTCGATCAGGGAAAACTTCGAGATCAAGAAACCTCCACCTCTGGGCAACCTCCTCTACCGATCGCCCTTCCGGTGCATGATGCCATATACATATCCCGTTATTACCTGGCAGGGGTATCTCATGCCATGCTTCCGCTTCTGGGATCCGAGAGAGATCAACATGGGCAGCCTCTGTGAAAAGCCATTTTTTACCTTGTGGAACGGGGAACCCTACAGGCGTTTCAGGGAAGCCCTCCTCTCTGAATCCCCGCATCCGCAGTGCAAGTCCTGCCGTATGTTCTACGGTATCAGCCAGCTCTGGGACGAGTATGCGCCGGTCCTGTAAAACTCGACTCAAATTATACGCGGCAGAAAAAGAACATGTGACCGGCGGCAGGCCGGATCGACACCGCTACAAAGGCCAGGGAACGTTCCTCGGGTTTTCCAGCTTAACCCCGATGATCGTAGCAACCATGTTGAAGCGGCCAGGGCCATGCTCATATTCGTCAATTACAAGCTGAATCTCCTTCAACCCCAATCTCTTCCATGTGTGGATCAGCGCCTCGGGTGTAAAAATCCAGAGATGGTCTGGATTGTCCTCATCAACGCCTCCGCATGGCACGTGTGCCAATAGGGCTCCCCCGGGCCGTAGCAATTCCAACATGGCCGGTAGTTCCACGCTAAATGGATCAGGCAAATGTTCTATGAGATGCCAGGAATGGACAAGATCAAAATCTTCGCGGTGTTTCGGCAGAAGGCTCAAAACCTCTCCTTCAATAAGCTTGTTGTAAGGGGGGATTCCAACATTTAAAACCTTCGCGTCATTGTCGTTCCCCCCAGGCATCCTGTCCCAGCTTTGCAAGTGCTCGAACAAGGGCTCCTTCAGCACAACCGAGCTCTATCGATCTCAATCCGGCTTGCATAACACCGAGCATTTTCATATGGTAAAGACGTCCGGATCCCCAGGCTGCCCATTCCGCCCCCACTAGCTCGGGACCGAGGCCCTGTTCTCCTTTGTCCATCGTCCAGTATTCGAAATCGTACTCGGGCAACATGGGGGCAATGCGTTTACGAATGCGGCAGTAATTGCATCTAAAAAAAGTTCCATCTTCCCGGATCATCTTGGCTAACCCACATGCGGGGCAGATGGTACCCTCCACTTTCCATCCTCGGATCAATGAGATAGCTGGACCGAGAGACTTCACCAAGGGCATCCAGAAGTGACGACTTAAAAGCAATGATGCAAGCTGGAAGCCTCGCTCAAAGATATTCAGCTTTTGCTTTCTTTCTCTTGCCATTTATTTTTCCTCAAGCAGCACCATCGCATTCCCCTGAGACTGCGAAAAGGTGGAACGGGCTTCTCTCTAACTTAATAAGGAGTTTCCTTTCAATCCGCCCTCGATGAAACTGGTTGTTGCAATAAGGTTCAAGAAGTGTAACACGTGCTCCAGGGTCGATAAATGCATTTTTTTCATTTCTGCCTCAGTCCGGAAGGTTCCTTGTTATTCCCTCCCAGAGATACGATCCGAACTTCTGGGAACCTTAACTTTTATGGTATAGTAATCATGTCGTTGATATTTCACGAATGATCACACGAAGGCAGCAGACTAAATGAGTTAAATTTTTTTCATTTATAGCATTTTTTTTGCATCATAAAACCCATGGAAAAGCGGCCCAGCCAATTGGTCTTGATTCAGCCTCCACTGCCGGCTAACGAGCGGCACAAGAAGGTCCTGCCGCTGGGTCTCGGCTACCTGGCATCGTATTTGCGGAAAAACATCCCGGACGCCTCCGTTGCCATCCTCGACGCACAGGTACGCAACCTGAATCTCGAGGAGACACTGGAAGAGGCCTCGGCCATGGGAGGCCCGGGGACATACTGGGGTATATCATACTGGACGGCCCAGGCCCCGTTCGCCGCGGAGCTCTCCCGGCGCCTCAAGGATCGCTTCCATGAATGCACCATTATCCACGGGGGCGTGCACACGACGATCTACCCGGAAGAGGCGCTTGAGAACGCCGATTTCGCCGTCCTCCATGAGGGGGAGATCACAATGCTCGAACTCCTTCGCTGTCTTTCGGCAGGAGGAAGGCTTTCCCAAGTTAATGGCATTGCATTCCGGGAGAACGGAGAGGTTGTAAAAACAGCGCCCCAGCCGTTTATAGAAGACCTCGATTCCCTTCCCTTCCCGGCGTGGGACCTTATGGAGATGCAGCGCTACGACACGCCCCTTCACGTCGTGGGCGGAAACCGGGTTCCCATTGTGGGCTCCCGCGGCTGCCCCTACAATTGCGTTTACTGCGGGTCCCCGTTCATGTGGGGAAGGAGGGCACGCTGGAGAAGCCCTGAAAGCGTCCTGGATGAGATGGAGGAGATTATCAAGCGGTACGGCATACCGCAGTTCCACTTCTGGGACGACAACCTCATGCTGAACCGGCCGTATGTGGTGGGTCTATGCGAAGGAATATGCAGAAGGGGGCTGGAGGTTCGCTGGACCGGCCTCACGCGCGCTTCTCACATCACTGCAAACGCCGACCTGGTGCCCCTCCTGGCGAGGGCGGGCTGCATAGGCCTTGAGATCGGCATCGAGAGCGCCAACCCCGACACCTTCAAGGAAATCCGGAAACAGGAGAGTCTTCAGGACAGCCTTGAAGTGGCGAGGCTTCACAAGGAAAACGGAATGTACCCATTGTTCACATACATGGCCTTCAACCCGGGCGAGACGATCTCCGGATACTACCGCCAGGCACGCTTCATAGATAAGATCCACGAGGGTCTGCCGATGCCCGATTACTGGGTTCATCACTTCCCTTTCTCTCTATATATCGGCCAGATGTGCACGGCCCACCCCGGCACTCAACTGTTCGAGGATGCCCCGAACCTTGGGGAGTGTCTGGCGGAAAGCTGGGAGGACTACCACCATCACCGGATAAACTTCGTGCCGAACTCTCTCCTTGAAGACGTTCCCGTACGAAACGTGAGGCGCCCCCGCGACCTGGACCTCTCCCTGGCCCTCTGGGCCCTCCACGATTGCTTCTGGTCTGATTTCTGCGCATCCGTGCCGGAGAAAAATCAGGCGCAGACTCTTGCAAGATTCGAGGAAGCCGTTCCCCGCTTCTGGCGCCTCGCCAACGGCCGGAGAACACTCAGAGAGATAGTCGAGCGCATGGCACAGCAGTGCAACCTGAGCCGAAAAGAGGCACTGCAGTTCGGCGCCTTTATCTGCCTCATCTTCGGGCAGCTGGGGATTATCGGGTCGAGGAGAGAAACAGACGACGTGCACCCATTGACAGTGGTTCGGAGAGAGCAGATCCCTCCCCGGTTTATCAAGAGATATAGAAACCCTTTTCTCAGCCATCTTGAAAAGCGGCTCGGACCAAGGCTGACCGGTTTAATTGAAGTATGGCTTCCCCGGGAAGAGGCGTAAGGCTGATTAATTGAAGAACAGGGTCGATCTCAGGATACAAGAAGACTCAGGAGGAATAGCCCTTCTGTGGAGGAAAAGGCGCTTCACATCCGGGGACGGAATCACCGTGTCCGTGGAAGGAGGGGGAGCCAGTATCCCCCACGGGACGATTTCCTGGAATAAAGGAGGGGAAGAATGCTATTTAGGCAAGGCGAAGGCTGGTGGACTTCGCCTGGAGATACAGCTCCGGCAAGGACCTGGAGGGATAGCCGGCGCGATTACAATAAAATCGTACCAACGCATACGACTGGACGGTATCAGCCTCACTGTGAGCCTCATCCCCGACTACGACGCCTGGAGGATCGGGCCCGATGGCGTCCGTTCTTCCTCTCTCCTGGACCCGTCCCTTTACGGCAAAAGGTATCACAAGGACTTCCTCGAGCTTCAAACAACCGGTTATTTCGATCCGCCAAAGGAAACAATGGAAGATATCCTTGTCCTGATGAAAGCGAAAGAAGGGAGGAGCGTGGAAGGCCTGAGCTTTTCGCCGCGGTTTCCACGGGTGCGCCTCGTAGCTGGAAGGGGCTGGGATTACGGGCTGGTTCTTCAGGATGGCGGCGGAACTCGCCGGCTTCGGCTCGATTCGCACAAATGGAGGAGGGAGCCCCGGGTGCTGGAGGAGGGGGAGGAGATCGAGCTTTCTTTCAGCCTTGACGCTCGCGGCTCGACGAAAGGGGAGCTCCGGGAACTGGTGCGCAGCCATCGCGACCTCCTCGGTGCCGCCGATGAAGCGGAGGCCGCATACCAGGGGCCATCCGTTGTTCAGGTGGGCCCCACGAACCGCTGCAACCTCTTCTGCCTCCCCTGCTGGTGTCATTCCCCACGTCACCGGATGCCGGACTACGAGCGGTGGAGCCGGATCACGATGCCTTTCGATAAGTTCCGGAGGGCGGCAGAAACGCTGGCCGCCATGGGAACGAGAAGTATCTTCCTGATAGGAAAGGGCGAGCCCCTTCTCCACCCGGAGATCGTGGATATGGTCTCGCTGGTGAACGGCCTCGGGATGTCCAGCTACATCATCAGCAACGGCACCACGCTCTCCCCCGCCCTGGTCGACCGGCTCCTGGAGGCGGGGTTGAACAAACTCGGCCTGAGCCTCTGGGCCGCCACACCGGAGACATATCTCAGGCTTCATCCCGGCCGGGCCGCGGAAACGTTTCACCGGATAGAGTCCGCCCTAGCCTACCTGGCTGGGAAAAAGCGGAACGACACCGGCTTTCCCCTCCACCTCGAGATAATCAACGTGATGTCATCCCTTAACTGCGGCGAAGAGAAGGCCATGATCGACTTCGTGCGGAAGTACTGTTTCGATTCCGTTTACTTCCGGCCGGTCTGCATTCCCTCGGAGGTGAGCCTCTCTCTCCTGATGACTCCCGAGCAGCGCGAGAAGCACATTGCCGAACTGGAAGAGCTTTCCCGGAAGATGGAGGGCGAGCCCTGGATATACCACAACATAGGCGCCTACCTTGACGAGCTCCGGGCGGAGGGCGGCGAAGAAGGCCGCTACAGGGGCATGAGGCACATAAACCGCTGCATGATGGGGTACCACTACCTGGTGCTGGGCCCGGGAGGCGATCTCAGCCCGTGCCCTCACGGAACTTCGCTCGTCGAGATACCCGGGAAGCGCATGATCGAGGAGGTCTGGGCGGGAGAGGAGATGGCGGAGTTCCGCCGTAGAAGCACAAGCCTTGAGCAAAACATGGACTACTTCTCCCGGCTCGGTTACTCATGCCTGAGCGAGTGCTGCCTTGTCCCCAACAACGAGCTGATGTGGAGGGGGGTCCAGCGGGTCCGCTCGCTCACGGCACGCCGCAGGACGTTCCGGAAAGCTGCCCGGAAGGTCAAGAGAGAATCATCGCGCGTGCCGCGTACTCACAGGATTTAATCCGGGATTACGCTCGAGCGCTTGTGCTCCCGGCAAAGGCCGGGAAGACAGCCTGCCTCAATCCTTTTCAATGAGACGCCTTCTCAACGGAAGCTCCGGGGTTCCAATCTCCCTGAATATCTCCTCCGCGGCAATAATGTATCCAAGCTCAGTAGGATGGAGGAAATTATCCCCTTCGCTTCCGAATATAACGGCGGTGCCTTCCTTTTCATAAACAGGGCCAAGATCGACCATTGTGATGCCCCTGGAATGGCAGTACTTTCTCATGAGCTCATGAGGCTTGATGTACTCCTTACCGCCCTCAAGCTGCCATTTCAAAGGGAACGTTACAAACACCATCCTGATACCCCGGCGCGCCGCGATATGTTCTATCCCGTCGAGCTGCCTTCTCAACCATACCCATTCCGGGGAGAAATAGTCCGTGAGCGCTTCGACCAATGTCTCGCAATGCTCTTCCGCACGCAGCCGCCTCATATCCGCCTGCCTGGCGATTTGCTTGGTCAGAGAAAACTCTCTCCACCATGTCATCCTTTCCAGGTTCGGGATCGACCCCCCGGGTATCTCGCCCAGGACCTCCAGCGTGTGCTTGTCGTATAAATAATCGGGGATTCCAACGTCGTTATAACAGAAACCGACGATAACCATATCCGGATCGAGCAGAACACCCCTTTTCCTGAAGTACCCCAGTTCCATATACGTGCTGTAGCTCCGCACCCCGGCGTTGATCACCTCGTATCTCTCTATACCCCCGGGCCGCGGGTTCTCGTTCAGGATTTTTTCCAGCTGCCTGGGATACGTCTTTTGCCGAGATATATTGTCCCCGAACGTGATGGAATCGCCGAGGACCAGTATGCGGTAGACCCCCGGCTTCTTCGGATCGTCGATCTCCTCGTTTCTGAGTCCCAATGAGTTGGTTTTGTAAACAACAGAGTTTTGCAGAAGGGGACCGACCTGCTCCGACGATGTATCGATATTGGGCTTCATGCTGTATATGATATGCTTATCCTCCTCCAGGAGGTGCATGTGTATTCCTCCCGGGGTTCCCCACCGGGCCATGGTCTTATCCTTTTTTCTCAGCTCTTCCAGGTACTTGTTCCATAGCACCTTCTTATCGTACGCGTCGTTCATGCCCTTCTTGAAAAAATCGGACTCTCTATTCAGCTCGTAGGCGTAACGGAATTCATCAAATGCCAGATCATAATCCCCTACCTCCATTAACAACTTGCCCAGCCTGTAATACCCGGCCCCCAGTTCGGTGACTCCATATTTTTTATAGTAATTCCGTATATCCTCCTCCGCCGTCTTTATATTGTCGGTTGCAGATTCTCTTTTGCTGATAATCTTCAGCCAGGCGCGGGCCATTTCCAATGACGGGTTCTTCTTCAGGGCCTTTTTGAGTTGGAGTGATGCTTCCCTGTATTCTCCAGCTCTGTACAGGCATATACCGTACGTGAGTAACTGGTAAGAGTCGGGCGGCTCAGGTGCCTTTCGGCCTATTCTCCTTTCAACTTTCTCCTTTCCCCGGAGAGCTTCCTCTCTGCGCCGCTCCTTTTTCACTAGCCACTCACCCACCTTCTCTTTCACCCGGCGCTTCTCTTCCAGTAACAGGCTGGGTTTCTCTTTCTCCTGAACGGCCTCGGCCTCTGCCGCCATATATCCCCTGGTAACCGCCTCTTTCCTGAACGGCCCGATGAATTCGCTCCAAAGCCGTCTTCTGTCGTAGGCCTCGGCCAATGCCTTTCTAATCGGATCCGAATCTCCATCGATCCGGCAGGCTCTCTGGAGAATCTCGAAGGCCCGCTCGAAATTCCCCAGGTTCATCCAGAGAAGGCCCAGATTATAGAGAGCTTTGGCGTCATCCGGGCCCCTCTTCACGGCATCCTCCTGCTCCTTCACCTGCGGCACCAGGCCGGCCCTCTGCTCGAAAAGCCCCCTGTATATCGCTGCGAGCTTGAAATCGGGGGCCATTTCCAGCGCCTTATCCAGCTCCTTGACGGCATCGCCGTATTCCCATTTTCCTGCCAGCCGCATGGCACTTTCATAATGAAGCCTGATTTTATCCGGCAGTTCTCTTTCAACCGCGCCCCCGGTGGTTTTCTCCTCCGCGGGCAGTCCTTGCCCTATAAAGAGAGCGAGGCAGAGGACTGAAAACAGGATGAAATATCGGGCGCTGCAGGTTAACTGCGGCAGGGAAGAGATATCTCCCCGCGGACCGATTCGAGTCTTGCCCGGGGGAAACGACGACGGGAGAAAAGCTATATGATAAGCACGCCGCAATAAATCTCTTATAAACACATCGAACCCGATCATTATCTTAAAAATATGCGGCGCATACCCTACTCTTGTCCGGCTACAACTTGCCCTGGCCGCATTATCTTTCTATAATACAGTAGTTGTGAAAATTCTGCTCGTCAATCCCTTTGAATATGTCAATCCCTTTGAATACTTTATTAAAGGTACTGGACATCGGCAACGGGGGGCACACGCCCGGGGAAGTGCTCGGAGAGAGAACGGCCGGAAACGTGAAGCTCTTCGTCGGGATCGATAACAGCATCGAGATGCTCGCCCGAAAGGAGGACCGGTATGCCAGGGCCGCGGGGGACAGGTTCATGCTCCCCTTCAAGGATAACGCCTTCGACTATGTGATCCTCTCGGCCATCATCCACCACCTCGGCTTACGCGCAGGCGAGGACCACTTCGAGCGGTTCGAAAGATTCATTAGGGAAGCGCTGCGGGTGTGCAGCAGGGAGATTATCGTTTACGCGGTTCTCGCGCCACGGTACGTTGAAATGCTGGAGCGCGCGGCGGCGAGAGTTATGGGTTGCATGCCAACCTTCGTCCTCTCCGAGAAAACGCTTGCCACCTACTTGAGAAAGATGCAGTTGGCAAGACAAGAACTGACCACTCGCTCCCTCTCCGAGCTGACCCATCCATTCTGCAGGCACGTCCTGGTCATGGATTACGAGTGGCTCCGCGTCCCCGCATTTCTGTTCCCGCTGAAAAACTGCTTTTTCGTAATCCCGGGAACCTGAAACACTTGGAAACGGGGTCTCCCCACGATGGCGGTCTGCTCACTGCCCCGGTGAATCCGCTCGAGAATCCGGGATAACGGCAGGCTCGGAATGTGGCGGGAAAACCAGAGCGGCCCCAAAGCCCCACAACGCCCGGGGATGGGAACAGCGGGTCTCCACTACGATTTTATTCAAACCTTTTTTCAGTTTTAACTCGATACAATCCGCGTAGCGGCCATCCAGGTATGGGTATGGCTGTTCGAACATGATCTCTTGGTTGCACCAGAGCTTGAGATCGCCCGAGGAGAAGAAAATCATGCGGCAAGTTTGAGGCTGCGGGGAGAGGATGTTAGCTTTCAGCTTCGCGGTTGTAGGCGCAGCAACATCCTTAAACTCTTCGACCAGCTCGACTATTGGAACGGGAACATATAAACCGGGGGGGGCGGTACCAGCCCTTTCCCATCGACCATCGCGAGGTCTCCGGGGGGTTCTTTCCTTTAAATTCCGCCCATCCCGGGAGACCGGAGGTGCAGCGGCAGGGGCAGGGATTCCGCCCCCCTCTCTCCAAATCGACCAGTTGTCAATATAGGTAACGCGGCCCATTTCCCGGCCCAGGGAACCTTTGTCTTTCAGGGAAAGGAGGAGCAGCCAGAGATTTTTCCAGGTATCCGCATTATCCGTTTCTTTCTCCCATTCCCGAATCATGCGCAGCGTTTTTTCATCCCCGTGGTGATAAAAGCTCCTGAGAACCTCGTTATAAACCCATCTTCTTGCTTCGCCTCGTTCTTCGTCTAATCTAATATTCTCTTTTGCCCTCAGTGCCTCATCCAATTCAATCCAGTAATCGATGAGGGGCCTGACCGTTTCAGGTCGATTTAGAGCCAGCAGGGCTTTGTAAAGAAGGCCAAGAGTTCTGTAATCTTTTTCGTGAGCAAGGAGTTTAACAAGGGCTTCGGCCGACCGCTCTTCCCCGGACTCGGCAAGGGCCTGAATGGCCTCCCGCCTTAAAACAGGTTCTCCCCCCTCCAAAATTTTTTCCATTTTTGGGAAGGCCCGCGGGTCACGTAGCCTGGCAAGGCTCTGAATTGCCGCCACCCTGATAGCCGTCGGGCGGCCATCGCCGAGTTCGTCCAGGAGAAGGGGCGTTGCGCCTCGGTCCCCAATTTCACCCAGTTTGCAAATAGCTTTCCTCCGCGCTTCCATGGAAGGACTGTTCAAGGCATCGAGAATGTCCTCCATTGAATCCTGGCGCTCTCCGCCCCCGATTTTTCCTTCCCACAGGTTAACCATGTCCTGCCGGTGAATCTTAAGCTCTTCCAGGAGACCCTCGAGAAGCCCGCTTAGCTCTACAACCCGACGGTTTTCCACAGAAGCCAGGTTAATCCGTTCTTCCGGGTCCTCCTGAAGATGATACAATTCATACGTGTCTTCCTGGCGGTTGCGGATGAGCTTAAAGCCATCGTAGATCAGCGCGTCTATCCCCTTGATCCGGCAGAGGACGTAATCTTGCCCGCTGACCAGGTCCCCGGCAACCTGGGATAGCAGGCTCCTCCCCAAAAAAGTTGCGGGTGGAGTAATCCCCACCGCATCGAGAATCGTCGGTCCTATGTCCAGAGTGCCCGACGGTTTGGAAATGGTCGTTCCCTCGATCCCGGGAATTGAAATTATAAGGGGGGTTCTGGTAAGTTCATTATAGGCACTGTACGGGTGATAACGGAACCCATGCTCTCCGAATCCGTCCCCGTGATCAGCTGTGACCACAACCATGGTACTGTCTTGAATACCCTTTTCCCGAAGTGCCTCGAGCATCCGGCCGATGCATCTGTCAGCATAAGTGATGCCTTTCCGGTAATTAACCCTATCCGCATCAACAGACTCTTCTCCAGCCTTGTAGTCAAGAAGTTCCGTTCCTGGCACCACACCACGGAACCTCGCATGAGGAGACATAAGGTGAACCCATATAAAAAAGGGTTTTCCAAAATCCTCCGAGACGGCCCGGGTGACGTATTCAGTGCTCATATCATCCCAGAATCCCTCTGCCACGCTCTCGGCGTAGCTTTTATATGCATAAATCATGAAATCTGAGCTAATGCTGCTGCTCATGGAAAAGTCCCAGTCGGGCGGACTAGCCTGAATAGTTATATAGCCGTTTTCTCTTAGAATGGACGTGAGAGAACGAGTCCACGGCTCGGGTTCCTTGAAAGCATCTTCAATGTAGTCGGATGTAAGTATGGTTGCCACGGAGTATGACGTTCCCGGCGACGACTGGACAAAATTCCATAAACAATCGAGCCCGCCCTCGCCCAGAGCATCTATGACGGGGGTCCGTGCCTCTCTGTCGCCGTACTTTCCTATATGGTCGGCGCGTAAAGTATCGACGGTAATTAAGAGAACATTCATGCCTTTGGCAATGCCGTGGAAAGAAGACGCATTGTATTTCCTCGCCTTCCATAACAAACGGGCTTTCTCGGTGTCTGCCTCGACAGCCGTGGGCCGGGGATAGAGTTTCACGCGGGATAGGAGGGCAAGGAACTTTGATTCGACAACCATTTTCTCGAAGACGGCATGGCGCACTACCGGGTATCGGTTCGAAAAGTTGGCAGCAATGAGAAAGAGGACGATTACAACCAATATAGAAAGAGGCGCCCTCCATTTCTCAAAAGGGAAACAGGCTGCTCCGAGGATTCTCCGGCCTCGGCGGCATAATAAGCCCGCCAGGAAAATCTGGCTGGAAGCCACGGCCAGGCTCGTGAGAACGTTATGGATATACCCGTAAAGCCGGACATAGATGCAGGCATCCACCCAGTAAAAGAAAAGAATCAGACCCCCCGACAAAATCAGTATCCAAACGCGCTTCATGCCCGATAATTCTATTCGCCGCCGGGACTTATCCGCCTCGGCGAGAATGAAACGCAGTGCAAAGAAAGCCGAAAAGGCCAGGATAAAGCCCGTCAAGTAGGGACCCGCAGTAGCTATCTGGCTTCTGGAGATGCCGGCTCCATGGAAAAGCCGATAAGAGACGTAACCGATGATGGGAGAGAGAATAGCCGTTAAAATTGCGGCCTGGAGGGTGAGCACCCGTTTCTCTGTGCCGGCCCGCCTTCCCGCCCCCGCCAGGATGTGGGCTGCGCCGTGGCTCAGCCGGCATAAAAAGAACTCCGTTACGCCTAAAAGACAACCGGTTAAAACGAAAACGGAGAAAGATTGAAGAAGAAGAACACTGAAACTTCCTGAACAACCTGACAGATCCGGATTACGATAGATAAGGAACGAAAAATCAATCATCCAGATCAGGATAAGAGCCCCTACCGCGTTTGTGAGAAAAACCTTTAAGGAAATTTTCATACTGAAAATATATTGCCTTTATTCACATCGTTTTTCAAGTTCAACTCAATCCGCGACAGGGAACGCACTGGTACATGGTATCCCCCCAGAGGCTCCTTGGCCCTGATATGTACAGACCCCAAGATACACCCCAGAGATGTGTTAAAAATATACAAATATCAGCCCCGGCCTGAGAAACGGTTCAGTCAGTTCAAGAGCATTCATCGAGCAGCGCCTTTGTTGTTCAAACGAATTGACCGGGTTGAGGCGAATATGTTCGTATTTTTCCTATCCTTGATGGTACAGGCAATAATTGAGCGACTGGTGAGGTGTCGGATCAAGGAGCGGAAACTTAAGCCGCTAAAGCTCTACCCGGAAGAACGTGACGCGCCGCACCCGACGACCTCTCAAATCCTGAAGACTTTCGAAGGGCTTTGCACTTACAGGATTACTCAGAACGGCCACTTGCTGGAGGAGTACCGAGACCAGTTGAACCACACGCACCGGCAGGTGTTAGAACTCATGGATATCAGAGAGGAAGAATTCTGGAAATACTGATCGAGCGGCCTATAAAAATCCCGTAAAAACCCTATCCCGAAAGCGCGGAATGTAAGTTATAAACACGTTAAACCCGATCATTATCTTAAAAATATGCGGCGCATACCCTACTCTTGTCCGGCTACAACTTGCCCTGGCCGCATTATCTTTCTATAATACAGTAGTTGTGAAAATTCTGCTCGTCAATCCCTATTCAAAAGCCTTCACTGTTGCTCTGCCGCTTTGTTTGGGATATCTCGCTTCAGTCTTGAGAAAGACGAGTGCGGATAAAATCTCCCTTCTGGACTGCTGCAAGGAAGGGTTTCGGGCGGAGACGGATTATCGCTCCCCTTCAAGAACGACTCTTTCGACTATGTGGTCCTGTCCGAGGTCCTTCACCACTTAGGCTACATCCCCGGTGAGGACTACTTCAAGCGGTTCGAAAAGCCCATCGGTGAAACCGTAAGATTATGTCGCCGGAAAATAATCGTTTGCAAGATAGTCGCTTCTCAATGCGTTTAATTTTTTGAACGCGCAGTTTTGAGCATCCTCGGCTATAGGCCAACATTTGTTCTTTCCGAACAAACAGTAGACAGGCACATAGAAAAAAATGGCCCTCTACCGACGTGAAATTGTGGTGCTCTCCCTCAGCAACGGTAGTAATGATGAATCACAGGTAGCATTCCAGCATAGGGGGAAAGAAATAGGGGGCCGGTTCGTATCGAGGAACTTTCGCAAGTCCCGCCGCTTTCACGGCGTCGAGGAATTTCTCCGGAGACTGCTCGTGTTTCCAGGCTAAATAGTCCAGAAAACCCGAGACGAAATCCCCCCTGAAGTCCTCAGGGATATCCTCCAGTAAGGAATCAATAACGATCTTCTTATTAGCCACGTCCTGGGCAACATCCACGCTTTCCCATCCCCTAAAACGCTTCATATCCCTGGCCGACCTTATTTGGGCATGGGGCTGGGGAATCTTGATCCTCTCCTTGTAATCATCGATAAAGGGCTCGCTGGCAAAAGCGCTCATAGCGCCTGCGCCGCGGATGACAGACGACATCTCATCGTCGCTCAAGTGCTCCCTGGAGAATTCCACAAGCTCCCCAAGCGGCCTCCCAGAATAGATCCATATGCGGCCCAACCCCCTCCAAAAATAACTCCGGAACGGAGAGGTGATTGTTCTCGCTGTTTCTATATTATCTTCAAGATTGCCCGGGAAATGGGGGCACACAAGGATAGACCACGGCATGTCACCTAGAGTAATGGTAAGTACTCTCCGGTCGAAGGGATCTCTTTTTTGAAGGACAGCATTGAGGCTGTCTTCAGCATTAAGTCCGAGGTTGAATATCTTGTACTTAAGTTTGAAGGCAAGAACAGGGTAGTACGTCCCCCGCTTATACCTTCCCAAACCAGTCTTCTCGCTGGCGAGCAACTTCCAGTCTCCCGCGATGGACGCGGCTATAAGGACAGCAAGGATCAACCAGCCGCAAACGCGGGACGCCCTTCGCCCGCCCAACATGCGGGATAAGGCAAGGGCATTGATGAGTGTGAAGAACGAAAAGAAGGTCATTATGCGCAGTCGCTCGAAAGGCTGCCACCTGGATATCCCCGTGAACCCCAAGAGAAGAAGGTAAACCACGGGGAGGATGAGGGGAAAGGTATTTCTATAGATATCCGTGTTGGCCGATGCCGCTTCCCTCCGGAAAAATCCTTGGAAGGAGCGGCGGTTCTTCACCAATAGGTATGCGCCCAATAATAGAGAAATGTAGAGGTTGATTCTGGGGAGAAACCGGCTTTGAACGCCGTCCACATAATCCCCCCACGCGTTGAGGGCCCCGGGCACGCCTATACGAACCATATCCAGGCACCTCTTCAGACTGCCGGTAAAGAACGAAAGGCTCAGCCCATCCGAAGCGATAAAATTACACCTCTCCCCCACCATCGGCGACGGGTAGCCCAGGTAGGTGCAGGCGAGGTGATAGTATATCCTCGGCAAGAATCCCATCAGGAGGAAGACCCCAAAAAGGAGTATCTCCCTCCCGGCGAAAAAGCGTGGCCGCAGGATAAGCATATAAAGGAGGACGACCGTGAGCATGATGACAAAGTAAGGGTGCCAGTAAATGCCGAAGCCGCACAGAAACCCCAGAACGCAGAAAGGCACCACACCCCCGACCCCCTCTCCCCGCTTTTCCCGGAGGCCGATAAAGAGCGTCAACAGGGAAATTACCAGGAGAACCTCCTGTTGGGGATAGTGACCGCTTGATTCTAGGCTGGCACGGAGC
This sequence comes from Candidatus Tritonobacter lacicola, assembly GCA_030765135.1. Classification (GTDB taxonomy): domain Bacteria; phylum Auribacterota; class Tritonobacteria; order Tritonobacterales; family Tritonobacteraceae; genus Tritonobacter; species Tritonobacter lacicola. Next base: position 6,965 of record JAVCDC010000050.1, on the reverse strand, counting down.
AGGCCGGGCGGCGGGAGCGCATAGAGAAGGCAGAAAAGCAGGGTGACCTTTGCGCTCCCGTATATCCTGGAAAGGCAAAAAATCCAGACCAGGAGTGTCATGAGGGACCACATAAATGCGGCGAAGAGGAGGGTAGCATGGGAGTCCCCCATTAAAGCGTAAAAGGGAGCGGCAAAGGCGCACATAAAGAGCTGGCCATGCTGCCGGGAGAGGTAGATGTATTCGGAAATGGGCATGACGAGCCCCGAGCACATATCCTTGGCCATGCAAGCGAGGTAAAGGACTTCGTGGTTGATGATGTGGTGGCAATGATCCCCGCTTATTACGGCAAGCCGTAATAAAACAAATAGCAGCACCAAAAAGCCGATGAGAACTGACGTTGACCTGTTGCTCATTTATGCAGTCAAACGGTTTTGTGTTTCTAACTCTCCGCAAGAATATTCTCTCACGGGCATATACAGGTCGGGCTTGGATTCGGAATCGAAGGTAAAATCATTACGCATCCAAAGTGTGCCTGAATATGTCCTGGCGGAGGCTCCTCATGAAAATCTTTAGCTGGTTCCAGAGCGATGTCTTGGTCGTGTAGATCTTTCTCCTCAAGGTATAGTGCTTGGCCAGAAAATAGAAAAAAGTGAAGATCCTCTTCGGCCTCATTGGGAGGAGGCGTTTCACGATAACGTTTCTCAAGCGCGGCACGACGAGCGCCACGGGACCAAGCAGCGCCATGTTTCTCTGAAGGTTTTTCTCCTCTCTGGTGAAGCAGTTCAGGGGCGAGATAAACTGATAGGACGTATGCATGGTCTCGTAATCGGGCGCATACATTCCCATGGAGATGGTCTGATCACCCAGCTCTGTCCCTGGATAGGGGTGAAACTGGAGAAACTCGCCCCAGTCGACGCGACATTCGAGGGACAGCTCCAGGGATTCGAGGTCATTTTCAAAGGTCGTTCCCGGAAGCCCTATAATACAGTTTGTAAAGGTGTATATGCCGTATTTATCACAGAGACGGTGGGCGCGGATAATCTGCTCGTTCGTCATATTCCGCTTGAGCATATTATTTCTGATTTCATGGTTGCCGGCCTCGATGGACATGCTGATCGTCCGGCAACCGGCATATTTCAGAAGCTTGACCATCTCCTCTGTGAGGAGATCGCAGCGGGTAAGGATAAAGAAGGGCAGACCGACCCGCTCCCTGTATTTGTTGCAGAACTCCTCCAGCCAAGCGTCCGCCCGGTAGGAGAAAATATCATCGTAGAACTTAACGCAGCTGAGCGCCCACTTTGCTTTGATTCTTTCTATATCCTCGATAACGTAATCCACCGAATGCCTGCGAACGATTTTACCGAGACCTTTATAAATCTCTCTCCAACGCCGATTGAAACAATAGGTGCAGTTGTATGGGCAGCCCCGCGAGACTATGACGCTCTTCAGGGGATAGCCTCCCATCGGCGTGTTGTCGTACAGAAGCGCGTAGTCCGGAAAAGGGAGGGAGTCCAGGTCCTCCACCAGGGGGCGTATTCCGCACTCAGCCCCCTTGCCGCGAAGAATGATGTTCGGTATCCCTTCCGGGCTCTTCCCCGATGAGAGGGCCCTCAGAAGATCGGCAAACGCCCCCTCACCCTCGCCGCGACATACGGCATCGAGCGTGGTCTCACGCAACATCTCCGGGAAAAACGTGGGATGGTGCCCCCCCATGATGGTGAACACCTCCGGAAACGCCTTTTTTATCCGCTCGTTGATGCCGAGATAGTGTTTCGCCTCCCCAGTTAGAGAGCTGTAGGCGACCACGTCCGGCTTTAACCTTGCGACGGACTCGACGGGGTCATCCTGATGGGTCTCGCATATATAGGTCTCGTGCCCCTCACGGCCGGCAATGGCGGATATTACACAGAGACCAACGGGGGCAAGAAAATTTTCATTTTTGAGTATAAAAAGTACTCTCACCCCTTGACCCAGTCCGAAACGGCCCTGGCAACGCTTTGGAGGTCAAGCTTATAGAGGGAGTGGAGGTAATCCCGCGGCCCGTACTCCCTGCAAAAATCATCCGGTATGCCAAACCGCTTCAGGGGAAGGTATACACAATTTTCAGCCATAAGCTCAGCAACAAGGCTGCCGATGCCGCCGGTAATAAAGTGCTCCTCGATCGTCGCGATCCTGGCCGACTTGCCCAGTATCTCCAGGAGAAGCTCCCTGTTAAGGGGCTTTAACCTGTAGAGATCAACGACTGACACAGAAACCGATTTCCCGGCGAGCTCTTCCGCGACACTCAGTGCCCTCTTTACCATCCGGCCGGTGGCAACGATGCATACATCCTTCCCCTCCCTGAGGTGAGTCAACCCCGCGGAGAAGTCGGCTTCATCCTTATCGTAGATAAGTGGAAGGCCCGTCCTGTCGAGCCTGATGTATTTGGGGCCGGGAAGTTCGTACGAGATCCGGGCGAACGCCGCCGCCATTACGCTATCGGATGGGCTCAAGACTGTCATCCCGGGAAGCGTCCTCATGAGGGAGAGGTCCTCGGTGCCGTGATGGGTCGGGCCCAGCGTGTTGTAGTCAAAGCCGGCCCCGACTCCCACCGCGGTCACGGGCAGGTGTCCCATGCAGCAAAGGTCGACCCTGATCTGCTCGTAGCACCGCATTGTGACGAAAGGAACAATAGCATAAATGTACACGATATAGCCGGTCATCGCCAGACCGGCGGCGACACCGACCATGTTCTGCTCCGCTATGCCGACATTGATATACCGCCCCGGAAAGTTCGCCTTGATCAGATCGTGGCACACAGCGCCGGTATCTGATGTGATCAGAATTACCCTTTCGTCCTCGCAGATTATTTCGTAAAGCGCTTCAGAGAAGGCATCGCGCATGCCGGAAACCCAGCGCTTTGTGGCTTCATCACTTTTTTGCTTTTTCACTTTTTTTCCCACTTTAGCTCCCTCCTCGCAATATCGAGCTCCTCATCCACAGGGATGCGGTAGTGCCAGATAGGTTCCCTCTCCATAAAGGAAACCCCTTTGCCCTTTATGGTGTCCGCAACAATACAGAGCGGCTTCTCGTATGATGGGTCATGCACGTCCTTCATGGCCTCGATCAATTCCGGGAACGAGTGGCCGTCCACCGTGCGCACCTCCCATCCGAACGCCCGCCATTTATCCTCCATCGGCTCCAGCGTTAGGTAGTCCCCCGTGAAATCCGTAGCGGACTGCCCGTTTCGGTCCACGATGGCAAGGAGATTATTCAACCTGTGCTGGCCGGCAAACATGGCTGCCTCCCATATTGATCCCTCGTGACACTCACCATCACCGAGCAGGGCGACTGTAAGGAATCTCTTTTCCCTCAGCCTTGCTCCCAGGGCCAGACCCGCGGCTATCGGCAAGCCGTGCCCCAGCGATCCCGTAAAAGCCTCGACGCCGGGGATGGTGTCCTCGGTATGCCCCCCTAGCCTACTCCCTTTCTGCGTGAACGTAAGAAGCTCCTCTACGGGGAAGAACCCCAGATCGGCGAGAATGGCATAAAGAGCGACGGCGGATTGCCCCTTGCTCAGGATAAAGCGGTCCCTCTCCTCCCACTTCGGGTTTTCGGGGTCCAACCGCAACACGCCGCCGTAATGAATGGCGACCAGAATCTCCGCACAAGAGAAAGACGGGGCAATGTGACCAGCGCCTGCCGCGACGGTCATCTCCAATACTTCGTTTCTCAACCAGTTGGCTTTCCTTTCAAGATCGAGCACTCTATCGGACATACTTAAATCTCCTCGTATTATCGTTTTGCCGGGAATGTAGCCTTACCAATTTAACCTGCTACAAAACTCCCAATATTTGTACGGCAATAAATCTCGCTTGGCAAGGGTTCTTGTGAAATATTAAATCCAAGGTGCAAACCCCCTACTTGAGCTTTATCGCTTTCATAACCCTGATATTATAGTACAGGATGTTATTCATGGGGTCAACAATCTTTCCCGATCGGTACGCGTTGATCATGTCCCGCACGGCATCCTCAACGGTGCGCCTGGCGATGAAGCCAAGTTCCCGCGCGATCTTCTTCGATGAGATGCGGTATGACCGCAGGTCGTCTGTCGGCCGCAGTTCGATGGAAACCTCATCCACCCCCACGACGGAACGCACCATCTTAGCCATGTCGATCATTCTGTAATTCTCGTACCCGGCATTGAATGTCTTTCCCGCTATCAGCTTATCAGGAGCATCCAGGAGCATCACGTATAAATCGGTCATATCCTCGATATGGATATTGGGCCTCTTCTGCTCCCCCCCGAAGACGGTAATGCTGCCCTTATTGACGGCGTGGTTGGTCAATATATTGACGCTCAGATCGAGGCGCATGCGCGGTGAGTAGCCGCAGACGGTCGCGGGACGTACAACAACGGTGGTAAACACGGGCGACTGCTCCTTCAAAAGGACCTCCTCGCACATGGCTTTGTATTTGGAGTAATCGGTTAACGGCTCCAGGGGGAGGTCCTCGGTAACGTTCTCCACCTCCTTCACGCCGTACACGCTCGAGGTCGAGGCATAGATAAACCTCTTCACGCCGCTCTTTTTGGACAACTCCACCAGGGGGGGGAATGCGTCGTAGTTGATCGACTTCCCCAGTACGGGATCCAGCTCGAAGCTCGGATCGTTGGAAATACAGGCCAGATGGATTACGGCATCGGCTCCGGGAATCTCCCTCTCGAGGAGGCCGCGATCCCTTATGTCACCTTTGACCTGGACAAGATCGGGATCGTCTTTCACGGCATCAAGAACATCGTCGCCGTAGATATAAAGGTCAATGACCTTTACTCTGTATCCTCTCTCCAGGAGCTTGGGCACAAGGACGCTCCCGACATACCCTGCGCCGCCGGTTACCAAAACACTTCCTCTTCTCTTCCCATTATCCACTTTATTTTCCCTTCCCAAATTCCTTTAAGGTCCGGAGCGACAAAACCCCATCTATTCAGAGGCGTCTATTGGCCCGGGCTCAGGTTGAGGATGCGGCGAGTAAGACTGAACGTTTGAGTAAAGAGCTTTCCCTTGGAGGTCAGCTGCCAGAGACCTCTTTCTAACTCTACGAAGCCGTTTTCCCTCATTACGTTCACCCTGTCGGCTACCATCGTCTCCATATTGTAAATCCCCCGGACCTCTTCCAGTGTGCACTCCGGCCTCTTTCTGATTTCCACGAGTATCCGCAAAGTCACCGACCGCTCAACATAGTAAAAAAACTCCACATAGGCAAAGAAAAAAAGGATATGTGCGAGGAGGCCGGTGAAGAGGCCAAGCCAAAATGTCGTCTGAGAACACTGCCGGGGAAGAAAAAAGAGGTCCCTGGGGGTAAGGAAATAGACCAGCGGGAAAAGGGGCACGGTGATCGCAAATATAATTACAAGGGATTTGAACATCTTCTCGGGCCGCCTGACATGAAATCTCGCGATCTGGATACAGATCCAGAGGATGCTGAGAGCGCAACTTATGATGACCCCTTTAAACATCCTACCCCCCCTCTCCGGCACATACGAGCCTCTTCAGAAAGCACGTCAGGTTCGCCATAACACGGCCCTTGCGCGTCAGGCGAACCACTTCATTATCCATTGCGATGTAGCCCCCGTGGAGCAGGTTGGGAATCCTCCGACCGAAGATCTTGTCAACCTGGCCATCCCGCCTGAAGTAAGCGATCAGCTCCTCCGTGGACCCCCCCCTCCCGCCGACGCGCTCCAACTCTACCAGGAGCCCAGCCGAAAACCCCATTGGGCCGGCATACACAAAATCCCAGAAGTTATGGAAAAGCAAAACATAAACAACAAGGCCATAAAGGAAATCAACGATCGCGCAGGGCTCCACGAAACTGCTGGGGAGGAAATACAGGTCCGTGGGCGTCATCAGATAGGAGAATATAAACAAAGGTAGCGTGCCTATAAAAACGGCCATAAAAAACTTGAAAGGTTTCTTCCGTCTTCTGAGCCGCAGGATAACGATCGTAACCGTAAGAAAAATTACGAACCATATAAGCGTCAGAATGAGCCCCTTCACAACGTATGACCACCGGAGAATTAACGGAAACCGTGAGACTGTTTGGCTTTCCGAGAAAGCCTGCTTACTATCTGCATATCCAGGAAAAGCGATATGAATTCCCTGCACACACAGAAAAACGAATTGATCAGCAAAGCCTTAGAATCACCCTCTAGTCTTTCCTTCAAAGTTATCGGCACCTCAGCGAAAGTGAATCCCGCCCTGATGGCTCTCACCAGACACTCGGCGTGCACAAGGAAACCATTCGACTGTGGTTTAATCATATCAAAAATTTTCTTGCGGTAAATAATGTTCCCGTTCGTGTAATTGAAGCGGGTTCCGAACGTGGCATTAATAATGGCAAGATAGATCGCCGAGAGTATCCTGCGGGATAGGGGTCGTACTCTCTTGTTGATGACGAAGGGTATGATGATATCCACGTGCTCGATAAGAGGAAGGTACTTGAGTAATTCACTGGGATCATTCTCGCCATCACCCGGAAGCCACGTGATCACCTCCTTGGTTGACTCCTCGATGCCCTCCCGAAAACAAGATCCGATACCGCGCGGCCAGACATGGTGTATAACCTTAACCCTGGACTCCCCCTCCGCAATCTCGTCTACGATTCTACCGGTACCATCCGAACTCCCGTCGTCGATCAGAACGATCTCCCAGTCATAGCCGGTATTTTGAAACACACGGATCAGATCCGACGCAGCCCTTTTAATATTTGCCTCTTCGTTCAATGCGGGCATCATTACCGTAATGGATATACTCTCTTTCATGGAAGATTAAGAAAAGGGCCTCTGTCCAATTATTCCTATGTTCCCGATCCTGAGGGTCAACCGCAGGCTATTTAAATGTAACGTACTAAGAACGGAGCCTGCAAGCTTCTTTAGAGGTGCCGGCAAGGGGGATCTCAGGACCCAATGTCCCGCGGAGAAGGTATTCGGCGTTTCGAAGACCGAG
>JAVCDC010000034.1 GCA_030765135.1 Candidatus Tritonobacter lacicola | reverse complement strand
TGACTTTATTCGAACGGCGCTGCACGAGGGATTTCGATGAGCTTGATAATCTTCCTGATTTTATTTCCCCTGCTGCCGGCGATAGCGCTCCTACTTTTTAAATCGGACGTCATGCGCAAGGTCATAGTAGTCGTCTCGGTTGGAATGATCGCCGCCGGTTCGATCAGCCTCGCCGTCGCTTATATCAACGCCGGGCCGGTGTATTTCAACGTTTCGCCCTTCGCGAGCAAGCTTGTCACGGGCGGCGAGATCGCACTGGCGCTGACGTTCCTGTTCGTGTGCCGGACCCTGCCCTTCAGGCGGTACTGGATTCCGCTCCTGGTCGTTGTACAGTACGGGGCCGTTATCTGGTTTGACGCGACCGGCCGCATCCCGGAAGTCATGGACTGCCTCTTCATCGATAATCTGTCGATTATCATGTGCCTGATTATCGGCATCGTCGGCGGCCTGATCACGCTGTACACGGTGGGCTACATGCGGCGCTACCACGAGGAGCACCCCGGCATACCCGACCGCACCAACCGGTTCCTGGCCGCGATCTTCCTCTTTTTCTTCGCCATGTACGGCATCATCTTCTCCAACAGCCTCGCGTGGATATACTTTTTCTGGGAGATCACGACACTGTGCTCGTTTATCATGATCGGCTACTCCCGGACGGAGGAGGCGGTGCGTAACTCGTTCCTGGCACTGTGGATGCTTCTCCTCGGAGGCCTGGCTTTCGCGGGGGCCATCTTGTGCGCCGCGACCTGGTGCGGAACCATCGAGCTCGCCCGGCTGCTGACAACGGGCGGTGCGCTCGTGATGCTGCCCGTCGTGCTCATCTGCTTCGCCGGCATGAACAAGGCGGCCCAGTTTCCCTTCTCCGGCTGGCTGTTGGGGGCGATGGTGGCGCCGACGCCCTCGTCGGCCCTGCTGCACTCAAGCACCATGGTGAAGGCGGGTGTGTACATCTGTATACGTTGCGCCCCGGTGCTACATGGGACAGCGGCGGGCCACATTGTCGCTTTGCTGGGAGGGCTGACGTTCCTGGCGGGGTCCGCGATAGCGATTTCGCAGAGCGACGCCAAGAGGGTGCTCGCCTATTCGACTGTGGGCAACCTGGGCCTGATCGTGCTCTGCGCCGGAGTTGGCTCGCACCTGGCTCTGTGGGGGGCGGTGCTGCTCGTCATCTTCCACGCCCTGTCCAAGGCGCTGATGTTCCTGTGCGTAGGCACGGTCGATCAGCAGATCGGCAGCAGGGACATCGAGGATATGCGGGGGCTTATTTCGCGGATGCCGTGGGTGACGATCATGATGCTCGTGGGGATGGCGGGCATGTTCCTCGCGCCGTTCGGCATGCTGATCAGCAAGTGGGCTGTGATGGAGGCGCTGGCGGGGAAGAACCCGGTCCTCACGCTCATGGTCATCTTCGGGGGTTCTCTAATGCTCTTCTTCTGGAGCAAGTGGATGGGCGTTCTTGTCGGCGTTGACGGCAGGGAGTCGAGCGTGGAGAAGAACATCGGCATCGCCGAGTGGAGCACGCTTTCGACGCTGGCCGCTCTCACCGTCGTTGTATGCGCGCTGTTTCCCCTCATCGGGATATACCTGATCGAGCCCATGTACGGCAGCGACCCGCTGCTGAGCCGCGGGCACATCCTGATGCTGTCGATACTGATGGGCATGATCATGCTGCTCCCGCTCGGCTTCATCGTTCACAGAAAGAGGCTCCATTACGTCGAGCCGTACCTGGGCGGGGCCAACGTGGCCAGCCCTCACCGGTTCATGGGCTCGCTGGGAAAGGACCGGGAGTGGTCGCTCGGTAGCTATTACCTGGCGGGTTTCTTCGGCGAGGCGAAGATCCTTGCGCCTGCCAACATCGCGGCGATAGCACTGATGGCTGTCATGCTCCTGATTCCGGTATTATGAACGCTGTTACCCGCAGTATCGCGTATATCGTCCTGGCGCCCATCCTGGGGGGCCTGCTCGCGGGGCTTGACCGCATCATCACGGCCCGTATGCAGGGTCGTTACGGGCCGCCAGTTCTCCAGCCGTTTTACGACGTGCTGAAGCTCTTCGAAAAAGAGAACCTCATGGTGAACCGCTTTCACGGCTATTACCTTGTCTGCTACCTGGCTTTTCTTATCGCCAGCGGTGCGCTCTTCTTCTTCGGCGAGGACCTCCTGATGGTGATTTTTGTTTTCATTCTCGCAGATATTTTCCTGGTCGTGGCGGCTTACTCGACAAACTCGCCGTACAGTTTTATAGGCGCCACAAGGGAGCTGCTGCAGATGCTGGCGGCCGAGCCCATGCTGCTGATCTCTGCGGTCAGCCTCTACATGGTCACTGGAAGCTTCGAGGTCGCGGGGATCGCCGGGAGCGGAAAGATTCTCATCCTGTATCTGCCCGGCGTCTTCCTCGGCCTGGTTTACGTCCTGACCATCAAGCTCAGGAAGTCTCCCTTCGACCTCTCCACCTCGCACCACGCCCACCAGGAGCTCGTGAAGGGGCTTACTACGGAGTTCGCCGGCCCCTCGCTGGCTCTGGTGGAGATCGCCCACTGGTACGAGACCGTCCTGTTGCTGGGCATCGTGTATCTTTTCTTCTCGTTCAATCCGGCCGTCGGGGTGGCGGCGGCGCTGCTGACGTATTTCGCGGAGATACTGATAGACAACACGAACGCGCGGTTCAAGTGGCAGCTGACGCTGAAGTCGGCATGGCTGGCCACAGTGGCTCTGGGCGGCGTGAACCTTATCGTTATGTATTTTATCTTTGTACGGTGAAGATATGGCGTTTATAAAGAGATCGCCCTGGATGTTTCACTACGACGGGTCGAGCTGCAACGGCTGCGATATCGAGGTGCTGGCTTGCCTGACCCCCATGTACGACATCGAGCGGTTCGGCGTGATCAACACGGGCAATCCCAAGCACTCGGACATACTGCTCATCACGGGTTTCGTTAACACCCAGAACGCGGAGGTGGTGAAGAGTCTTTACCGGCAGATGCCGGACCCGAAGGTGGTCATCGCCGTGGGCATCTGCGCTGCGACGGGCAACTTCTTCCGCGAGTGCTATAATGCGCTGGGCGGCGTGAACACGGTCATCCCTGTCGACGTGTACGTTCCCGGGTGCGCCGCGCGACCCGAGGCGATCATCGACGGCGTGATCCGCGCGGCGGGGATGCTCGAGGAAAAGCGCAATATGCTGAAGGACCGAAAGTGATCGAGAAACAGGAAACGATAAGCATTACCATCGGCGAGCTGCTGGAAAAGGTATGCCGGCTCGCCGGGGAGGGATACCGCCTCGTCCAGATAGGCTGCACGAGGCTCGACTCGTTCCAGGTCGATTACACTTTCGATAAGGATTACAGGTTTCTGAACCTCAGGGTGCTCGTTCCGGCTGATAAGGCGGTGATTCCCAGCATAACGGGGGTCTACTGGTGTGCATTTACCTACGAGAACGAGATCCACGACCTCTTTGGCATAGAGGTGAAGAACCTGAATATCGACTACGCAGGCAACTTTTACCGCATTGCGGTCGAGGCACCGTTCAACGTGTCGAGGCCCGGCGATGAGGAGAAGGAATAGCCCATGGGCAAACGAACCGTCATTCCGTTCGGCCCGCAGCACCCGGTGCTCCCGGAGCCGATCCACCTCGACCTTGCTATCGAGGACGAGAGGGTGGTCGAGGCGATTCCCTCGCTCGGGTTTGTCCACCGCGGGCTGGAGCTCCTGGTAGAGAAGATGGATTTCCAGGAGATGGTCTTCGTCGCCGAGCGGATCTGCGGCATATGCAGCTTCATGCACGGCCTGGGATGCTCCCTGGGCATCGAGGAAATCATGGGGATCGAGGTGCCGGAGCGTGCACGGTACCTGCGGACGATCTGGAGCGAGCTCTCCCGGATACACAGCCACCTGCTATGGCTGGGCCTGGCCGCCGACGCGGCTGGTTTCGAGAGCCTCTTCACGCACTCCTGGAGGGTGCGGGAAAAGATCCTGGACATTGCCGAGGAGACGACCGGCGGGCGCGTCATCTTCGGGGCTTGCAAGGTGGGGGGGACACGCAGGGATATTGACGGTGAGACCCTGGTGCGCGTGCTGGGGCGGATGAAGGACATCGAGGCGGACTATCGCTCGATCGCGGCCGTCTTCCGGGACGACTACTCGATGCGTCACCGGTTTTCCGGCGTCGGCGTGATGAGCAGGGAAGAGGCCCGGGAGCTCGGCGCCGTGGGGCCCACTGCCCGCGGCAGCGGCATCGCGCGCGACACGCGTGAACTGGGGTACGCCGCCTACGGCGGCCTCGATTTCGAGCCCGTCATAGAAGATGCCGGTGACTGCTACGCCCGGTGCATGGTGCGCGTGCGGGAGGTCCACCAGTCTTTCGACCTGATCCGCCAGGCCGCCGCCAAGATACCCGGTGGGCCCGTCGAGGTCAAGGTGAAGGGCTTCCCCGAGGGTGAGTATTTTTCCCGGCTGGAGCAGCCGCGCGGCGAGGTCATCTACTACATCCGGGGCAACGGAACAAAGTTCCTCGACCGGTTCAGGGTGAGGACGCCGACGTTCGCTAACATCGGCCCCATGGTGAAGATGCTGGCCGGCTGCGAGCTCGCGGACGTTCCGGTGATAGTGTTGTCAATCGACCCCTGCATAAGCTGCGCGGAGCGGTGAAGTCATGCCTTTGCTGCCGATAGTAAAAATGACGAAGACCGTTATGAAGAGCCTCCTGGGGGGCTCCGCGTGCAAGATGTACCCCGCAAGGAAACCAACGTTTTTCGGCGGCACCCGGGGGCCGGTCGAGATCGATCCGTCGAAATGCGTTCTCTGCGGCCTGTGCGCGAAGAAGTGCCCGGCCGGGGCCATCGCAGTGGACCGCGAAGGGAAGACCTGGGAGATCGACCGCCTGAAGTGCATCGTCTGCAGTCTCTGCGCGGATATCTGCCCGAAGAAGTGCCTTGTCCTTCGTAACGATTACACGCCGCCGGTGACCGGCGAGACTAAAGATGTCTTCCGGATCGAGCCTGTGTCCAAGGAAGGGCATCAGGATCAAGGAAAAAGTAAGGGCTGAGACCGGCTCTATCCGCCGATCCTTTCGGCCTTGTAGAAAAACCCCGGGGAGCGCGTCGCGGGAAAGCCAACCGCGTGCCCGGTTTCGGGCAGGATTATATTGAACAAATTCAACCTACGTCAAAGGTACGACTTCTCATGAATCTTCTCCTAATTTCAAAGCTGAACAATCAATATTTATGCAGCAACTTTGCCAAGCATTTTCAGTAAAAAAACCAGATTCCGCACAGGATAAAAAATATACTATACAGCGGAGCATTGTCAATGGTAAATCATTATAATTTACGCATCCTTGAGGAGGGATACAGGTTGGCGTGGATGGGTCCCGGAGTTCAGGCGTTGTGGGTCAGGTCTTGAAATTATGAATTTTCACGTAAACGGGCCCGGCTTGGCGGGCAGCGAGCCGGTTAGAACTCGTTGAAGAGCAGGTCGGGATTATTTCGGGCT
>JAVCDC010000072.1 GCA_030765135.1 Candidatus Tritonobacter lacicola | reverse complement strand
TCGCCGAGTCGATGGCCTGCGGCACGCCCGCCGTCGCGTTCGACCGCGGCGCCGCGGCCGAGGTCATCAAGGACGGCGAGACGGGCTTCATCGTGGAGGACGGCGACGTCGACGGGATGGTAGAGGCACTTAAGAAAGTACCGCAGCTCGACAGGGCGAAATGCCGCAAGCGGGTCGAGGAGAACTTCACAGTCGAGAAAATGGTGGACGGGTACGAAAAAGTCTACAGGGAAGTCACGGGAAAGAAATGAAGCTCCTCATCAAGCAGCTGCAGAAAACCCGAAGACCATAAAGAAAGCCAAAAAATTGAACCGTCCGATTGAGTTTCCAAGAAGAGCCGGCATTCTTCTTCACCCCACGTCCTTTCCCGGGCCGGAGGGCATAGGGACGCTTGGCGAAGAGGCATACCGCTTCGTTGACTTCCTCGAGGCGGCCGGCCAGAAGCTCTGGCAGATTCTCCCCGTCACGCCCCCCGGCATGGGTAACGCGCCGTACTCCAGCCACTCCGCCTTCGCGGGCAACACCCACCTGGTGAGCGCCGCATCACTGGTGGAGGAAGGCCTCCTGGAACCGGCCGACATGGAGGAGAAGCCGTCCTCTCCGGTTTCGCGCGTGAATTACGAAGGGGCCGCCTCGTTTAAAAATGCCGTTTTCGAGAAAGCGTGGAAACGATTCCTGGCGCAGGCGACCCCCTCGCAGTGGGAGATGTACGAGGACTTCTGCACCATCCACGCCTGCTGGCTGGAGGATTACTCCCTGTATGTCTCCCTGAAGGAGCAATTCGACGAGACCGCGTGGTGCGAGTGGCCGGCGGAGCTCGCTAAGAGAGAGGGCGCCGCCCTGAAGAAGTGGTCCAAGAAGCTCAAGGGGCGCATGGACGAGGTCATGTTCTCCCAGTTCCTCTTCTACACGCAGTGGGACAGGCTCAAGGCGTACGCCAACGGCAAGGGAATCGACATAATAGGCGACATCCCCATCTTCGTTAACCACGACAGCGCCGACGTCTGGGCCTTCTCCCGTTTCTTCCTCCTGGACAAGGAGGGCCGGCTCACCGAGCAATCGGGCGTGCCGCCCGACCCGGCCACCGGCGCGAGCCAGATATGGGGTCACCCTCTCTACAACTGGAAGGCCATGGAGAAGACCGGATTCGAATGGTGGGTCGACAGGTTCACGGTGACCTTCATGCTCGTGGATATCATAAGGATAGATCACTTCTGCGGCTTCGTCAAGTGCTGGCACATTCCCAACGGGGCCAAGACCTCCAGCGAGGGGCGCTGGGTGGACAGCCCCGGGCTGGAGATCTTCCGGGCGGTGAGGAAGAAGCTCGGCAGGATGCCCTTTATAACCGAGGATCTGGGGGCAGCCGACTGCGGCCCGCTCCTGGAGGAGACCGGCTTCCCCGGCATGAGGGTCCTCCAGTACGCCTTTGATAACGGGCCGGAGAACCCCCACCTTCCCCACAATCACAACAGGCACACTGTCGTCTACACTGGCACCCACGACAATAACACGTCCATCGGCTGGTTCCGGGAGCTGGCCCCGGAGACAAAGGAGCACGCCCTGCGCTACCTTGGTAAGGAGGGCGGCGAGATCAACTGGGGGCTCGTAAGGGCGGCCCTCGCCTCGGTTGCCCAGACGGCCGTGGTGCCGCTCCAGGACATTCTCGGCCTGGGAGGAAAGGCGCGCATGAACGTGCCCGGCGCCCACTCGGGCCAGTGGGAGTGGCGCTATCCACCGAGATCGCTCACGGACGAGATAGCCTCGCGCCTCCGTGATATCTCATCCCTCTACGGACGATAAACAGCGTATATCGTATTGCGTACTGCGTCTTAGGCCCCAGGTCTTGAGCTTCCAGATCCCCGCTGACTATCACTCGTTACTAACGGTTGCTACAAGTTAACTTCGCAAATATATGGTAGCCGTCCCGAATGCTTTCGGGGCGCACCCTACCCCGGTCCCGGTGGGACTTCCCTCCGGCGGGGTCCCTACCGGGAAAGGGTGCGGCTACCTCTGTAAATATAACAAATTCCTATACTATCAAGTTGCTAGGGGTTACTAAAGGTTGTCCTTTTTTCATTCTTGTAACTTCTCGTAACCTGGTTTTTCGTGACCCCTCGCCTGCATGCCGTAGGCAGGTAACTTCTTCGTGACTTTTTTACCCGTAACCTCGCATCCTTGGAACCCCCCTCATGATTGATATGAAAAGAGAGACCTGCGGCGAGAGGAACGCAGTGCATAAGACGATAGAAGGCTCAGAGCTAGTCCATAGGGGTGCCGCCGCATGCAAACAGGTCTGCCTGAGCGCTGAGCGCCCGCCGGACGCGCAGGCCGTACCATACGCCGGCCAGGAGGAGAACGTAAAAAACGATGAGGCCCGCAACGACGGCGCCGCCCGGCACGAAGGCGAAGCCTGCGTTCTGCACGAAGGCGGCTGCGCCGGCCGCCCTGACGGGGTAGACGGACACCTTGAACAGCCAGGCGAGCGTGAGGATGAGAAAAAGCCAGATGTAGGTCCTCCTCAGGCGAATCGACATAGCCGCAGGTTGGGATATTTTGATCCTCCGCGTCGCCAGGTCAGAAGCGAGGATTCCCCGCCACTCGCCCCTGTCGTGGTTCTCCTCACCACTCAACAGGGGGGCGAAGAACTGTTTCTCGAGAAGGCGGATCCGCGAATCCAGCGACACGTAGTACATGTACCTTCTCCCCTCGATGGCCAGAAAAAGGAAGAGAAGTATATGAGAGAAGAGAAGCACCACGCTCCCCCCGGCGCCCTCCCGGAACGTGAAACCAAGCATGGCCGCAGTCATGGCGACGGCCCAGTTTGTCGTGTTGTCGACGATGTTGCGCCAGTTGTTGGACCGCGACATCTCTCCGCGGTAATAATGGGCGAGGGCCGTTATGTTCGGCAGGGGCTTTCCTCTTTCTTCGGCCATAATCTTTCTCTACGAAAGATAAAAACGTATCTCGTGAAGCGCAGGGCAATTGAAGATCGACTATTGAAGATTGAAAATTAAAAATTAAGCATTGAACATTCGTCTTTTCTACGCGTCTCCTTAATCATCCACTTCGGGCTGCCAAACGATCCTGTCGCCGGGCCGTACATCATACTTGTCGAGGCCCTCCTTCTTGACTTTCAGCTTGACCCGCGCCGTTGTGGCCGTCGCCGCCTCGACCTTCCCCTCGCCGATGATCTCCCTTGTGATCACCTTCTCGCCGGTAACGGGATGTTTGATCTCCACGTCCCTGACGAGGAGGACCTTCTGCTTCCTGCGCAGCCCGTCGTCCAGCCCCTTGTCAACCGTGCCGACCTTATCCTGGTAAGTGAGAACTACCGCCTCGTGCTGGACCTCGCCGAGAATCTTATCGCCTAGCTTCTCCATCGCCTTCTCGACCGCCTTACGCAGCGCCTTCGGGGCGGAAACCGACGGCCAGAAGGTGCTCTCGGACGCGTCGTAGCTCCCGAGCACCGTGCCTGTCTTGAGGTCCAGGACCCTCACGCCGACGCTCGCCGAGGAGGTAAAAAGTGTGCCGTCATCAGAAACGTGCTCGCTCAGCGTGACGGAGTTGACATTGGCCAGCACGACGACCTCGGCGCCGGAGAGCTGCCCGATCTCAATCGCCTGGTCTTCCTTCACGTACCCGCTGTGGCTGAAGTCTATCTCGTCCAGTACCCGCCTGATATGGGCCCGCTCCAGCAGCCGGTAGCCGCCTCTCCTGGCAAATATGGAATAGAGCCTGTCCGCCACGACATCGCCAGCCCCCGCAAATTCCGTCTTGTTATTGACGGGAAGGATGGCCAGCCTCTTCTTTATCTCCCCTCCGGCACTTGGGGTATCTTGAGAGAAGACGGGCACGGCCAGGGAGAAAAGGAGCGGGATACTGAACGCGGCCTTGAAAAAGGAATTCATACCTCCTGCATTACGCCACATACCCATTGCCCCTGTCAACGCCCGAAAATAGAGAATGATCGAGACCGGGACTCGATCATTACACCAAATAATGGCCTCCGGGAGGCCATTATTCCGGAAGACGATGTTAATACAGCTCCCGTATGCCACGCTCCTTCGATAGAGCCTGCACATAATAATTATCTTTCACATGCCGCTCCAGCAAATCCCTGACCTTTATGCCCGTATTCTTAACGGAGTGAAGTCCCCTGAGCACCGGAAGAGCATCCTTTAAAAAATCGATCGTGCAGACACGGTAGGTCGCTCCGTCCCGCATCGGCACCCCGTCTATTTTTATATCCGTAGCTCTTTCACCGGGTTTCTTCTTCATGTCATAGGTAGCGGTTAAACCGGAAAAATATAGCCGCTCCCCCCTTTCGGAGGCGTCTTCCTCCATGATATTTTTCAGCTGCTCACCGCTGAGATCGAAACAGACAAGCTCGTTTGAGAAGGGCAGGACCCTGTATATGTCGCGGCGCGTTATTTCCCCCCGGTAGATGCCGTCCCGAACGCCGCTCTTGTTTATAAACGCTACGTCAACGCGCGCTTCCTCCCTCATCAAATCCGCGGCCAGATCGCCCATCGCGGCAACTTCCCAACTCCCCGATATGTTCCCCCGGGCGTAGCCGAGCACCTCGTTCGCCTCCTCGCCGGTTTCGCGTATATCCCCGGCGACCATCTCCGCGATTCTCCCATCTTCAGGATAATCCTTCAGCCAGAGCGGTGTAATTGTGTTCCTGTACCCGGCAATACGGCCGGTAATGCGATTGTATTTCAGGTCCAGCCTCCCGACGTGCGTAAGGTGACATCCGGCCTGGCACACCAGCGTCCCGCTATCCGGCTCAACGTAGGGCGGGTCGATAATCGCGTGGTAATGCCCCCCCACGATCAGGTCGACACCCTCGACTTCCTTTGCCAGCCGGTAGTCGGGGCTAGATTCCGGATCGGACGGGTTGAGGCCCAGGTGCGTAAGTAAAATAATCAGCCCGGCCCCTTCCTCCTGCAATAACTTCACCTGTTCCTTCGCCGTGCTTACGATGGGCGCGAATTCAACTCCCTCCATGCCGTACTGGGGAACCGTAATCCCCACTATGCCCACCTTTGTCCCGTCGCACTCCAGCACGACATTAGGCTCAGCCCCCTCCACCACCCTGCCGGTATCGGCATCCAGGACGTTTGCACCCAGGAGGGGAAAACCGGCGGCGGCGGCCAGTTGCGGCAGGAATGCAGTGCCATCGTGAAAATCATGGTTCCCTATGGTCGCTGCCCGGCAGGATAATTCGTCCATCAGCTTGACCACCGGCTCCCCGTAATCGCGCTCACCTTCCAGTGTCCCGTGGAAGAAGTCACCCGCGTCCAGCAGGATATAATCGTCCGGCACATCCTCTCTCTCCAAATACGTCGCCAGGCTACCGAACCCCCCTATCTCTTCGGCAGAGTCGGATTCCTGGGAGACTAATCGTTTCGACGGCCCGATCCGCCCGTGAATATCGTTCGTGTATATGATTGTGAAATCCTGGAGGATCCAGAAGTTATAGAGAGAAACGAGGCCGGCCAGGAGGAAGATAACCAGCCCGGCGACAACTACTCCTTTTTTCTTAAGGACAGATATCATATGGACGCGTGGTATTTAAATACACGGAACGTCTCCTTGCCGGTAACTACCTGCCTTTCCGGAGACGGCCGGCGACAACGTTCCAGGTTATGACGTCCTTGGGCAGCACGAGGAGGACTCTCTTCTCGAACCTGCCGTCCTTCCAGGTGTAACGACGGACCTCTCCCTGGTCGTCCGAGGCCACGTAGATCTCGTCGGCGACGTTGCCGTCGAGGTCCGCCAGGTATATCGCGTGCTCGTAGCCCGAGGAGCCTGAATCGATCTGGGTGAGTTTCCATTTTCCCACGGAGTCCTTCCTGAAGAGCCAGAGGCCCGACTTCATCCCAGCCGCCACGAGCTCACTCTTCCCGTCGCCGTCGACGTCGCCGCACGCGAGAAAACGGCACTGGCGGTCTTCCAGCGTGGCTATGTCCTTCCCGGCCCATTTGCCGTCTTTTAGCGTGTACTCCCTTATACGGACCGGGCTGACGACCTTTGTTCCCTTCCCCTCGGCCTTCGTCTCCGCCTCAACGACGGCAAAGAGAGTGTCGGTCCCTTTTCCGTCGATGTCCGCCAGTAGTATCTCCTTGGCGTGGGTTCCCTTGAAGCCCTCGACCACCGTCTTCTCGAACGACTTCCCGTTCCAGCGGTACATGACGATCTTTCCCGGCTGGGAAACGAACGTGGCGCGGTTGCGGTCGCTGGGTGTGACGAAAAATTCGTTCAGCCCGTCCCCGTCTACGTCGCCTATCTCCACCTCGTGCACGAATATACCCTGCTCGCGGTCCAGCTCCCGTGCCAACCATTTGCCGCCGGCCTTCTCGATCACGCCGACGACGCCCTGGTCGTGCGTGGCGACGACAATCTCCGGCACGCCGTCTCCGGTCACGTCCCCCACCTCGACATCGCGCAGCCTGTCAAACTTGCCGCCGAAGGAGGGGGACCATAGGGTCGTCGCCTGCCATTTACCGCCTTCCTTCCTCCAGAGCTTGAGGACGGCCTTCGTCCCGCCGATCGTGAGAATGGATTCCCCGTCCCCGAAGACCATGGCCTTGTGGAAGACGTTGCTGTCCGGGTCCTCGAGGACCTCCTCCTTCCACTTCGGGCTCCCCGGCCGGGCGATGCCCAGGCGGGCTGGTCCCGGGACAACCTTCTTGCTGCCGTCGGGCTGGGCCTCTTTTAAAAACTGCGATTGGGAGATGATAAGGACGGGTTCCCTCTCCCCCGTCTCGCCATGAAGCGACCCCGCCCCCAGTAACAGGGCTGCCACCGGAATAACAACAGTTACTCCCCTCATCTTCACCTTCCTTCCTGTTAACCCGGCACTTCGCCGGGAAGCAATTATACCGGTTTTCCGGAGGGCGAGGTTAAGTTTAGGTGAAAAAGACCTGCTGAGCGCGGCACCCTGCCCTACAGCCAGCCGTAATCGATCTCGATGGGGCTGTCGGGGAGGTTGCCCTCTTCCTCGTCGTCGCCGTAACTCTGCCCCCAATCCTTCATGTAGTCCGGGAGCTGCTCCGAATCGTACGGCTGGAAGTTTAACCTCAGGGGATAGCTCCAGGGCGTCGGTGTCGGAGAAAAGGTGGGCGTCTGCGTGATCGTGGGCGTCCTGGTGACCGTCGGGGTCCTCGTGGCCGTCGGCGTGGACGTCGGCAGGGGAGTGTCCGTCGGCGTAGGCGTTACTGTCGGTGTCTGCACGATATAATCCTCGTCGCCGGCGAACCTCATGCAGCTCGGGGAACTCGAGCACGAGGGGTAATCCGCCTGCGCCATGTCGAAGGCGTCCTTGACCGCGTATCCCTGGTCCATGTATGAGAAAAGCGCGTCCTGCCAGGAGAGGGAGTAGAAATACCAGCAGATCCAGCAGTGCGTCTCAGACATACCGCAGTAGCCGACTGTGACGGTGTCCTCGGCGGAGCCCTTTCTAAACTCATACGAGAGCGTGTTGTCGCCCGTGCTGCACATTCCGTCGCAGCTCCCTATGAAGGTGAACGGCATCTTCCTGTACGGCGCGATCCAGCTCTCTACCTCACTCGCAGTCGTCCTCTCATAGGAGGTCCCCCCCGTGCACCCGTTGGCAAAACGGGTGCTGCCGCCGTGCGCCAGCTCGTAGAAAAGCCACGTCGAGGGGTCCTGGATCCGGCCCTGGACCTCGGCCTCCGTCGGCCATTCTATCGCCGTCGTGGGGAACCCCAGCGTGTTGAACCAGCTCTCCGCGCTTTCGTACCAGGCGGTCCACGACCCGCTGCAGGGGGAATCGTTCTGGGGGCCTGTAAGGGAAAACCCCTCGTGCGGGGGAGGAACGCCGTAACCCAGGAACTCCCCGGTCACGGCATCGGTGATCGTGACAACCACGGTACCCCCCGTGTCGCAGGTCACCACCCAGCACGGGTTCCCAGGCGCGTTGTCGAGGAAGAGTGAGGGCGTGTCCGGTGGGATAAAACAGAGGCAGGAAGAGAGGACCTTTCCCGCGGTTTCGAACTCCGCGAAAAAATCCGCGTCGCCCTTCGTGAGGAGGCCCGGCGGCAGCCGGTCCGGCAGGTCGTCCCGCCAGCGTATCGTCTCCTTCAGCAGCTTTCCCGTCGCCCTGTCGAACTGGAAGTTCAGGAAGTCGTTACCGGCAACGGCCTCCCCTATCATTCTCTGGCAGTAGTAAACGGTCCGGTCGCCTATCTCGTATCGCTTGAGCTCACCGCTCCGCAGTTTCCCGGCTATCCCGTACCGCTCGAACTTCGCCCGCCCTATGCTCGCGGGTGTAAGGAGAGCATCCTGCGCACCCGCAATCCCCGCAACAAGCAAAATAACCGATACCAGAAGGACTTTATGAAATGGCTCGGTGCTCTTCATTACCCGGCTTTCCACCCGCTAAAGGAGACAGGCGCTTTCTCAACATCGCCGCGGACTTCTGCTTATATTATATCGCACGGCGGCGACTGCAAAACAAAAAATGGCCGTCATCTTCCGTCACCGGGAGATGAGGGACACCCAAACGAAATATTCACTATATCCAAGGGGGGTACTCCAGAAGGTGTATTGATGAGTATTGCCGAGTACGAGAGTCTTCTAGAGACTCTTGAAATCCTGTCCGACCCCGAGCTTATTAGAGCTATCCAACTATCCGAAAAGGAGCTAAAGGCAGGTAAGTTCGTCCCCCTGGAGAAATTGAAGAGTGAGTAAAGACTATAAGCTGGTTCTTACGCCTCAGGCCCATCGGATGTATAAAAAGCTGACGGCGGCGGTGAAATCTCAGTGTTTGGCGGCCCTTGATAGGATCAAGAAAGATCCCTCTATCGGTAAGCCTCTTCTTTATCATTTAAAAGGATACCTCTCTTTCGGGACAGCATCTTACAGGATCGTTTATAAGGTTGAATTGAAACGTATCCTGGTAATAGTGGTCGCTATCGGCCATCGCAGGGAAATCTACGACAAGTTGAAGAAGCTCCTGAAATGAGCGGCACGATGTAGAGTACGCGCCCTTGAGTTCCGGGATGTCCCCGTAATTCCTTGGTAACGTTCAAAAGTTACGGCAAATTCCATAACCATATTTCCCCTCCCCAACGGGGGAGGGGATTAAGGGGAGGGGGCTTTAATGCCCTTATTCGTTCCTGTTTAACCTGTAAGAGATACGAGT
>JAVCDC010000141.1 GCA_030765135.1 Candidatus Tritonobacter lacicola | reverse complement strand
TCGAAAAGAACGTCAACCGCGACGCACCCTGATGCCGCAAGTTAACAACAGTGCAGGTGAGCAAGTTCGGGTTTGACCATTGAATAGGCCGTTGCCTAAAAAGATATTTATAGTCGAGCTGGTCGGGTTCGTCACGATAATCCTTTTCCTGTGGCTGGACGAAATACTCGACTTACCACACCTTCTGTTCGGCGCGCCGCCTACGCCCATAAATATAACTGAGAGCGTCTTTGAAACCATCATCATACTATTCTTCGGCAGCGTAATAGGTTCGATCACCCTCCGTTACTCAAAGGAACTGCAGAGCCTGCACGATGAGAAAGACAGGTTTTACTCCATTATCTCGCACGACCTCAGAACCCCCCTCAGCCAGTTGCTCCTCTCAACGGAAATGCTGGAGAAAAAATCGAACACCTTCTCCAGAGAAAAGATAAAACAGTACAGCGGCACCATTCACAACTCCGCAAAAAAGCTGTTCCACTTACTTGAAAATCTGCTCCAATGGGCCCGGATACAAACAGGGACCGGCAAATGCGAGACCGAGAAAATCGTCCTGAAAGAGTTGATGTATTACAATATCAACCTCCTATCAGGAAACGCTTCAAAGAAAAAAATATCACTATCCGGCGAAATAGAAGCCGGCACCCTGGTTTACGCCGACCGCACGATGCTGAACTCCGTCATTCAAAACCTCCTATCCAACGCCATAAAGTTCACCCGCCCCGGCGGCGACGTTAAGGTCTCCTCCAGCATCCGAGATAAAGACGTGGAAATAGCGGTCTCCGACAGCGGGACCGGCATGGATAAAGAGAGCGTAAACAGGATGTTCAGCATGGACTCCTGCCACTCGAAGCCAGGGACATCCGGAGAGAAGGGAACGGGGCTGGGATTGATCTTATGCAGGGAGCTCGTCGAAAAGATGGGAGGAAGCATCCGGGTTAAGAGCGAGACCGGCAGGGGAAGCACGTTTATATTCACACTCCCGAAAGCTCCCTGACGGGGACACCTTTTGCAACAAGCCGGACCTCAATAGATTACAAATAAATTCACCTCCCGCCGCGGTCCAGTAAGTAACGGGCCACTCCGCGATTACCGCCTTCAATCGCCCAATCCAGCGGCGTCCGCTCATTGTTATCCCTTAAATTAATCCCGGACCCCCGGGCCAAAAGGAGCCCCAATATCTCCGGGTTCCCCCTGAACGCTGCCAGGTGCAATGCGGTCAGGCCTTTTTTCCCTGACCTGACGTTAACATCAGCGCCTCCGTCCAGAAGGAGCCTTACAACGGCGGGGCTGTTGCCGGCCACGGCAAAGAGCAACGGCGTGAAGCTGTTTTCCCCTCCCCTGGCGTTAATACGGGCGCCATTTGCAAGAAGGAGCTCCACCACTTCCGGCCCCGCCCCCACCGACGCGAGGTGAAGCGGCGTACGTGCGGACCCTGCCTTCACGTTAACCCCGGCGCCCCCGGCCAGAAGGAGGCCCACAATCTCAAGCCGGTCGTTCCCGGCGGCCACATGCAACGGCGTCATACCCCCGCCGTCCCTTGACCTGACCAGCTTTGGTTTGGCATCGAGCAAGCCCCGGACGGCTTCAAGGTCCCCAACCCTGCAGGCATCGTGAATCTCGCCACCCGTTGCCGGCGACCCCATCAGAACGGCTATCATCATAACCGCCATGTAACAAAACACATCTTCCCATAAGCGCCGTCTCATAACCTTAGGCACTCCTTTCATTTTTCGCTTACCTGACACCCTGCCGCCGTAAGGCGCGTTCCACCTGACGCGTAAGGAGCCATGCATAATATATACCTGTACGGGACGGCCGGAAATGTGTATCTTATCGGCGAGGTCAAGCCGCCCTCATTATTAAAATCATACTCGCGAAAGGAATATTTTGGAAGAGACAAGGAAGAGCAATGACAGGAAGCCCGGCAGTCCGGCCGAAGAGAGGGACGCCGGGGGAAATAGAAACGAAGAAGACCACCTGATCGAGCCCGAGAACGCACTGACCGAAGTGACGATGGAAGAGCTGTCCGCGCAGATGCGCGAGGCGGCCGCACGGGTCGGCTGGACGGAACTGATGCCCGTCCAGGCCAAAACAATTCCATACATCCTCGCCCACCGCGACCTGATGATCCAGTCGCGCACGGGGAGCGGCAAGACCGGTGCATTCATCCTGCCGATCCTGGAAAGGCTCGACAACCGGCGAAACGTATGCCAGGCCCTCGTGCTCGTGCCCACCCGCGAACTCGCCCGGCAGGTTGCAAAAGAGGCGGAGACGCTGGCTGGCGACACGGGAATACGCACCGTCGCGGTGTACGGCGGCGTCGGCTACGGCCCGCAGCTCGAAGCGTTTGAAAAGGGCTTCCAACTGGTGGTGGGCACACCGGGACGCATCCTGGACCACCTGCTGAAGGGGTCCCTCTCGCTGAAGCACCTGGAGATCCTTGTGTTCGACGAAGGCGACCGGATGCTGTCGATGGGCTTCTACCCCGACATGAAGCGGGTCCAGAAGTTCCTTCCCCGGCGCCGGATTAACGGCTACATGTTCTCGGCCACGTTTCCGTCCTTCGTTATAAGGCTGGCCGGAGAGTTTCTGCACAAGCCCGAGTTCCTGAGCCTGAGCCGCGACCGCGTCCACGTTACCGATACCGACCACGTTTACTACATTGTCCCGGCCATGGAAAAGGACCGGTGCCTGGTGCGCATCATCGAGATCGAGAACCCGGCGGCGGCCATTATCTTCTGCAACACAAAAGCGCTGGTGCATTACGTGGCCGTGGTCCTGAAGCGCTTCGGCTACGACGCGGACGAGCTGAGCTCGGACCTTTCCCAGGCGGCGCGCGAGAAAGTCCTCGCGAGAGTGCGGGCCGGAACCCTGCGCTTCCTTGTGGCTACAGACGTCGCGGCGCGCGGCATCGATATCCCCCATCTATCGCATATCTTCCTGTACGAACCGCCGGAGGACCACGAGGATTATATCCATCGCGCGGGGCGCACGGGCCGCGCGGGCGCGGGAGGGGTAGCCATTTCGCTGGTCGCCAATATCGAGGAACTCGACCTGCAGGGCATCGCCAAACGGTTCAAGATCGATATGCGAAAACGGCCGCTGCCCTCCAAAGAGGACGTCGAGAGGATCGTGTCACAGCGCGTGACGGCGCTGCTCGAGGCGCGCCTGCGCACGCGCGACAAATTGCAGGCCGAGCGCATGCAGCGATTCGTTCCTCTGGCTAGGAGCCTGGGCGAGAGCGATGACGAACTGGCCGTCATAGCCATGCTGCTGGACGACTATTACCAGGAAACGCTCCATGCCCCGCCCCCCCATCCACCCGGGACAGAGCGGCCCGCACCGGACGGGCCCCAGCGGCCGTATGACAGGGAAAAAAACCTGCGGCGTAAGCGGAGGAAAAGAACCGATAACCGATAATTACAGTTTCTCGCCCTCAACCCTTTTCATTGCCCGGCGCGGGGGGCATAATAGAAACACATGAAGTGTACTCAAGCCGCAGCAGCTCTTTTATCCTTAATGCTGATAGCGGGCGTTTCCCCCGCGGACGACGGCTCTGTGGAAACCCCGGCACCTCCCATGATTGACGGGTCGATGACGGGGGCCGAATCAGCCGGGGAAGATGAACCAACAGTTGAACCCGGGGAGGCCCTGGAACCGGAACCAACGGCTGAACCCGGGTCAACAGTGGAAGATGAACCAACAGCGGCACCAGCGCCGACCATGATACCCATTCGGGAATTTACCGACTCATCAACGCCCATCGACGTAACGGTCGGCGAGGAGTTCAGCATCGCCCTTGACTCCAACCCGACAACGGGATACAGCTGGCGGCTCGCCGGGAAACTCGATGAAGGCGTAGTACAGCTGGTCGGGGCAAAATTTCAGCCGCCCGAAACCCCGCTCAAGGGCGCCGGGGGGACGAGGTTCTATACATTCAGAGCGGCGGGCCCGGGG
>JAVCDC010000088.1 GCA_030765135.1 Candidatus Tritonobacter lacicola | reverse complement strand
TGATGTTTATGTGGGTGGCAGGAACTTAGCAGACTTTTTCCCAAAGTATCAAATAGATCGATTGTCTTAGAAGGGACGCTATTTAGGCAAGAAGAACTAAGTCTGGGATCTGGGGTCAAACCTGAGCTATGGACTTAGAAAAAGGATCGCGGGCTCCGGAAGCACATCGCGAATGACGATTGAAAATTGACAATTGAAGATTGAAAAAAATACTAGGCAAAAAGCGAAATGAATGAGGTCAACACGAGGCGGGCAAGTATCTCGTGGTGCGGGGACTCGCCTATGTGCCTTGTCGAGAAAGGTGGTGACGACTTTTGCGCGGGCCCTTGATAGTGGCTTGGGTGGCGTTGATGGGTGCGGCCTGTATGGCGATCGGGCAGCCGTATGCTCACGGCGGGGATCTCCTGAGCGGGTACGAGAGGGCCCCCTCGTCTTTCAAGAGGGCCGAGATCGGCGATTACATCGTCTACTGGCGTCAGGGGGAGGTCGACGGGGCGATCGTGGAGGGCGATCTCACCGTCTATCAGTTCGACGGGCGTACCGGAGCGCTGCTTGAGAAAAGGTCTCTTGTGCGGGAGGACGCGCCCTCCCACATCACCGTGGAAATCTCCCGGAGGGACGCGGAGCTGCTGGCGATGGGGGAGGTGCGCTCGGCGCGGCTCTATATCATATCACCGGATTCCCGCGTTTTTCCCCTCTCTCCGCCCCCCGCCAACCCTTGCTGGGTGGTGAAAACGGTCTGGGACGGTGAGCTCGAGCTGGTGGTCATCGACGCGGTGACGGGTGATTTATTAGGGGTCGGGATTCCTCCGCCATACCTGTCCTTCTCTCTCAGCGGGCCCATGGCGCGGGAGCCGTGCGCCGGGGCGTGGGAGGCCTGGTACGAGAACGCGGCCTCGTGGTTCGAGAGGATGGGATACTCCTGCCAGGATCTGGAGTGGCCGGATGAGGAGACGGTTGCGGAGCACGTGGGCGGTCCTTCGACCGGTATGTTCTACGAGCTTGCCCACGGCAACAGCTCTTACTTCTCGAGTGGGTGCTCGGGCGGCCAGTACTACGGGAACACGTACGCGTACGAGATAAGGGACTGGATCGAGGATTACCCGAAGATGCCCTTCGCGTTCATCGGGAGCTGCGAGGGGATGTGCGACACGGGGGAGTACAGCCTTTCCCATGCGTTCAGGAAGGGTTCGGCTGAGGAGACCGTCACCGTGGGCTATTGCCTGCAGGGCGATTGCGACACGTGCTGGCTGTACTCGGTGGGGTGGCAGGACGAGCTCTTCCGCGGCATGTACGAGGGGATGACGGTGAAGGAAGCCTTCGATGCCGCGATGGCGGCTTATCCCATGTGCTATGCGGGCGCCTGTATGCGGTTCGCCGGTGACGAGGATTTCGCGGGCCCTTTTTATCGCTCGCCGGAGATCATCGCAGCCTCGGTGGAACCTGATGACTCCTCCGGTAACGGCGACTCCCGCGCCGACCCCGGGGAGGAGATCGGCCTGACGGTGAACCTCTACAATAACGGCCCGGCCCGCTCCTCCGTCTCGGTGGACCTCTCCACACAGGATCCCCACGCCACTGTCACGGACGGTCACGAGGCCTTCTCCGCCATCGGGGCCGGCGAGTCCGTGGCAGCGGGATACAGTTTCACCGTCGGCGGAGACCTCCCTTCCAACCACGACATATCCTTCCAGCTTGCCGTGACATATATGGGCGGGGAGGAGGAAGAGGAGATCTCGGTTTCAGGCTACTGGAGACGTTTCTATGTGGATTGCGAAAACACGGAGGGGCCGTGGGATGGGACGTCGGAGAACCCGTATCGCCTCATCCAGGACGGACTGGACAACGCCCCTCCTTACACGCGGATTTGCGTGGCGCGGGGGACATATATCGAGAACCTTACTGTGGGACCCGACCTGGAGCTTTACGGAGGCTACGATCCGGCGACCTGGTCCCGGGACATCGAGTCGAACGCGACGGCGATCGACGGCGACGGGGCGGGGAGCGTTGTCGCCTTCGACAGCTCGGTGAGCTCGACCACCGTTCTTTCCGGATTCACGATAACCAATGGCGCGGCGCCCCGCGGAGGGGGCATTATCTGTGACTCCGCGTCTCCCCGGTTGCTCTCCCTCAATGTGACCGGGAATGCCGCCGACTCGTGGGGCGGGGGCATTTATTTTATCGATTCCTTCGCGGATGTGTCGGACATCACCGTGTCGGGGAACGGGGCGGGTTCTCAAGGGGGAGGGATCGCCTGCAATCACTCCCCCATCACCGTGGTCGATTCGGAGATCTCGGACAATGCTGCGGGGGACGGGGGAGGTCTGTACTTCAGGCGCGCCTCCAGCACCGGCATGGTGAACACAGTGGTGGCATGGAATACGGCCACGTATTTCGGCGGCGGTATATATTGCATGGAATGCTCTTGTCCCGTGATGACCCACTGCATCGTGGCGGACAACGATGCGGGCTGGCGGGGCGGGGGCATGGCCTTCGAGCTGAACGCCGGTGCGGAGATCGTCAACTCCGTCCTCTGGGGGAATACCGCGCTGGAAGACGAACAGATCTACTGCGACGATACCGGGGAGGTGTCCGTTGGGTACTCCGATGTCCAGGGGGGCTGGGTCGGTGAGGGAGTGATAGATGATGATCCCCTCTTTGCCGACGTCGGGACGTATGACTACCATCTTTGCGGCGGTTCGCCCTGCGTTGACGCCGGGGAGGACGCAGGCGTAGATGAGGATATCGACGGCGAGGGGAGGCCCTTTGACGGCGACGGGGACGGGACGGCCGATGCGGACATGGGCGTCGACGAGTTCGTGGACTCGGACGGCGACGGCCTCTCCGACTTGTGCGAGACGGGAGCCTACGGCACGGATCCCCTGGCGGCCGACACCGACGGGGACGGCCTCTCCGATTACGAGGAGGTGTACTACGACGGCGATGCCGGGTACGATCCCTACGACCCAGTGACCAACCCAGGTGGGACGGACACCGACGCGGGCAAGGCAGATACCGACGGCGATGGGTGGAGCGACTCCCTCGAGTCCCGCTGCGGCGGCGACCCCCTCGACGCGGATGCGGCCCCCGCCGCGACCAGGATCAACTTCGAACCCGCGTTATCACCACTTCCTTTAGGTTATTGCAGGGACGGCGGCCTTGATTTCCTGGCCTCACGCGGCTATGGTTGGCGGTGATCCGGAGAAGAAACAGGCAGGAAAGAGGGTCAGACCTGCGCTATGGACTTTTGTAAAAAAGGACTGCGGGCTCCGGAAAAATTTCGGGTAAAGACAATAAAACGAATGAAGACTGACGATTGACTATTGAAGATTGAAAAAGAAGAAGCGGAAGAAAAACGAATGACGATCGACGATTGAATACAGGAGGTGAAGATGAATACGATCAAGTGTCTTAAGGCTCCAGCTGCTTGTTTATTACTGTGCGTTCTATTCTTCGTTTCCGGCATGGGTAAGAGCGAAGCCGAACTTAAGGATGGAACCTATGAAGGGGAGCATTCTTTTGTGGCGGTATCCGTAACAATCGCGAATGGCAGGATCGCCGATATAAAAATGACACGTCATGGAGGAGGAGGCGAGAAATATGCCGCCATGGTTACGCCATTAATCAGTAAAATAATAGAGAAGCAATCAACAGAGGTCGATGCTGTAAGCGGCGCCACGGTAAGCAGCGGTCATCTACAAAAGGCAGTTAGTAATGCTTTAAAAAAAGCATTATGAAAAAGTGTGTTTCCGGGGTCAGGCCTAAGCATCTCCTTAAAATACCAGGGAGTTAGCTGAAAATACCCCCCTATATAAGGTCTTAGCGCTCGGTTTTAACCCCTAAATACAGCGTTTAAGACCATTTTTATCCTTGGATTTGACCATCAAGGAAGTAAAAACCGCAAATGACTTGTCAGCGGTCATTTAAAACCAGCCATTCCGAGCGCCGGGAGGTATATTCTCCGATAATCATTCTTACTTATGTACGAGGGGGGCGTATATTCTTCTTGAGGCCGCTCGTCCGGTGGTGTAAGATGCCGGCAGTACCGGCAGTGTGAACTGAGTGGAGGTCATGATGAATGACACCCCTGAAAAAGCTGTTGTCCGCCGTGCCCGGCCGGAAGATATCCCCGATCCGGATTCGCTTGATTTCGGGGCGGCCGTGATCTGGGAGCGGGGGATGGATTGATTCCCGAATAATAACTTCATGACATTCGCACTAACCCGGATATTTCACCAAGGCTGTAGAGGGAAAGGGGTCTTTCTTCTTTACACTTGAAAAACCCGCAAATTGTAATTATGGGGACACGATAACGACGGTATAAAGTGAATAATAAAGAAAAGAAGCCCTGGATAAGGATTGTTTGCTCACGGGGAGCTGGGCTGTATCCCACACGGTCAATATTCAATTACATGTGTAAGGAGAAGAGAGATGAAATCCACCATATCCAAAATAGTCGTACTTGCTATCTTTGTGGGCCTCGGGTGCACAGCCTTCGCACCCGGCCGGATCGCCGCTGATCCGTGGGATGACTATAACGCGGCCGTGGCCGATACCTCCCATGAAGCCACGGCAGACAAGATTTCCAAGAATCTCACCGCCATCATACCATCCAACGAAGACCTGATACGGGATGAAAACGACCGTATTCTCATGGCCGCCTGGTCGGACGACTGGTACAGTCAGCATTACCAGCCCGGCGACTACCACTACGTCAGCGAAGATCATCTTGTCTGGGTGACCGTGGTCCCGCAGGTCATCGACTTCGTTAAAAGGAACAGGGTCGAGCCGGAGAACCTGGTCTCGAGGCTCGAACAGTTGTACGGGCTGCCTCCGGACTATGGGCGCACGGAGTTCGTGGAATTCTGGGTGTATCCCGCCGACCTGTTTCGTCCCAGCCCGGATCCCGAGATCACCGACCACGAGTCCGAGCTCGCCTTCCCCACATCTCCTTATTTCACGATCGATGGTGCCTACCAGAATTGGTTTAACAACTTAAAGAGCAGCATCTACCTGCCTCCCAATCCATTTCCCTGGACCAGGCTCGGCTACACCTACGACTGGGGAGACCCGGATGATCACGTTGGCTTGAGCGAGTTCATTGTACGTGGTGATGTGAATATACAGATAAGAGCAATGACGGGCACGCATGAGTACTGCTCGCCTCCCGTTCCCCTTGCCGTCTTGAAGGACGAGGGGGGAGAGGACCATTTGTACGGCTACGAGGTTCCGCGTACGGGGGACCGGACTTACTGGGATGCCGTGGCGCGCAATCCCTCCCCTCTGGCGAGAGACCTCTGGATGGTCCCCTCCGGTAACAATACGGTCGCCATGTCGGAACTAGGCGCCGTCGATGACGACGCACAGGGGCTCGCCCTCCTCAAGGGCGCTATCGGGGCGAACCAGGGGCTCTATCTTTACAACAGCCCCGTCGTGATGGACTGGACCTACGGTGATGCCCTGTGGAGGAATCCCCATCCCCTGGCAAGGGACTTGTGGATAATCCCAGAGGGCAACGACACATTTCGCATCGCGGACGGGGGAAGCTCTATCGCCTCTATGAAGAACCAGGGCGGGGACTACAACCTATACCTCTACAATAACCCCGCCGCGGGGGACTGGAGCTACTGGGATGCCCTCGCGCGCAATCCGTCTCCGCTGGCCAGGGACCTGTGGATTATTCCAGCGGGCAATGACGCCGTTGCGATGTGCGGCCTGGATACCGTTGGGGATGGTGAGAGCGACAGCCTCCTCGTGGTGAGGAACGAGGGCGGTGATTATAACCTCTACCTTTTCAATATGCCGCGGGAAGGCGACTGGAGCTACGACGATGCGGTGGCAAGGAATCCCTCACCGCGCGCCAGGGATTTCTGGTCCATTCCCGGGCATGACGATGTAGCGCTGGTCGCGGGTGTGGACAGCAATCTGACCTCCTATGACGCTTTAGGGGTGGTGGGGAATTACGGGGGAGACTATAACCTGTATGTCTGGAACGTACCGCAGCCCGGTGACTGGAATTACTGGGACGCCGTCTCCCGCAATCCTTCACCGCTTGCGCGCGATTTATGGTCTATACCGGAGGGCAACAATATAGCGGCTCTCGCTTCTCCTGCCTTTGACCGCTAATGGGGGAAGGGGGTCAGACCTGCGCTTTAGACTTTGTGTTGTTGGGGAAGGGGTAAAATCTTTCTTCTTTACACTCCATTTAAAAGAAACGTGAAGCGCAACGACCCCTAATGACATTTAAAAGCTCTCCTTCAGCAAGTAATGGAGACCGGGACTCCATCATGCATCCAATAATCTCCTCAACTCTTTTTGGTTTGCTTTTTCGCGATACGCAGTCCGCACGCTTGTCCTGCCTGTCCTGAGCACTTCGACCGGGCTCAGTATAAACTCCGCCGAAGGGTTTGCGAAGGATGATTCCTGCCACCGCGGTGGGTGCTCTGTACACGAAGTTGACAGTTATCGCGCGAACCTTCCAGAATTACTAAGCATTTCTCTATAGATTTGTCCATTAATATGGCACGGTTTTTGCACATGTAAAAAGGCAAATCTGAGTGGTTCTTTTTTAAAATCGAGAACTGTGGTTCAAGAAAAGCCAAACTCCGGGGGACCGGGGGACGGAAAGCACCAGTCGTAGAACACGAGGCTGCGCTACCTGAGGAAGGTAAGCGCGGCCTTTTTTATTGAACGGATGGCTATCGAGGAGAGGTAGTTTGACCGAAAGGAAAATGACAGTGTCGATAATGGGCCGGCTTTCACAGTGCGCGTGTGCACTGTGCCTCATGGCTGCGTTCCTGCTCTGCCCGGGGATGCCCTCTGTTACGGGGGCGGCCGAGGGGGAAGCGTGGGATAATCCCGACGAGGCGTTACTCCCCGTGCAAACGGGTGGCCAGCCCCTTGTCGCAGGAATATCGGTAGACCCCGGTGATATCGACCGGGACATCGATCGGGAGGGGAGCGGGGCGGTCGATGAGACTGCGATCACCATTGAGGCGGTGGATCAAGGAGGCGAGGGGATTCTTGCCGAGGCGACGTGTCTCCTCACCATCCTGGGGCCGGATGGTGCTCCGGCTGTCAGCAGCCAGAATGGTGAGGTAGTGGAGGGTGTGGACATAACCTCTTCCTTCGGTGTTCTTGAGGGCGGTGTGGGCGCCTGGTCGTACGCGTTCAATCCTCCCGATGCCGCCGAGACGGGTTACCACACGGTACTCACGGATGTTTTCTACGGGGATGTATATGATAATACGGAGGAAGCCCTGTGGTCGATGTTCGGTTGTGACCCGGCCCGCTCCTCGAAGAGCGCGTATCCCGGGGCGGGAAGCGCCGACCTCTACTGGTACCGGAACCTCCCGCATGCCGTCTATTCCTCGCCAGCGGTCGCCGGAGACGGCACCTTCTACGTTGGAGACAAGGGCGGCAACCTCCTTGCGGTAGACCGGCGGGGCATGCCGGTGTGGACGGAAAACCTGTGCGACGCACCCGTCTACTCCTCGCCCGCGATCGGCCCCAACGGAACCCTGTACGTTGGCACGGACGGTGAAACACTCGTCGCCGTCGACCGGCACAGCGGGGAACAGAAGTGGGCCGCATCGCTCGGCGGTCCGGTGAGGTCATCGCCCGCGGTGGCCGGTAACGGTATGGTGTACGTCGGCTGCGACGACGGCTGGCTGTACGAGCTCAAGCCGTACGGCGCAATGAACCAGCTGTTCCAGACGGGCGGCCCCGTGCGCTCCTCCCCCGCGGTCGCCGGGGACGGGACGGTATATGTCGGCTCGGACGCCGGCTTTCTGTACGCGGTGAACCCTGACGGCTCCGGGAAGTGGTTGTTCGGCACGGGCGGTCCCGTGAGGTCGTCTCCCACGGTTCTGGGCGACTCCGCGGTGGCCGTCGGCTCCAAGGACGGCATGGTTTACGCAATAGAGTCTGACACGGGGACGCTCCACTGGTCGTTTGCGACGGGCGGTCCCGTGAGTACCTCCCCCGCGGCCAAGGACAGCTGGACGTTCTACGCTGCCTCCTCCGACGGCTACCTCTACGCGTTTCACTACTATCTCGGCCCGCTCTTATGGCGGTTCCCCTACGCGATGTGGAACGAGCTGAAGGAGGTCGATCCCCTTCTCGACGAGGCGGGAGAGCACCTCCTGGTGGTGTGCCAGTACGAGTCGGGCGAGGTGATCGAGGGGCACGTGGGGAGCGCCAAGATGCACATCTCCGCCGCATCGAATAAGCTCGAATGGGGCTACGTCGAGGAGTCGTCGATCGAGACCGCAGCAGCGATCGCAAATCTGGAGGCGGCCTGCGAGGAGTCGGGGCTCGCCGTCACGCAGGTAGGGGAAGACGTCGAGGCGGCCGAGCAGGCCGAGCAGCAGGCGGCCCAGGCGTATGTCGACGCCCTGCCGTACGCGGGGATGGCAAACCAGGAGATCCAGGCGAGCGCCGCCGCGTACAAGGCCGCGGCCGATTCGTACGAGCAGGCGGTCGATGATTTCGGGGAGATGGACGAGGCCTACGACGAGGCGGACAAGACGGCGGAAAACCTCATGACCATAGAGGAGAATAAGGTTAAAGCCTACGATGCGGCCGTGGAGGGCCTCGAGGCGGCCAAACTGATCGTCGGGGAGAAGCAGAATATCTTCGACGAAGCCAAGAAGGCCTACGAGACGGCCGAGGCCGAGTGCGAGAAGGAACTCAAGGAGCTGCAGGAAGCCCTCGGGAAGTGGGACCAGGCGAAGCTGAACCTGTCCGTTCTCAAGGACGAGGCATCGATCCTCAAGGGGATACGCGACGGGAAGCAGGGGGCTCTGGACCAGCTGTCTATTTCTCTGGACGAGGCTCTCAATGATCCAGACTACGTGTCCGCCGAGGACGCCTACAACGCCGCGCTCGTGGAGGAGGATGTGGCCCAGCAGAAGTACGACGAGGAGTACGAGGAGTGGGAGGAGAAAGACGCGGCTCTCAAAGAGCTGGAGAAGCAGTGGCAGGAGAACTCCGACAAGATAGACGAGCTGACACAAGCAGGAGGGCCCCTCGATCAGGCGTACGACGCGTGGCAGGCCGCGAAGTCCATCGCCGGAGGATTGAAGGGGGAGGCGGCCGAGAAGGAGGGGGAGTACCTGGACGCCCTGGCGGACTACTATGCCGCGCTCGAGGAGTTCCAGCAAGCGCAGGGAGCGTATAGCGCGGCCGAGGCCGCCTACCTGCAGGCGGCTGCCGATTATGCCGATGCCGGGAACGCCTACGCGCAGGCGGATGCCGCCTACCTGCAGGCGGAGGGGGCATACAACGCCGCGGCGGCCGCCCACGAGGCGGCGAACGCGGTCCTGGCGCAGAAATTGATCGTGCTTCAGGCTGCCGAGACGGTACTTACCCAGGCGGAGGCAGCCGCCGCAAATGCGCAGCAGCAGTCTACCAGCGATCCGATGGCGGCACAGAAGGCGGAGTGGAACAAGATCGATGCCGAGGACCTGGAGGAACATGCCTGGGATACCTACCTCCTGTGGGAAGTGGCGGGCGGCTATCAAAACTACCTGGAGGCAGTGGCCATCCGCGAGGAGGCGTATGCCGGCTATGCGGATGCACAGAACGGCATAACATTCGAGGAGTACGATACGATCAAAGTCCTGGAGAACCTGATAGATGCCGCGTGGCTGGTGATAGATGCCTACGATGTGTATTGTGAAAACTACTATGTGTGGGGGCCCGATTCGTCATTTACCGCGGCGGCTGAGGAGCTGTACTACGTGGTGCTTGGCAACTACGATGATGTGCTGGCCGATTACGAGGCGGCGCAAGGGGATTATCAGACCGCGGTAGCCAATGAGGCGGTGGCGCTTGCCGCATTGCAGGCGGCGCAGACCGCCTATGCTGCGGCACTCCAGGTCTACAACAATGCGTCTACTGCCGCGGAGAAGGCGGACCAGGACCGTCAGAAGGCCTGGAACGCGATGAAGGATGCTGAGACTATCAAGGACGCTGCGGAGGCTGAGAAGAACGCTGCGAAGGCGGTAAAGAATGGGGCAGAGGCCGCGAAGAACGCGGCAAAGGCCACGAAGGACGTCGCGGAGGCCGCTCTGGGCCAGGCGACGGCCGACCTGGACCAGAAGGAGGGGACCTATCTGGCGGCGGAGCTGGCCTGGTGTAATGCGCAGTATGAGGCGAACGAGCAGAAGGCGGAGTACGACGCGCAGGACGCCGAGGTGGCGGACGCCGAGGCAGTCCTGGAGTACCTCACCACGCCTCCCGGCAATTCCCCCCTCGACCACGCGCAGGATGATGAGGAGGCGGCGGCCATCGCCCTGGGGGAGGCGGAGATGGAGCTCGGGAGTAAGCAGGACAAGGTGGCGGTAATGTGGGGCGCCTACGCGCCGTACGTGGACGCCGTGGACGGCCTGGCGCAGCAGGTGGAGCAGGCCCAGAAGGAGCTTGCCGACGCGGAGAAGGAGTACCAGATTATGCAGGACCTCGTCGGGGAGGCGCAGGCCCTGGAGTGGGATCTCGGCCAGAAGCACCTCGCCGCCCTCAACGAGTGGAACGCCGCCAACGTCGCCAAACAGAAGGCCTGGGGTGCCATGGAACTTGCGTGGGGTGTCCTGGTGAGCTGGGAGCTCGTGATGGACGCGAAGGAGGACGCGGTTATCGCTGCGGATATGGCGGCGACGGCGGCCGGTGACGCGTACGAGACATACAACGAGGATGTATTGACGAAAGCGGATGAGGACTGGGGAACGGCGCATGAGAACAAGAAAAAGCTGAAGCTGGAGGCCGATATCGCGAAGGCGAAGTGCGACGAGGTCATCGGGGCAATGGGCGTTCCCGTCGGCACCTACGCCGGGGCGCTTATCGCGTGGGCGGACGCGATCGTCGCCCTCGCCGACGCGCAGGGCGATCTTATCAACGCGCAGACGGTCAACGAACACCTGTGGGAGGCCCTCTTAAGCGTGGAGAATGCGGATGGGCACCTCAAGGAGGCGCTGGACTACGAGCCCCCTCCGCCCGAGCCGGAGTGGGCCCTGTCCCCCTCCCCGGCGATAGGCGCCGACGGGCTCATCTACGCGTGCTCTCCCGAGGGGGTGCTCTGCGCCCTGAAGGACGAGGGGAACCGCGCGGTGCCGATATGGATGTACGCCACGGGGGAGGACACGCGCTCCTCGCCGGTGATCGGCGCGGGGAGGACGACCTGCGTCGCCTCGGGAGACGGTCTGTACTCCTTCGGCACGTTGTTCCCGGGAGCCCTCTTTAAAGTTGACGACCTCGAGATGACGATGGATGTTGCCGCGGGTGACGGCGGGGTAGTCACCGTTTCGGGTCAGGCGTGGCGGCAGTTCGGGGGAGCAGAGGCGACGACGCTCGATTACGCAGAGGTCGTCGATGCCGAGGACGGCCCCCAGGCGACAGAGTTCACCGACAGCGCGCCGCCGCTGGGGGACTCCTACTCCGCGACGTACGCGCCGTCCGCCGGTGTGTTCGAGGGCAACGCGTGGGCGCTCGACGATACCCTGGACGGCGCGGCCTATCCCGGGTACGGCACGATATGGGCGCCGCTGGCGGACCCCTCGAAGCTCGATGAGCCGCTGGTGAAGGTGACGGCGACACCGGCAACGATCGACAGGGATGTCGACTACCCCGCGTCCTCCGCCGTGGACGAGGTGACGATAGAGATCGAGGCGGTACACCCCGGGGGCGCGCACCAGCTGGCCCACGCGTGCGTGAGGATCTACGCCCCGGACGGCTCCGTCGCCGATGAGACGTACACTCTTTTCGAGGGGCTCGAGTCGCCGGACGGCTTCACGCTCAAGTGCGAGGTCATCTACAACCCGCCGGATTCTGCTCCCCTCGAAATGCTCGGGGAGTACGATGTCCTGGCAATCGTAACGGACACTTCGGGGGCGAACTGGCTGTCCATGCTGAAGGGAGCGTTTGCCGTGGGAGATCTCGCCGTGTCGCTGGAGGGGGTCGAGGGGGAGTTCCTTCCGGGGCAGACCGTAACTGTGACGGGCTCCGCGTCGCGCTTCAACGGGGAGACGTCCCTCGACTACGCGGCGGTCGTCGACTCGTGCGCGGGGAGCCATCCCGCCGATCTGATCGGAGGTACGGAGTTCAGCGCGAGCTACCAGGTCGGCGAGGGGCTTGCGGGAGAGATCATCGCCTGGGCGATGGACGACACGCTCGACGGTGTCTCCGGCGCAAGCTCGTCGACCGCCTACACGATAGGAGGGTTGCCGCCGCGAAGCTTGTATATGGATCTCTCCACGCAGAAGGTCGACCGCGACATTGACTGGGAGGGGTCCGGCGCCGTCGACAGCGTGAAGATCACCGCCGCCGCGTTCGACCCGGACGGCTGGGAAAACCTCGAGGGCGGGACGTGCGCGATCACCATACGCGACCCGGAGGGGAACGCGGCGCAGAACAGCCTCGACGGGGAGATCGTGGAAAACCTCGACATCTCGGGCAATTTCGGGTACGTCCCGTCGCATCCGCAGGTCGGCGGCTGGTCGTACGAGTTCAACCCGCTGGATTCCGCCATCACCGGAAAATACATTATCGAGGTGGGCATTCAGGATTCCTCCGGCTTCCACGTGTACGACGAGGGAGCCCAGTGGCCGCAGTTCGGCGGCAAGCTCTCTAATGTCTGTGCCGACTATGATGCCGGTCCCGGGGAAGGGGCCCTGCTGTGGACGTTGGCGCTCGGCGATGCGGAGGGGTACTCCTCTCCCGTCGTAGCCTACGACAGGATCTACGTGGGTTCGAGCACCTACAACGGTAGCTACGGCATATTCGACCTC
Organism: Candidatus Tritonobacter lacicola; assembly: GCA_030765135.1. GTDB lineage: Bacteria > Auribacterota > Tritonobacteria > Tritonobacterales > Tritonobacteraceae > Tritonobacter > Tritonobacter lacicola. Next base: position 13,397 of record JAVCDC010000088.1, on the reverse strand, counting down.
ACCGACGACAGAGTCCACTGTATCGCCGCCGGAAGTCTCGAGGAGATCTGGAGCGTCGACCTGGAGAGCCCCGTGCGCTCGGCGCCCGCGGTGGAGGAGGGCAGGGTGTACGTCGCCACCCATGACGGCGTGGTGCGCTGCCTGAATGCCTTCACGGGGCATGAGAACTGGGCGTTCTCTTCCGGGTCGTACGGCCTCTCCTCCTCGCCGAAGGTCTGGTGTGGGAGGCTATACATAGGCTCGTACAACGGTTCGCTCTATTGCCTGGATGCGCTGACGGGCGAGGAGCTGTGGGAGTTCGAGACGGCCGGCCAGGTGAACTCCTCGCCGGCGGTCACCTCGGGTCTCGTCTTCGCGGCCTCTCACAACGGGCGCCTCTACGCGCTCGATGCCTATACGGGCGAGGAGGTATGGGATTACGAAGTGGGCGGTTTCGCGGGCTCGTTCCCGGTTGTGTACCAGGACACGGTGTACTTCGGCTCCCATGACGGCCGCATCTGCGCCCTCTCCGTGGACGATGGTGCACTCCTCTGGGAGTATGAAGCCGGCGGCTCGAAACAACTATCCATGGCCGCGCTCCACGGCAGGGTGTACGCGGGTTTCGCGGGAGGCGTGGTCGTCTGCCTCGACGCGGGGACGGGCGAGGAGGTGTGGCAGGAGCCGTTCACGGGGGGGCACAATCCGCGCCTCGTCCTCTCGGGGGACGATGCGCTCTACGTGGCGTCAACGGACGGGACCGTCCGCGCGCTCGATCCGGACACGGGGACGGTCCTCTGGAGCGTCGCCGTGCAGGACGACGTGGAATCCTTCCCCGCATTGGCGGGGGGTAGGCTCTACGTCAACACGTTCTCCGGGACGCTCTGCGCCCTCGTGCCGGCGGGTTCCTCGCCCCAGGCCGCCGCGCCCCTTGCGTCGACCATCACGGTCGAAGACCTGGAAGTGAGCATCAATTTGGACGAGCCGCTCCCCCAGCAGGGCGAGGTCCTCACAGTGTGGGGAGAGGCGTGGCGGGACTACGGTCTCTACCAGTTCACGATGTACGTGGAGGTCGAGGTGATCGCGCCCTGCGAGGGCGGCCCCGTCGAGACCCAGGTCGAGGGGAAGTTCTCCTCCCCCGCAGAGTACGGCGCGCAGTTCACGGTCACGTCACCGCCTCTCACAGAATGCGAGGTGCTCGTCCGCGCACGCGATCCCTACGGTCTCAACAGCGTGGTGGACGGGATATCGGCGAAGAAGTACACGGTCGTTCCCGAGCCCGAGGGCGGCGCGTGGCCGCAGTTCGGGCGCCTCGGCGGAAATTTCGGGAGGAGCCCGTACGTGGGGGCTCCGGAGAAGGGGCTCAAGTGGTCGTTCCCGGGCAGGGGGTTGTTCTGCGTGGAGAACGGCACGGTCTATCTCCTGGACGAGGACAGGGTTCTGCGTGCCCTCGACGAGAAGGACGGCACGGAGAAGTGGGCCTACCAGGGGGCGAAGGAGACGGGGTGGCTCGGGGGAGCGGACGCGCCCTCGCCGCCCGTAGTGATGGATGACGGAAAGGTGTGCTTCGCGGCCGGGGATGTGCTCCACGAGATCAACGGGGCGACAGGCGTGCACCTCGGCCAGACCACCGCGGGGGGAGAGATCGTCGGGCCGGTCGCCGTGCGGAACGACACGCTCTACTTCAGCACGCGGGGTGAGGGCGGCCCCGCAGCGGTCCACGCCGTGGGCGCGGGAAGCGGGTGGACGTACGAGTTCGGCGAAGGGGTGGAGATCGCGAGCGCGCCGGCGGTGGACGACGAGGGGCGGGTGTACGTCTGTGCCCCCACGCTCACCGGCCACGCCATCGTGCGCGCCATAGGGCCCGCCGGCGACGAGGAGTGGTCGCGTATCATCGAGTATCCGGCCCTCGCCCCCCCCGCCGTGGCGGACGGGGTCGTGTGCCTCGCCGCGGAAAACGGGCGCCTGTGGGCGTTCCACACCGACGGCACGCCCGCGTGGTCTTTCGAGAGCGATGGCTACACAGGTGGCGCCGTCCCCGGCGGGCCGCCGTGGGCGGTACCGGCGTTCTCCCCGGCGCTCGCCGCCGACGGGACGGTCCTGTGGGGAGAGGAGAAGCTTTACGCGATCGGGCAGGCGGGTGAATACCTGTGGAAGTATTCACTTCCGGGCGTGCTCGAGTTCAACAGCGCCGTGGCTACGGACGCGATGGGCGTCACCTACGCCGTATCGACGGGGGGCGACCTCTACGCGGTAGAGCCGGACGGGAGCTTCAGGTGGGTATACGAGGCGGCCGGCCCCGCCGTGGCCGCGGGCCCCGCGATAGGAAGCGACGGCACCGTGTACTTCGCCGCCGACAATCTGTACGCCATATACCCACCGCTGCCGGAGGGAACGGCGCCGTCGTGGATCGGGAGGGAGCCGACCCCGACGCCCACGCCCGACCCGAGAGAGCCCACGCCCACGCCGACGCCCGATCCGAGGGATCCGACACCCGAGCCCACGCCTACCCCGCGACCGCCCGATCCGACGCCGATACCGAGCGTGACGCCGGTCGACCCCCCGATCGTGTACATAATCAACTTCGGGCCTCCCTCCGTGGTTACGCGTGAGGGTGAGTATGTCGATGACGGGTCGGTGTTCGGCACGAGGGGGAGCTACGGCTGGCGCCAGTGGCAGTCTCTCGTCGTAGAGTAGATGCGAGAATAAATAACGAGGTGTATTCCGGATCATGAACAAGGCGGCAGCGATTGGAAGGGCGAGGGGTGAAAAGGATGACGGTTTCGGTTTCCGGGGTCGGACCTAAACATCTCCTTAAATACCAGGGAGTTAGCTAAAAATACCCCCCCTATATAAGGTCTTAGCGCTCGGTTTTAACCCCTAAATACAGCGTTTAAGACTATTTTTATCCTTGGATTTGACCATCAAGGAAGTAATAGAAAGGGGTCACCCATTAAAGGTGCCGTGTCAATGGACAAAAGGGTCCCTTACAGTAGGGTCCGCATCTTAAATATTAAATCTTCTGCACCACGACAATTCGGCTGGGTCTCTGAAAATCAAGCCTCTCTTTTTCTGAAACATTCCGCAATCTTTCAGTCTTCTTCTCTTCGCTTTACTGCTTGATGACGTCCTTGTAGTTTACAAGCTGAGCAGTGTAGAATCTGATTAGGCGGGGAAGCTAACGCCTGTTTGCATGAGGGGTGATGAGGGAGCGCGAGTTCGAGAGAATCTTCGAGAAGTATGAGAACCTGGTGTGGTCGATTATCAGGAATTATGGCCCGCCGGATGCGGACGCGTGGGACCTCTTCATGGTGATTTGGGAAGCAGTTCTGAAGGCCCTCCCCTCTTACGGGGGAAGGGCGAAGCTTTCCACCTGGATTTGCGGCATCGCGAAGAACAAGTGCATCGATTATGTCAGGAGACGATGCAGGAACCCCCTCTCCGGCGCGGAGCCCATCGATTCTATCGGGCCTCTGTTCGAGTGGTATCGGCAGGGCCGGAAATGCCATTCCCCCTCCCCTGCGGGAGGGGCGATGAGGAGGGAGGCGCGGGAGGCGATACAATGGGCGCTGGGGAAGTTACCTCCTCGGCAGCGGAAGATCATGGAACTGCGCATGGCCGGAAATAGGTACAGGACGATAGCGGAGATCCTGAACGCGGCCGGGGCGGACCCGGTCGATGCGAATTACGTCGGGAAGCAGATATATCTGACGAAAGCCCGCCTGGCGGAACTGCTCGGTGAAAGGGGCATCGCCTCTTTGGATGATATATGGGAATAAAACGGCTCATGAAGCGACTGATTAAACGGGAACGTACGCGTTCGCGGTGCCCCCGCTACGGAAAGGTGAAGCTGTGAACTGCCCCTCGAAGGAGACTATCTCGAAATACGTTGACGGCGAGCTCTCACCGCGGGAGATGAGCCAGGTTGAAGGCCATCTCCGGACATGCGAGGTCTGTCGCTCCATCAGAAGGGATCTCGAGGGCGTCGGCCGCGCCCTGAAGCTTTTCAGCCTGCATAGGGAAGTCTCCCCGCCCAAAGAGAGAGGAGCGTGTCCCCCCGACGATGCCATAGCAGCTTTCGCGGACGGGAGCATCGTCAGCCCGAAGGAGAGGATGAGGATTGCCCGGCACCTCGCAGTGTGCGACAGCTGTGCCCGGAGAGCGGGGGAGGCAGCGGAGACCGTGCGCCTCGTGGAAGACCTCGAAGAGAGGGGCCTGGAGAGTGTACCGCCCGCCCTGACCGAGCGTGTCCGGGACAGACTCATGCCGCGGAAGCCCGTTCTCGCGGGCGAGATCGCTGCATCGGTGAAGAAGATATTGAAACACGTGAGGGGCGGCCTGGAATTCGATAGGCCGGAGTTCGGCTATGTTCGGGCGGAGAGGGCCCATGTTTCGGAGTCGCGCATGAGCTTTTTGTTTCCGCCGTCTTCAAAGAAGATCCCTGACCTGCAGCCTGAAGAGGCACTTCACCTGGAAGAGACGTCAGTGATGTACTCTGTGAGAATTGCCGGTCCGGGCGAAGGAGAGAAGAAGCCGCCCGGGAAGAGGAAGCGTAAGCGGAAGAAACCGCACCGGAAGAAGCGGAGGCTGCGTAAGGGCCTGGACTGGCTCTTCAAAGAGGCGGGATTGCGTATCCTGGTGAGGTTGCGCGGGACGCCCGCCGGGACAATCTACTGCGCTGTCGAGATAAGTGACGAAGCGGAGCGGCCCCTCCCCGGCGTCCGCGTCGCTCTCGAAAAAGCCGATGCAGAGCCCCGGAGATCCAGGACCGGCAGGAGGGGCGGCGCCGGTTTCCGGGACCTCACACCCGGAAAGTACCGCCTGGTGATTTTTCACGAGAGGGAGGTCCACGTGAATCTCGACCTGAAGTAGATTCCCCACACGCGTCTCCCGCCTTTCCCTGCCGCCGCACGGCGGCTTTTTTTCGCACATTTACCGGAATAAAATCCCCTCTCCCGCCGACTAATCGGGCAAAGGGACAGAATCGAAATAAGGAGGTCCGGGAATGCAGGCGATCATACGGGAGTATCTTTCGAGCCTGGAGCCCGGGGAACTGCAGGAATTCGGGAACATGTCGCTTTTCCCCCTCTTTTCCCCGCGGGAAAACGGTCAACGCTATATCACGATGAAGGAGGCGCTTGGGCAGGGGACGCTGAAAATCAGGGAGATGGGCGCCACCGGCTCGGTCCCCGAGCTCAGGGCGATCAACAGGGGCGACGTCCCCGTCCTGCTTCTCGACGGCGAGGAGCTTGCGGGGGCAAAGCAGAACCGTGTACTCAACACCACGATCCTGCTGAAGGAGCGGTCGGAGACGATAATACCGGTCAGCTGCACCGAGCAGGGCAGGTGGTCCTCCGCCTCGCCGGCATTCTACGATTCGGGGATTGTCATGTCACCGCGGATACGGAAGGCCAAGAGCCGCTCCGTCACCATGAACGTGGAGACGAGCGGTAAGTTCCAGTCGAACCAGTCCAGGGTCTGGCAGGATATCCAGTGCATGGCCGGGTCGGCAGAAGTCCACTCGCCCACGGGAGCGATGAAGGACATACATGTTTCCAGGGAGCTCGACCTTGGGCGGTACATGCGTTTCTTCGAGCTTTTCCCCGGCCAGAAAGGCCTTCTCGTGCTTATCGGCGGAAGGGTCGAGGGCTTCGACGCGGTCTCTCTGGCGCCCGCCTACGCCGTCCTCCACGGGAGGCTGGTGAAGAGCTACGCGATGGACGCTCTCCTCCGGGAAGGGAAAAAGGGGCCTGGCGAAGAGGTTCGGCGTGAAAAGGCGATGGCTTTCATCGATGAGGTGAGGGAGTGCGGGGGGAAGGGCTTCCCCTCCGTCGGCCTCGGGACGGACGTCCGGTTCCGCGGTGGGAGGATCGTGGGCTCGTCGCTCGTATACCGGGACAGCGTCATACACGCGGCCTTCTTCAGAAGAGGGCAGTCCCGCGGCGAGGGAGAACACGGCAACTTCACAAGTTTCAGGAGCCGCCGCGATTTCAGGGCGGGGTCGTATACTGACAAGGAAGCTCCCTACGGTCGCGAGGGTGAGGGCCAGCCTTACGACGAGGAGATCATCTGACGTTGCTGGCGACGGGGGAGGTCACCCCGCCCCCCGGCGGGGACGGCCTCCGGCGTCAACGGCGAAGCCGGGGGATTGAGCCGGGCGTGATGGAAAGCGGAATACCCGCATTATCATTCCTTGAATCGAACGCGCCGCGGCAGGTTCCCAGGGAATGCCGGGCGGAGGTGGATATCATGGCCGCGCTGAAAGATTATCGCTTGAACGGATACCCGAAGAATGAAGAGGGCGAGAATGCCGCTTTACCCTATGCCGATTACCTGGAATGGCTGGCGGACTATCTGTATGAGGCTGATGCGCAATTGAGCGCGGAGCAGGAAAAGATGTTCTCCCGTTTTCTCGGGGACGAACCGTCCACTGCGATGGTTGGAATCGGAATGGATGCCGGCCTGCATGACAACCTGGCTCGCTGCCATCCATGCTATGAGTATCCTCCAGATTTCGAAAAGGAATTCGACGTGGAGAGGGCGGTCCCACTGGATCCCTATTTTTCCTACGAAGAGTACTATGATGAGGAAATGAAGGAGGAGATTTCGAAAGAAGAATATATCAGGGACGATTACGAGTGGCACATTGAGCTGCAGGAGGAGAAGATGGGTCTTCAGAAACACTGGCCGGGGTTCACTCATGGCAGCGATGAAATCTTTTCTTTTTTAAGGTCTACGGATGATACCGTTTGTGACGGCCGAACCGAGCCGCCCGATGCCGGCTGGAGGGTTTTGCTGGCGGCCGTCCTGAACGACGTCGCCGGGAAAGACAGGAGGGTCGATTTGCTGCACCGCTTCTTTATCGGGTATTTCGAATATTTCAATAAATAGTTATTAGAGGATAATGGGTATATACCAGGGAGCGGGTTATACAATGCCATGGTTGCGGGGTCGGACATAAGATTGAGACCAAAAGTCCTGCGGACTCCGGATATATTTCGAGTGGATTAACAGGAGGTTATTGCAATGATGACTGAGGAAATGGATATCGGGAGGCGGGTCCTTGACCATCTTTTCGATCAGATGATGATTGACGAGGAGTGGAGCGTGCGGGACTCGAACAGCTTCACCTGGTGGGGGCACCGCCTTGCCCAGAAGGTGTGGTTCGACCCGCCCGTGGAGGAAGCCGGTTTCGAGATTACCAGGGTCCACGCGGAGACGCAGCTGCTGAAGGATGTTCCCGAGACGGAGGAAATCGCTAAAAAGATTTCTGCGTTCAACTGTTACGCGTCTCTTAGTGCTTTAATCTGGTATCCTGAGAAGGGAGAAATAAACTACCGTTGCTCGGCGTACTTCCACCATCAAACCATCGGCTGGCTGTTGAAGGTATTTATGAGCGCCGTGGCTCTCCAGGCGGCCGATGCACAGATTAAAGTTAATCATGGTTTGGGAGATTTATTGGGTGGCGTGCCCAATGAATCCGCCCCACCCGGCCGGGAGAGCAGGCCCGATATGGATAACATGCTCGATATCATTGAGCAAATGTACGCTCCGGAAGGCGCCGGGGAATCGCCCTGGCGGAAGAAAGATTTTGCGAATGTCCTCGCGATGGATCCTAACCCGTGGGTGGTAGCCAGCGAAGGGAGAAATGCTATGACTGCGGAGTTCCCGTTTTACGGGGACAGGCCGGCAGTCATGGGTGCTTGCGAGACCGCGCTGTTACAGGCAACAGCGGAAGAGAAACACCCGCAGCTCGGAAGCGGTCTCTTGTTGCGCATTACACTTCCCCCGATAGGCGTTGAAGCAACTGCAGATCTGGCATGTCAGTTGAATTCGGATGAAGCCGGGGAATGGTCCAGGAGCCACATGCTGGGGGCATGGTGTATTGGTGATATGGGTATAACATTTGTCTCGTTCATACCCGCGGCGCTGTACCGGGAGCGTTTGCTTGATACCATGATCTTGAGCATGGCCATGCGCGCGAGGTGGGCCAAAGAATATACCGACAGGCTTGTGGAAAAGGGCTGAAGATGAATAAAGAGTTCTCCGCCGGAGCGGTGATTTTCAGGAAGGAAAAAGGCGAGCTGTTATTCCTTTACTTGCGTTTGACAGTTTGAGAGAGGTATTCAGAAAAGCGAGCAAGGAGGCTTCCCTCGTGAGCGGGGGAGGTGTTTCATGATGAAATACAGAAATGGCGACACCGGTAAGAGAAAGTGAATTTTTCCTTGCAGCGGGGGTCGTGTTGTGCTATGTTTACAATAGCGGTGATTTAAGCTGGCAACTTGCTCCGCTATATAAATGTGCTAAAGCGCGGTTTTTTATGTGTGAACAAAGCGGCGCTCCGGCGCCGCTTTTGACGTTTGAAGGGAAAATATTTAAATCTGGGAATAAAATCGCGGTTTCAACGACTAATTGTAGTGGAAAGGGATTAAAGGTTCTTTGACAACAGAATAGGTATTGAGACCGGCGCGAGGGGACTGGCCCTGTGACCGCCGGGGCAACCTTGACCCGCAAGGTGCCAAAGCCAGCCCGCATGGGAGCGATACGGCCCTCTTTTAAGAGGGCAAAGGGTGATGTGAATACAGGCCCTCCTCTTTGCGGAGGGCCTTTTTGTCGCATGCATATGCAGCGGTCCCTCCTTTGCGGTGCCGTCTTCTCGGGAGCGGGAAAAGAGAAAGGAGGAAGAAATGGCCAACTGGAACGAGAAGTTGGACGGGATAGAAAAGGCTCTGCGCGAGGAGATCGATGCGAACCCGGCTTCGGGACATACGATACCGTTCTGTCGGCTCGTGCTCTCGCTCGTGGGCGATAGAGGCTTGAAGTATCTCGCGACGCGGCTTGTAAAACAGCTCCAGGGCGAGGGATTCTATGTTCAATCGGGCAGTCTCGAAGCAACGGTCCTGTGCCTGCTGGGAGAGTTTATTTATTGCGCGCTGGCGCGCTCGGAAGAAGAAGCGCTCGTAATACGATATGTGGAGAAGGATCTAGAGTACCCGAAGTGACGGCGGGGAAGGGCGGTCGCGGCAGGGTATGGATCTGTGTCTCCGAGGTTTGAGGATGAGCTGGAAGGAGCAGTTCTTTACCGCAAAGAATTCGGCGGGGCTCCCGTGAGTCCCGCCGGAAAGGAGGGGCGGCATGTTCGCAACATACAAAGGGATAATTCGCGCTGTAGATTACAAGGTCGAGTCGGGTATCGCCATAGCTCTGATCGATGAGCACAGAGTTTATCTCGACGTCCAGCGCGGCGTGGCGGGTTTTGTCATTGCGTTCGGAGAGAACGGTAATTTTCTCGAGAACTGCCTCGGGCGAGAGATTGTTTTTATCGTCGATGGGCTGGGGTTTCTTATGTACTTTATGCCGGTTGAGTATTGGGATGGCCCGGTTGTCCCGCCCGGGGGAACCTTCAGAACAGAGTTCATCCCGAGACGCGTAACAAGGAATTGAGAAACCAATAAGGAGGTTGATATGCTCAAGGTGACAATCAGGGAAACGACGCCGGAAGAATATAAGGAGCTGGCAGGCCGGTGCCTCGGCATGTTTATACCGTGTCCCGGGGAGCAAGAAAAAAGGCGCAAGTCACACAAAATAAGCAAAAGGGAGACGAAGAGAAGGCACCGGGATAAGCCAGTATAGAGCGAGGGATGAATGATCCCTACAAGAAAAGGGCGGCCTGAGGCTGGCCGTCAAAACGAACAATATGGCGGGGCTCGCAGGAGCCCCGCCTGAAAGGAGTAGAATTGGGGTCAATGACACCCGCTGAATTGGGGTCATGAATTGGGGTCACCCATTAAAGGTGCCGTGTCAATGGACAAAAGGGTCCGCATCTTAAATATTTAATCTTCCCTTTATTAGGGGGAAGGGGGTCAGACTTGCGCTTTAGACTTTTGTGAAAAAGGACTGCGGGCTCGGGAAACACATGGCGAATGACGATTGACTATTGAAGATTGAAAAAAATACTAGGCAAAAAGCGAAATGAATGAATTCAACCCGAGGCGGGCAAGTATCTCGTGGAACGCATGCCTTCACTTCGGGCCGACTATGCCCGCATGCGGGAGATGATCTTCGGTCATACTCCGGCGTGGGAACAGATCGTCCAGAGCCTGCGAGAACTGGAAGACCGGATTATTGGAAAGTAGAGAAGGGGTCCACCCATGAATAACACAACGCTGTGGATTTGGGGTTAAACCTGGGCAGTGGACGTAGAAAAAATGGGATTCGGGTCTGACCCCGATTTCTCTTTGCCCATTCTGCTAAACCACTAACTATTCGCGTCTAAGAACTACCAGGGATTGCGTATTCGTGTGAAACTGATTACTGAATTGTTGATGTCTAACGATGAAAGATCCGGTAAAGGTCGATGAGGACTTCCGCGTCAAGGGCGGCGTAATTGATCTGATCACGGGAAAGCGGCCGACGCCTCCAGTCAGACCTCTGGTACTGTTTGTCGAGATGAATATTCAATTCCCTCCGGCACACAGCCGCAAGGCTGTGGCCGGACTTTCGTTTGCCGCGTATTGTCCTTGATGCCCGGAGTGTGTCGAAGACGTTCGTTATCTCGCAATTGAATTTTTTTAGTACGGTTCGCTCGAATGGCGCGTTATGAATGACTATACACACGTCAGGGTCCTTAAAAATTGAAAAGAGGGGACCTAAGTCCCCGATGGCTAGTGGATCGACGATGGCAGTGAAGCTCAAGGTGGCTATTTGCAGCAGACAGAGCGATTGGGACCGCAGGGTGGTTTCAACATCGAGTCCAATCATTTGCTCGGGGGCCAAATCCTCGCAAAGACTCATTAATGCATCAGCTTGGTCTATCCATCTGATAGATCTGCGGGGAGCGTAGACCTCATAGCTGAGCGGCGCCTCGGTTCTTCGCGACAGCACGTTGTTCTCCGAAATCAGGTATCTGTATTCCATCAAAATCCCTCCAAATCAAATATTATTCTTTACAGATCGATCCGTCGAATGAAAAGTGCTTCCGTCAATTCTGTCAGTCAGTTCTGCTCTTCAATACTGCCGGATCTACGACCTGATCTTCGACAGGGCAAGCTCGAGACGATGGACGAGGGACGAAAAATAAAATAATGAAAACAAAAGACTGAAGGCCAAAGAGCGAAGATAAAGGCTTGAAGCGTGGAGCGTGATTCGTGCTATTTCCTGGGGAGAAGAGAACCTGCCCAGGAGATAAATCTTTGAGCGTGCTTGCAAAGCTCTTTTGATCGTGCCGGGCTGAGAAGCTTCCCGGTATATTCAACCGTAGACTTTTCGTTGATAAGCTTTCGAATATTTTTCAAAATGCTTTCCTGCATCATGGCCTCAAGCTCACGCGCCTTCTTCCAATAGCTTAAATATCCGTTCTTACTTACTTTATTTACCCGAATCCTGTCAGCTTTCATTGCTCAAGAGTTCCGGGATAGTTTTCCCGTAGATTTGTTGACCGTCGCGAAGCACTTCCTTAAGAAAGGGATCTTCTCTCTTCAACTTCGTGATGAACAAGTTATGCTTCATAAGCAAGGGGGAAAGGTGATTTCCGTAGAGCTGCGTCACTGCTTCTTCCGCACCGGACAGTTCCCGCTTGCATTTCTTTAAATTAGCTCTGCCGGGCATAATCAGCAACATATCGATATCGCTTCCCAACCTATCTTCTTTCCGTGCTATGCTGCCGAAAAGAATGACTGAGACCGGATTTACTGATAGGTGCTTTGTTACCGTTCGAGCAAGCCTTTTTTTTAGCTGTTTTTCTTCTCGGAATAGCGGTTTGAGCCAGTGTTTAACAACAATATGGTCGTGTTGAAGTTCGTAGACGGTTGATCTGCCAATTTTGCGTAACGTGATGATCCCCTGCTCCGAGAGCTCTTTGAGGATTGTATGACACCTCACATGTGATAATCCTACCGCCTTGGCGATCTCCCGTCCATTCATCGGGAGCCTTGCATGGATCATAAAGCGGAGGATCATTATCTTAGAAAGCTGGCCTAATATATGATCGAGCGGTTGGGTGAAGTTCATTGCCCCTCCTCATGGTAACTTTAGTTGCCATATGGTAACAATTATTAACATTTAATCCAGTCTGGCCAGACCGATTGCGGAAAAGCTCTTAAAATGACTACTGACGATTGACTATTGAAGATTAAAAAAGAAGAAGCGGAAGAAAAACGAATGAAGATTGACGATTGAAAAAGAAGAAAAAAATCATAGAGGCAGAGAAGAACGGAGTATCGGCCTCTATAAATGATTTTGGTGTGCGGAAAGGTAAAGTTAAAAGGGCGTAAGAGGGGAAATGCGGGGAGGAGGGCTAAGTCCACTGCTCAGGTGCGGCCCCGATTACACTGAGATCAGGAGGCTTTGGAATACTCTATTTTAGCAGTGCTGCGCAGTTTGCTCAGGTATTCTTTGATAGCTTCTTCTCTTTTCTGGTTGGTCAGAAAAGTCTTTATCTTATTCTCAACCTCTTCAAGAGGAACGACCCGGGCGGTCTGATGGTCGGCCACCTTTATCAGATGATAGCCGAATTTAGTCTCCACGACATCGCTGACCGCACCCTTTTTCAATTTAAAGGCCGCCTCCTCGAAGGGTCCTACCATGCTGCCCCTTTCGAAATATCCCAGGTCACCACCCCGGGATTTACTGGGGCATGAGGAGTGCTCACGCGCTAATTGAGCAAAATCAGCTCCCTTCTCGATTTTCTTTCGTAAACCGGCAAGCATCTCCTTTTTCTTAGCCAACTCCTCAGGGCTCTCGTCGGCGGAGACCTTGATCAGTATATGGCTCGCCTTGACGCGCTCAGGCATCTTGAATCTATCGGGATTTTCGCGGTAATACGCCGCTATTTCCTCTTTGCCTACTTTTTTTACCGGGCCCGTCTGGCTCTTTAGAAGTGTTTCGATCTTTATATCCTGGCCGATATCGTGACGCAACTGCTGCTCTGAAACCCCCATTCGGGCGAGTTGCTTGTTGAATTCCGCGGGAGAGGGAAACTTGCCGGCAATCTCGGCTATCTGCTCATCTACCGCTTCCTTGCTGGGCGTGATCCCCTGGCGGTCTACTTCCTGCATAAGCAGCTGTTGATCTATCAGGCTTTCCAGCGCCTGCTTATGCAGCATTGGACGCATAGTGTTCATCTGTGCGGCAGGTATTAGGCCTTGATATTGCATGGTAAGATTGTCGATTGCCTTTTCTACATCTGAGCTCAGGATGACTGTGCCATTGACACTAGCCTCTATAACGTCCTTCTTTATCTTGGATGGGGTGGCATCAGCAGGCTCTCTGGAGGCCGCCCCGGCTGTATCCGATGTAATCTTCGAGATAGCAGCCGTTTCCCCTTGCTTCTTTGCTCTACTGCAACTGGAAACTGCTATTGCGCATGTGAGAAGAATTGCTATGCAAGTAACATTTTTTTTCATTTCGTGTTCCCCCTTATT
>JAVCDC010000022.1 GCA_030765135.1 Candidatus Tritonobacter lacicola | reverse complement strand
TGGACATGGGCGCCGATGTTGTCGGAGGTATACCGTGGACGGAGTACACCGACGCGGACGCGCAGAGGCACATCGACCTGATGATGGAGATCGCCAAGGAGTTCGACGCGGATATCTCCATGCTCGTGGACGACGCGGGCGACCCCGGCCTCAGGACGCTGGAGATGCTCGCCGTAAGGACCATCCAGGAGAAGCGGGAAGGGCGGTCCCTGGCCCACCACGCGCGCGCAATGTGCATGTATCCCGAGCCCTACTTCCAGAAGGTGTCCGCTCTCCTTAAAAAGGCGAAGATGGGCGTCGTTAGCGACCCGCACACGGGCCCGCTCCACGCTTGCGTCAAGGAGCTTCTCAGGGAAGGGAACCTCGTCTGCCTCGGCCAGGACGACTGCGCCGATGCCTATTATCCCTACGGCCGAAACAGCATGCTCGAGGTGGCTTTCCTCAACTCCCACCTTCTCTGGATGACGACGTTAGCCGACATGGCGAAGCTGTACGACATGGTGACAAAGGACGCTGCGAAGGCCATGAACGTGCGGAACTTCGGCCTCAAAATCGGCGGCGCGGCGCACCTGGTCGTCCTCGACGCGGAGAGCGTCTACGAGGCGCTCACGTATCACAAGGAGCCTCTATATGTGGTAACCCATGGAAAGCTCCTGAACAAGGACAAACTGATGGCGTGGGACGACATGAACAAGGCGTGCCCGAACGTTACGTTCTAGAATCGGACGCTGTTTGCGTAAGCCCGGGCAAGGAGATGAATTCCTTGCCCGGGCTTTTTTTATGGATTAGATTTATATCTTGCATTTGATTCGGGCCTTAACCTGATATGCTTCAGGGGGGATACGTGATTACGATTAAGATTAAGAGTTTATTGGAATAACACTATAATCTTGGTGTCTTCAGGACAAAAATATTGAGCAGTTGCCGATGATCAATAACCGTATGGTAGAGAAGAGAGCTTGAAATGATAAACGCCCTCTCACTGGATTTCGAGGAGTGGTATCACCCGGAGCTGGTAAAGGACTATCTCGGGGATATTCCACTGGAGAACAGGGGAGGGGCGGTCGTAAGGATGCTCCTCGACCTGATGGAGAAGTACGGCCACAGGTGCACCTTCTTTCTTCTCTCCGATACAGTGCGGGCCTATCCCGACCTCATTATGGAGATAGTGAAGAGGGGGCACGAGATCGGTTTCCACGGCCACACGCACAGGACGCTCCGCGAGCACACGCCGGAGAGCTTCGACGGGGAGATAAAGGCTTTTCTCAAGGTACTCGGGGATGCCGGTGTCGATTGCAGGCCGAAGGGGTACCGCGCGCCGACGTTTAGCCTGAACCAGTCGACGAGCTGGGCGCTGGGTGTCCTGGAGGATAGCGGCTTCCTCTACGATTCGTCGATATTCCCTATGGCGATGAGGCTCTACGGTGTGCCGGGAGCTTCCCTGAGGATCTACCGGCCCGATCCGGATGATATCAGGCGGGGGCGCGATTCGGGGATACTGGAGTTCCCCCTTACCGTGGTGAAGATGGGCCCGGCAAACGTGCCTGCCTCCGGAGGCGCCTACTTCCGCCTGCTGCCGTACTTCATCAGTCGTCGGCTGCTGAAGTCGGTTAACGTGGGGGGACGGCCCTTCGTCTTCTATTTTCATCCCTGGGAGATGGACCCGGGCATCCCGAGGCTGCCCATAGGAGGGCTGAGCTCTTTTCTGACCTACCATGGCGTAAACGGCATGGCTGCGAAGATCGAGAGGTTATTCGAGGATTTCAGCTTTGACCGGATGGATGAGGTACTGGGGGTCTGACGTGGAGCGAGATCAGGAAAAGAACGTAAGGGAGTACTTCGAGGAGATATCCCGGAAGTTCGACTCCTACTACAGGGAGGACGCCGAGACGGGAGGTATCTTCGGGAAGGTCGCCCATGTCGTGTTCCGGCGGCCGGGGATGGTCCGCCGCTTCGAGGCGACCTTTAACTTCCTGGGCGCTCTCGGAGACAGGAAGATACTCGATGTCGGCTGCGGGTCGGGCATCTACTCGATAGAGATAGCAAAAAGGGGTGGCTCTCCCACGGGTGTCGATGTTTCCCCGGAGATGATCGACCTTGCGAAAGAAAATGCCGTGAGGGCCGGTTGCGCCGAACGCTGCAGGTTTATCGTCAGGGACCTGAAGGAGCTCGACCCGGCCGAAGGGACCTACGACGCCGTCCTGGCGATAGGCCTCTTCGACTACATTGCGCCTGATGAACAGCGGCCCGTCCTCGACAAGCTCCTCTCCATGACGGATGCGGAAGTCATAGCAACCTTCCCGAAGCGGTGGGTGCCGGGTACGATTGCGCGGCGCATCTGGTTCATGACGAAGGAGCTTGACGTCTATTTCTACACCGGGTCCCGCGTCAGGAGCCTTGTTGACCGGTCCGGAATCGATGTAGTTTTTCATAACTGCGGTCCGATCTGGACAATCTGTTTCAGGAAGAAGTGAAAGAGATCGAGCTATTCGTGCCCGGAAGGCTCTGTCTTTTTGGAGAGCACTCCGACTGGGCCGGCGTCTACAGGCAAGCGAACCCCCGCCTGGGGAAGGGCTACACCCTCATAGCCGGGACGGACCAGGGGATAACGGCCCGCGTCCGGAGGGACGGCGACGCTTTCCGCCTCTCATCCGTTCTCCCCGATGGGACAAACATCGGTCCTTATGTCTATCCGTGGAGAACGGGTGAGCTCCTCGGGGCCGCACGCGGCGGGGGATTCGTCAGCTACGCTGCGGGCGTCGCATCGGTCATCTTGGAAAGGTTCGGGACGGGGGGCTTGGATGTTGAGTGCGTCCACATGGATCTCCCTTTGAAGAAGGGCCTCTCGTCGTCGGCCGCGATATGCATCCTCGTAGCGAGGGCGTTCGGCATCCTCTATGACCTGGGCCTCTCAGTTTATGATGAGATGGATATCGCCTACAGTGGCGAGATCCTCACGGGGTCGGAGTGCGGGAGGATGGACCAGGCGTGCGCTTTCGGCCGAGTCCCCGTTTTCATGACGTTCGACGGCGACGATGTCCGGTGCGAGACGCTGAAGCCGGCAAAGAGAATAGATGTTCTTATAGTCGATCTCGATTCGGAAAAGAACACGCGGAAAATCCTCTCCGACCTCAACGCCTGTTTTCCCGACACGGAAGGGCGGATCGCCGAGGGCGTGCGTCTCGCGCTCGATCACGCTAACGCCGGGATCCTTGGGCAGGCGAGGAGGGTCGTCGAGAGTGGCGCCGGGGAGGGAATAGGGCGCCTAATGAACGAGGCGCAGGCAGTCTTCGATAATCTCATCATGCCGGCGTCACCGGAGGAACTCAGGGCCCCCGTTCTCCACAGGGT
>JAVCDC010000103.1 GCA_030765135.1 Candidatus Tritonobacter lacicola | reverse complement strand
GCCTCGGAGGCCCCGACGAGCTGGGCGTGATAGAGAACTACGTCGGTGACTACGGCTTCTACATCTGGAACGCCCCCGAGCCGGGAGACTGGACCTACTGGGACGCGCAGGCGCGCAATCCTTCGCCCCTGTCGCGCGACCTGTGGAAAATCCCTGAAGGCAACGACACGGTAAGCGTCGCGGCGCCCGGAAGTTGAGCCTGGTAGCCGCAGGCTTTTCGAAGACCCTGAGCTTGCTTGTAGTGAGCTTTGCCGAACTGCCGAAGGGAGCCTGCGTGCAGCCGAATGCATCTTCCCGCTTCCCGATGGGATTATCCGTCACGATGTGTAGCGTTGC
Organism: Candidatus Tritonobacter lacicola; assembly: GCA_030765135.1. Classification (GTDB taxonomy): domain Bacteria; phylum Auribacterota; class Tritonobacteria; order Tritonobacterales; family Tritonobacteraceae; genus Tritonobacter; species Tritonobacter lacicola. The sequence goes on along the minus strand of JAVCDC010000103.1, from coordinate 18,868 downwards.
GGCACCGAGGTAATAGGAGACAGAAAAGAGCTAGCGGAAAACAGAAAACGGTAGTGAAATCCGAAAACTGAAATCCGTCATTTTCCTCTCTTCTATTCTTTGCGCCTTTGCGGTTCATTATTTCTTCCATGTTTCCAGCATTGAGTATCTTGCATCTTGTTTCTTTTTCACGTTACACGTAACACGTTCTTTCCTGTTTCCATACTTCCATATTTCCATCTTTCGGTTTCCCGTAAGGGCATCCGCGAGAGTCTCAGGGGGATACCATGTACCAGTGCGTTCCCTTTATGTAATCCCCCTGATGCTTTACTAATGGCCTGAAGGCTATTATAATAAGTTGCCATGAGACACCCCCTTGAGCTGAGTTCCGAAGAAAAAATAAAGATCTGGCTGGATCTCTGCGACTTTACCTATCGTTTGATGAAAAACGGACTGGGCAACAAGCAGCTTGAAAAAAGATTGCACTTTATGCGTGAAGCAGATATCAAAGGGCATGCGACTTTTCTGACAAACCTAGGGAAGATCGATCAATGACAAAGAATATTCTGCTGGAAACCTTGGTAAAAATTGTATCGATTGCCCAAGACAGGAAAATAAAAATTGTGATTATGGGAGGGTTGGCGACTAGTGTCTATTCTCCTCCCCGTGCCACGTTCGATATCGATTGTATTGCCAATATCGATGAGGAAGGGCTTTTTGATTTTCTTGGGGCTTTGTATAAGAAAGGATTCACCTATGATAAAGAGAATCCAATAAAAATCATCCAGGGATTGCCGTTCGTCACCCTCTATTATTCCAAATTCAAAGTGTATGTTGACCTTTTTCTCGCCAGGAGTGATTTTCAAATTCAAATTGTTAACCGTTCGCGCTCGGTGAAAGTCGACGCCTTGAGGTTAAATATTATATCCCCCGAGGACCTTGTTCTGGTCAAGCTTCTAACCGGACGCTCCAAAGATACTGAGGATATCCGCCAAATACTTGTGGAGAACGCCGATAAACTGGATTTCGAGTATTTAAACAGGTGCTCTAATAACTTGGGAGTTAACGTGTTCCTTCAAGATGAAATGAACAGCTTGAGAATCAACTTTCCAAAGTCGCAGAGCCGGGGCAAGCAAGGGTAATAAAAATAGCTGCGTCTCCGCGGTTCATATATTTCGTCATTGGTTTTTCGGTCTTCGTCTTTTTCCCGTTATTTGACATTTGGGTTTCGTCATTCATTGGTCAGTCGGGTTTCTGGTTTTGTCATTCTCTCTTTATCCTGTATCTTGCAGCCCGCCTCTTTTTATCGGTTCTTTTATTATTCCATTGAACATTGAGAATTGGGGCTCTGCCCCCGCATCCTGTCTCCTGACCTTAGTCTGATTATTTCGATCTCTGTTACAACTTTGACATTTTCCCTTCCCTGTTGCTTGCTTGAAGGTATATAAAGTTCTACATGAGCGAGAGCGCACTGCTCAAAGAAACCGTCAGCCTGTGCCCGGTTTGCCGGCGAAGAATTCGCGCCGCAGTGGTGGAAGAGGACGGCTCTGTCTTCATGGAGAAGGAGTGCCCGGAGCACGGCCTCTTCCGCCCCATGATCGCCAGGTACAGCTCCTATTACAAGGACCTGATGCGCTTGTACGGGCTTCTACGGAAGCATTTCCCTTATCGTCGCGACGTGATTGAATCCTGTGCCTTTACGGCTACGCTTGACTGCAATCTGAAATGTCCGATCTGCTTTGCCGGCGATGAAGACCGGGTTATGCCCCGGGAGATGGCGCTTGGCGAGATTGAAGAGAAGCTGATTCCCATCCGGGGCAACGGGATCATGTTCAAGCTGCACGGTGGGGAGCCGACATTGAGAGAGGACCTTCCGGAGATTATCCGGTTGGTGAGAAAGTCGGGGAATTACCCGGTGCTGGTCACCAACGCCATGAAGCTGGACGACTTTGATTACCTGAAGTTCCTCAAGGAGAGCGGCCTCTACGCTGTCGGTCCCTGGTTCGATACCGTGGATGACGACAGCGTCTACGAGAGGATGAGGGGAAAGCCGCTCGTCTATCAGCGGGAGATGGTCCTGGAGAACGTGCGGCGGGCCGGATTGAAGCTCATGGCCTTCTTCGTCTGCGTCAAGGGGGTTAACGAAGATCAACTCCCCGGCATTCTGGGGATGACCCGGGATTATCCCGAGTTGTACAAGGTCATCGTTTTAGCGTATATGCACCGGGGAAGCCGGGGCTTTTCGGAGGAGAATGAATACACCGCCGACGAGACCTGGGAGGTAGTCGTTGACTCCTCCGATGTTTTTTCTTCCCTGGATGAGCTGTATATCGCGCTCAAGATCAATATTATCGCCCGGGCCCTGCGGCATAGATACCAGTGCTTCAATTCCCAGACCGTGCTGATGCCGCGGTCGGACCGCCGGGAAGATGGTTTCGACCCCGATCACTGGAGGGGGGTGATCAAACGGTTCGAAGAACTGCTCGAGACCAATCCTGCCCGGGCCCGGCTGTATTTTTTAAGCAAGCTGGGGATGGACCTATTGAGGAAGGGGTTTTTAAAACCAATGACCGATCGCCTGATTCTGAGAAAGAAAGAACTGGCTGATACCTTTATTCCACCCTCCTACTACTGGCTCCAATTTCAGACAATGTATTATCCCAAGAACTACGATGAGGAGATGGTGAAGGAATTCTGCCCATTCTTCTCATTCAACCCGGGTCTGGAGAAGAGAGTTTCCTTCTGCGAGTATTATAATCTGGAATTAAAGACATGATCCTGCATCTTGCATCCCGCGTCATGTATTTTTCTCCAAATCCGCAATAACATCCCGGCTTGGATTGATTTTGTAAATATCATCGAAAATCTCTTCGCTCACCTCCGCCTTCTCCAGACTCTCGAGTACTTCTTTCTCGGTTAGTCTGAGCTTCCGGAGCGCCGCGCGGATCCGGCGATGTTTCAACAGACGGGCCCGGGATAGCCAGGTGATTGCTTTGAAGGCAAGAATGTACTTAAGACGGCTATCTTCACCTTTCCTGATTTTTTCACTGACCCAGTCCCGGAAGGGCGGCTCGCCGAAGTGAAGTGTGTCGCAGTGGGTCATCAGCCACGTTAGATCGCAGTTGGTGCTGCGGGGAAGGGTCCGCCGCACGTCCAGAAGGCCAATCTTCTCCAGTTTCTCTCTGACCTCGATCTCTGAGGGATAATCGAGGACGTGCAGGGGCATCAGGAAACGAGGGGAAAACGCCTCCTCGTCTTCCTCGGGAAAGTATAAGCGCTCCCTGACCTCCGGGGTCATCCCCGACTGTTTCCAGAACTCCCCGGAGAGCCGGAAGTGTTTCAGGATTTCCTCTTTCTTCCGCTCATAAAACCAGTCCCGGGTTACCTGGAAGGGGGAGTACCCGATCAGGACCAGCGGCGCCCCTTCCTTCTGGGCCAGGCGGATTGCAGAACTGTGGAGGCAGGAGTGACAGACCCGGCAGACCGTGGCGGTGACCCCCTCTTTCAAGGGGTGGGTGAAGAGGTAGCGGTAGAATGTCCGGCTGAAATCGGGAGGCCAGCAGAAGGTTCTGAGCGTCATTCCCAGTCTCTCCACCACCCGAGCCAGGTTAGGACCGGAGAGCGCCGAGCCGAAGCCGGGTTGCATGTTATAGGCCAGGATGTTGAGCCTGTACTTTTCGGTGAGGAGGTAGGCCAGCCAGGCGCTGTCCTTGCCGCCGCTCAGGCAGAGGACCGCGTCGTAAGCGTGTCTCCCCCTGATCCGCTCGACGGTCTCTTCGAAATCCCGCCGGCAGTCTTCCACCAGCTGTGGTGGCGGGGCTGCTCGGAAACCCCGGTTGTCCGTCCGGCATAACTGGCAGACCCCCGCATCGTCGAACTCGATACCTGGATAGTCGGAGGTCAACAAACATTTTTTACAGACGGTCATGAGCTATCAAAGTGTAATGGGTAATATAAAAGATGATGCAGTATACAAGATACAGGATACAGGATACAGGATAACAAGATGCCGGGTTCGGGGCGGTTCGGCAAAGCTCATCCTGTATCCCGCATCCTGCATCTATTTTTCATCCCGCATCTGTTTTTTTCTTGCATCTTGCATCAGAGTCTGCCATCAGGCAGGCTCCCCGCATCCTGCATCAAGCCCCCCCTCTCTTTTGCGCCACTGCCATAAACTGATCCGCCGTTATCCCCTTGCTTTCAGGGTTGACCCGGGCATTTCGAGCAATATCGGTTAACGAGACACCGGATCGTCGCAGTGCTCTGGCCAGTACCCGGTAAAAGTACCAGGCTCCAAAGCCCGTGGGTAAAAATCGCCTCGCCAGTGTCGAGAGAACGGTCACCTCTCCCGGAGACCGGAATCTCGCCTTCCTCATCGAAGAGACCGTCTCCTCCCAGGCTTGACGGAAGGCGGTGTTGGCCAGGCCCGTTATAGTATATGATTCGAAGGGTTTTTCTTCCCCCCCGGTAAGCGAGCCGAGAAACGAGGAGAGACCTTCCCGGGTGTACTCGTGAAGGAAGCGGCTGATAAATCGGAGGCGGGGATCATCATCGGGGTTATCGTGGTACAGGTCCTGGAAGAGCTCGCGGTTGGGGGTTGAGAAGATCAGGATGCCGTTCGGTTTGAGAATTCGAGAGATCTCCACGAGACAGACCCGGGCCACGGGTTGAGTCATGTTATGGACGATTGAGAGGATGCCGGTCACCGTATCAAAAGATTCGTTCTTAAACGGAAGGCACCGGTTATCGGCCGTGGTGAAGACCAGGCCCGACCGCGAATAGTGTTTCAGGGCATATCGCAGCTGCGCCGGGCTGCGGTCTATTCCCGAGACAAATGCCGCCGGGGAGAAATGCTCTTTCAGGTAGGCGATATCGTACCCGCTCCCGCAGCCGAGGTCCAGATGCCTCCCGGGCGGATCTCCCCGCCGAATGAGCATCCCGGCAAAAAGATACGCGGGAGTATTGAAGGCCAGATGGGTGGCGGGCGCGTACATCTCGTTACCTGCCCCCGAGGAAAATACCCCCCACGGTGGCCGGGCGAACCGTGCTTCTTCCAGCACACGGAGGTATCTCTCCATCTCCGGTCTAAGGTCTATATCCCTCATCCCGTATCTTGCATCCCGCCTCCTGCATCTTGTATCCTGTATCCCGTATTATCCTTTATCCTTTAAATGTAATCGGCAGACTATCCGCCGCTTCGATCGAGGAAAGGTGATGCTCTCTGAATTCCGGGTTATTCATCAGACATTGATTGCAGTCGTAGGCCATCACCGCGCTCTTCCAGAGTCGCTCCAGTAAGTCTTTCAACGGTTCGTTCCGGATATTCCCGAATGCCAGTGGAACAAAGCAGCAGGGCTGAACATCGCCCCGGGGAGAGACATAGATATAGCGCCGGGCCATTGCCGAGCAGATCGGGTGAGTGATCGCCCGGGCGGAGGCGAGATTTTCCAGAAAGACAAAACCAGGCTCCAGCAGCTTTGCCAGTTCTTCCCGTTCATCCGGTTTGAGCGTAAGACCGGGGGAGGAGATAAAGCATCCCGAGAGGGTGGTGTCGATGATCCGTACTGCATCCACCCCCAGCTCTCTTCCCAGCTCGATAAGTTTCTTCAAGTCTCCGGATTCCAGGTTCTCCCGGGAGGCGTAGGTGGATATGACGCAGGGGAGTCCTTTCTGAGCGCATTCCCGGGTTATGGCTAATGCCTTCTCGAAACATCCCGGCACCCCTCTCAGTCGATCATGTTCCGCCGCGTCCGGGCTGTCCAGGCTGACTTTGACCGCGGCCAGTCCGGCGTCCATGAGTTTCCGAATCCGCTCGGATGTGAGAAGGAGCCCGTTAGTATCTATAGATGGGAGCATCTTCAGCGATGAGGCGAAAGCGACTAATTCTTCCAGGTCTTTGCGGAGGAGGGGTTCTCCTCCGAAGAAGGTAATCTCGACCGCTCCTAACTCCCGCGCCTGGCGGATGACGTTCTTCACTTCCTCCGGGGAGAGTTCTTCCGCTGGATCTACCCGGTAGAGATCCATCCCGCAGTGGACGCAATCACACTGGCAGCGATAGGTAAGCCCGATCATCACCGAGATGGGCGCGGTGATTCCGGCGAAACGGTGTTTGATGAGCCGGGCCGCGCTGGAGATTTTTACAGGCCAGGACGCCGTTTTGAAATAGAGCCGGTAGGCCAGGCTTGCGACTTTCAGATTATTCATTATCATTACGGTTTTCTTATTTTGAAGGTGAGAAACGGGGAATGGTGGGGATCGATACCAGCGGCGAGCCGGGCCAGTGCGGGGGGGAGGGGATAGTAGCCGGCTCCAGCAATCCCTTCAATTTTAAAACCGTGCGCTTCAAAAAGTTCTTTCAATCCCCGATAGCTCAAGACCAGACAGTGCCGGAAGGATGGATATTTGAGAGCGGGATTCCAGTCCTCCCCCCGGTCCAGCCCCCAGGGATTCCCCAGTGCGGCTTTCATCTCGCTGAACTGGGAGAGGGAGAAGGGCTGCCAGCCCCATAAAAGCGCGAAGATGTTGTGCCAGCTGGCGAGATTCTCGGTAGAGATGACAGCGTACCCGCCTGGCTTGAGAATGCGGTGAAGTTCTCTTAAAAATGTGTCGGGACGGTAAAGGTGCTCTATCACCTCCAGGGCGGTGACCACATCAAAGTAAGCCCCCGGTAGGGTGAGTTCCCGGTTAAGATCATCTATGACAACCGAAATATCTTTATCTTCAACCGTGGCCGCCAACTCTTTTACGATCTCTACACCATAGACCCGGTTGGCGCCTATGTGCCAGCCCAGCTTGACAGTTCTCCGCCCGTCGCCGCAGCCGCAATCAAGGTATATTGTTTCCTTATCTGGCTCAAGCATTTCCAGGACCTGATTCCAGTAATCCTCCTCAGCCGAATAACGAAGCGCCCAGAGGTATTTCTTCAGGATTCCGGCTTTACTTCTGTCTCCCCTCCAGTCGCTTTCTTGATTGTTATTTAACTTGTTCATATGTCACCTGATGTTTTGCGGATTATAAATAGCCTAATGCCTTAAGTCTTTCAACGTTCCACCGGTCCACCGCCGCCTTCTCCTGGTCGGCCCCTTCTTCAGCGTGTTTCCTCGACGATTCAATTCTCAGCGCCCTTAACTCTGTCCGCAGCCGTGCCGCGACCTCCGGATATTTCTCGGCGAGATTTCGAGTCTCTCCCGGGTCATCGTCAGTGTTGAAAAGCTGAAAGAACCGGGGCAGCGAACCGTCCCCCGGCTCCCCTCCGCTTCGCGTTCGCTGATCCATCAGGAGAAACCATGGCCCCGAGCGGATAGAATCGATGACCGGAGGAAAGAAATCGTTGTAATCGCTATGGGCCTTGAGGTTAAGCTCTTTCCCATCGGTTGCCGCGGCCAGAAGACTGGTCCCTTGTATCTCAACGTCGAGAGGGATGCCGAGCAGTTCGAGGATGGTGGGCATGATGTCGATGCCCCGCACCAGTTGCTCTATCCGCATCCCTCCCGGAAGTGCCCCGGGGAGCCGCATGATCAGCGGCACCCGCACTACCTCTCCATAGATGCTGTCGTGTTCCTTCCGCCCATGCTCAAAGAACTCCTCACCGTGGTCGGAGGTGAAGACGATGAGGGTTCTGTCGAGAATGCCTTCCGTCCGCAGCGTGTCGATCAGTTCCTTGATAAAGACGGCATCGACGTACCCGATACATTCGTCGTAGAGAGCGTGGAGGTGATACCGGTCGGCTGGATCGGCTGGATTAACCTTCGACCAGAAACGGTTATAGAGTGCCTGCCAGATTCCGCTCCAGAGCTCTCCCTTCACCACGCCCAGTTCCTCTGTCAGTTCATCGTAGGAGGGAATTTTCCCCAAATAGGCAGGATCATACCGGCTGCCATACGGCGGGAGAGGCAGGTAGGGCGCGTGGGTGAAGTAGGTATGGTAGAAGAGAAAGAACTGTTCTTCCGCATTCTCTCTCAGCCACTCTACTGCCGCCGCGGAGTTCGACTCCTCGTCGTAGATCTCAAAGCCCCGGTCAAAACCGATTTTCCCCGCCACGTTCGCGCCGCCGGTGAAGGCGACATTGGTATACCCGTAGCCTTTAAGGATTTCGGCCAGAGTCGGTATCTCCCCGGAAAGGACTCTTCCCGAATAGGTCCCATTTTCGTCCCTCCCCCACATGTACACATTGTGCGCCCGGGGATAAAAACCGGTTATGATTGACATATGGGAGGGAGTGGTCTGAGGGGAGGTGGCGATTGCATTCTCGAAGAGCACCCCTTCCTCCGCCAGTCGGTCAATCGTCGGAGAGGTGGGACGTTTGTACCCGTAGCACCCGAGCCGGTCGGCGCGGAGCGTATCGACCGAGATCAGCAGTAGATTGGGTTGGCCGGCTTCGGGCTCGGTCTTGCTCCCGCACCCCGGGCAGAGTAACAGCAAGAGGGTAATAAACACTATCAATTTTATCTTCATGCTATCCCGCATACTAAATCCTGTTTCTTCCATCCCGCACTTGTCCGCCATAGCTCGTAGAGCGAAGGCGGATCACTTTCTGAAGTTTTTTATCTCCCGGATAGACGAATGATTGACCACGCCGGTAAGAATCCCCTTCCAGATCGCCAGGTAGTAGATGACGTGATGGATGAAAAAAACCGCCGGGAGAACGAAGATAAACCGAAGATCATAACGGGTGTAACTCAGCGAAACCAGAAATGCGACCAGGAAATATAGCCCAAGCCCGACGGGTAAGACAACCGGTTCCAGGAGCGAGGCAATGATAAAAGCCGTTATGCCGAAGAGGCCGATGCTGAAGGTCCAGCGGGAGAGGTAGAGCCCGGGGTGGACCCAGAGCATCTTTCCGTTCTGCACCCGGTAGCGGAACCGCTGCTTGATCAGATCCCAGCCGAAACGCCGCGGTGGATGGTAGACGATGAGGTCCCAGGTGTAGGCGAAGAGACAGCCGCCCTCCGTCACTGCCTGGTAGATGAACTCCGTGTCTTCGCCCCCGTAGCCGATAGCCTCGTTGTAGCCGCCCAGTTCGAGGAAAATATCCCGGCGGATGAAGTAGTTGCAGGAGTTGATCATCCCGTGGGGGACCTTGTTCTGAATCTGCATCTCCTGCCAGTTCCCGTGGCCGTTCCCGAAGAAGGCGGAGTGGGCGATGATATCGGTCGCCTTCTGCAGGAACGACGCCCCCTCCGGCAACACCCGTGGTCCTCCCACCCCGGCAGCGCCCGGGTAGCTAAGCATAAAGGCAAGCCCGTTTTCGAGCCAGTCCCTGCGCGCCCGGGCATCGTCGTCGATGAACGCCAGGATCCTGCCCCGCGACACCCGGGCTCCGGCATTGCGCTTTGTAGACGGGTCTGCGCTCTCTGTGGCGACGGTGACAATGTTATCCCCCGGTTCGACGTCGAGCGGTCTGTCCGCTACCAGGATAACCTCGTAGCGATCCCGGGAAAGGGTCTGGTCGAGAAGGGATCCAAGACAGTGTCCGATGTCATCTCGCCCCACTGCCACGATCACGGAAATATCCGGGTTTGTATTTCTATTGTGATTCATTCGTTCAATTATTATGGATCTTCCAGGAGAATGATCTGCATCTTGCATCTTATATCGCGCATCCTTTGTAGTGTTTCCTGTATCCCGCCCCGCCTCTGGTGGGATCTCCGCGTTGCTCCGACATCTTGTCCCGCCTAACGGCGGGATCTTCGCTTCGCTACGACATCACACATTCTACACTTCAACCTACTCCATTCAATGATCCTTCAAGAGAAGATTAAGATTATTCCTCGCTTTCACGAAACCGGGATCTATCTCCAGGGCATGCCGAAATGCTGCTCCCGCCTTCCCCCGCTCCCCGACCGCAGCGTAGGCCAGGCCAAGGTTATTATAGGCCAGCTTACCCTCCGGGAAGACCGCGATCGCCTGGTTAAAGCTTTGGATAGCCCCATCAAAAGTGCCCAGTTCCATATACATCGCCCCCAGCTTGTTCCACGCCTGCCAGTGATCCGGGTTGAGTTCCAATAAACGCTCGTATGACCGCGCTGCCTCATCATATTCCCGTTTGACCAGGTAAGCGTCACCGAGATTGAAATATATCCGCCAGTTATCGGGGTCTATCTCCCGGGCAATCATGAGAGACTCTATCGCCTGGTCAGCCATACCCTTGGTTTTGTAGGCTCCTCCCAGGTTGATAAATCCCCCGGAATGTTCCGGCTCCAGCAGGACAACGGCCTGGAACTCTTCGATCGCTTTGTCGACCTCGCCTATCCGGGCATAGGCCTCTCCCAGGTTAACACGGTAGAGAGGGTTCCAGGGGATGATCCTGACCGCGTTTTCGTAGTGAAAGACGGCCCGGTCGATATTCCCCCGGTCAGCGTTCTCCAGCCCCAGGTTATAGTTCACCCGGGCACCCATGGGATTGACCGCATATGCGGCTGAAAAAAGAGTGAAGTTATCCTTCCAGTCCCGGTTCCGGGTCCAGGTACGGACCGAGTATGCCCCCAGAATAGAGACGATGATCAGCCAGATTGCGGTACGGGCGAGGCCGTCCCGCCATCGATCAAGCATTCCATCTAAAAGAAATCCCAGTGCCAGACAGAATCCCCAGGAGGCCATGTAGACCAGCCGCTCCGCCATCGAGACATTTATCACCAGGATGATGTTGGAGATGATCGCGTAATTGACGGCAAAGATGAAGACGGCCAGAAAATAGCGTCCTTTCCTTCTCAGTGATACCAGCGCCACCGTCCCCCAGCCTACGCATGACACTATCCCGCCCGCGGTCCACAGGTCCTGTATCCACTGCGGTTGATATGAAAGCTGGGCAAAGCTGTAGTCGGCGCTGAGCTTAAACGGCCAGATAAGGATGGCTATATAACGCGTCAGTATCCCCAGGCAGGCAATAATTCGCTCGCCGAAAGGGAGGAAGACTAAAAAGTTGGCTCCCAGATCCTCTTCAGCCGGCATTATCCCTGCGTATAAAGCCAACGTGAACAAGACGGCGATAATGTACGCGAGATAGAATTTTTTCAGCCGATAGGTGAATACACGCAGTCCATGAGAGAAGGATTCCCCCCGGCGTAATGTGAAACGATAGAGGTCGAAGGCAATGACGATCAGCGGCAGCGTCGCGGCGGTGGCCTTGGAGAGGACACCGACAATGACGATGGGTATCGTCCACCAGAAGACCGTGGTTCTCCGGGATAATTCCGAAGCTGTCTTCCGGAGGTAGATCAGGAGTGCCAGGAGAAAGCAGAAGCTGGAGATCAACTCTGACCGTCCAACCGCAGCGGCCACCACGTCGGCGTGAACCGGGTGGCAGGCGAAGAGAGCGGCGACCAGGAATGAGAGGCGTTGCCGGTCCGGGAAGAGCTCTCTTCCGACAGCGTAGATCAGGAGAGAGATGAGGGCGTGGAGGACCACGTTCACCAGGTGGTAACCGGCAGGATTGAGTCCACCGATCCCATAATTAACCGCGAAGGTGAAGAGCGGAACCGCTCTCCCCGGCGGATCGGGCCCTGCCGCCCCGGGAAAGAACGCGGAGACAAACTCTCCCCAGTCGAACTCCTGGATCAGGCTATTGTTTACAATTTCCCGCGTGTCGTCGTAGGTAAATCCGTTTAGGAGAGTGTTGCTATAAATAAGCAGAGAGAGAAATAGGATGATGAGTATAGGAATAATGATTTGCCGGCGTTTGCTTTTCATAAATAAGGCTTCTGCAAAATAGCAACTGGCTTTATATCAATTGGTTGCGCACCAAATTATCTTCGATTTCCCTCACTTTTTTGTTGACTTACTAAGCGGTCTATTTTAATATAACTTATTCTTACATAAGGGATAACATTAAAATATCCGCCCAAAAAAGGAGGGAAATTATGTCTTATTTAACTTTCCAAACCTCAATACTTTACGACTGGAATTTTTTCTTGTCTCTTCCCACCAATAAAAAACTCTACGAGATATTTCAAAACCTTGATCTTTCTTTATTCCAGGACAAAAATTATGGTCACGGTCAAACCGGTTATTCCCGTCATGCCATGATCAGAGCCTTGATCGTCAAGAATATTGCTCAGTTAAACTCGATCCCCCGCCTCGTCATATATCTTACAGATCATCCCTTCATCTGTGATCTATGTGGCTTTGACGGTTACCGCGTACCGGACGAGACTCAATTCTATCGGCTACTTAAATCTCTCGATACCTCCAAACTCCACGAAACTCTGATTCAGGTCAACAATCAGTATTATGAACTTTCCCATACCTCAATCCAGAGTATCTCTATCGACTCCAAACCGGTTCTGGCTCCCACCCGGGAGAATAATCCCAAATATCACCAAAGGAACTTAACCAATAAACACAAGAAACCCAAACATAATCCCGACGCCGCCCTGGGGTATTACGCTACTCACATCGAATATACCGGAGAAAAAATTACGGATTTCAGATGGGGTTATCGTACCCACTCCATCCTCGACAACGCCACCGGCTGTACTCTGGTCGAGGTTACCGTTCCCATTAATCTCCCCGACAACAAAATTGCTAAAATCCTTTTCAAAGAACTGAAGAAAAACTACAACATCTCGGAACTGCGCAATATCTTCGGAGATAAGGCCTACGACGACAAAAGGCTGAAAAACTTTATCCGTCAACTCCTCAAATCATCGCTTAAAAGGCCCCAGGATCTGGATTTTATAATCCGAAAAAACTTCCGCAATTCCAGATGCGTTACTCCCGCCGTTGAGGGTATTCCCTGTCCCGGAAATCTCCTGATGAGATTTAACGGCCTTACTCCGGTGAACAAAAAGGGAACTAAATGTCGGATGAAGTTCCGTTGTCCCTTAGCCATTCTTAAACTGGATAATCCTTGCCCGATCAACCATCCCTCTTTGACCGCGGGCAAACACTATGGCTGCATTAAGTATGTCTCTATCACCGGCGACCAGGCAAAAATCATCCGAGCTTTAATCGAAGACAACAAATTGAAAAGAACCAAACCAGGCAGAATCAGAGTCAAAATCGAACGTTACTTCAGTCGCTTTCAGGATATCACTTCCGAAGATGCTCCCTATTACTCCTTAAAATCCGGCCGGAACCATGTCGCCTTAGCCCATCTTACTCTCTCGTTAGTCGCCCTGACCGCCCTTAAAATGGGTAGACCTAATAAAATCAATTCTTATCTGACATTCGCGGCCTGACTTCTCTCTTGGATCGATTGTCAAAGAACTAAAGGCTTACTCTGTCCGCGGCCACCTGTCTTCTCTCCCAGGTCCCCAAAAATGCTGTTATACTTAACTTCCAGTCTTCACTGGAGAAAATTCCTCTCTGCAAATTTAAAGCCAGTTGCTATTTTGCAGAAGCCTTTTTCATAAATTGAATACGGGGAATAACTTCATTCTTCGTGGATGCTAACAAAAGACGATAAAATAAGCATGCTTAAAAAAAATTCGGTTCATTCCCTTGACATAACAGTTTAATGTAATACATTTAACAATGTTCAGTAAACATATACATATCATTACCATATGTTAATCTGGAATAAATTCCCGCCGCGTTCATCGGCAGCCGGGATTATCCGGGGAGAACAGGAGAATATATCATGAAAAACATAATGCAATTATCGGCCCTCGCCATCCTTATCGTGGTCCTGGTACCGGCGACACTCTCAGGCCAGAACATGACCCTCGAATACTCGACCTATCTTGGCGGGGCCAACGCCAGCGACTACGGATATGCCATCGATGTCGACAGCACCGGGTCCGCCTATGTGGCCGGGTATACAAACTCAACCAGTTTCCCCACCGTCAACCCGTACCAGGCTTCCTGGCTCGGGGGCCAGGACGGCTTTATCACCCGTTTCAACTCCACCGGCTCCAGCCTCCTTTACTCTACCTATATCGGCGGCGTCAGCACTGATATAATCGGCGGTATCGCCGTCGCCACCGACGGGACCGCCTGGATAGCGGGAAAGACCTATTCCTCGAACTTCCCCACCGTGAACCCGTACCAGGCCTCCCACGCCAGCGGCGGCGGCAGCTATGACGGTTTTGCCTGCCAGATCTCCTCCACCGGCAGCGCGGTTCTTTACTCCACCTACCTTGGGGGAACCGCTACCGATCACGGGGAGAGCGTGGCTCTCGATGAAAATGGGGCTCCTTTTTTCTTGGGCTACACCTCTTCATCAGATTTCCCGGTGGTCAACGCCTACCAGAACACCCTGAGCGGCACCAGTAACCTGTTCATCACCCGGTTCACCGTCGGCGATTCGACACTCGTCTACTCCACCTTTCTCGGCGGCTCAATTCGAGATTATGCGTCTCTGGGCAACGGCATAGCAGCTCGAGCTGGATCAGCATACGTGACGGGAAACACGGAATCGCTAGACTTCCCCACCAAGAATCCCTACCAGGCTGCCAATCTCGGCGATCCCTGGAGCGGCTTCGTGACCCAACTCGATTCCAGCGGTACGTCTCTCGTCTTCTCCACCTACCTCGGCGGGTCCGGGGATACCTATGGGCACGCGATCTCCGTGAACGCGTCCTCAGATATCTTTGTCGGGGGGTGGACCAACTCAACCGATTTTCCCGTCGTCAATCCCTATCAAACTTTTACCGGCGGGCAGGATGGATTTGTCGCCCGGTTCTCATCCACCGGAACAGACCTTATCTACTCCACCTTCTTTGGCGGTGTTTCCGGGAATAACCGCGTCTATTCGATCGAGGCCTCCGTTTCCGGGGAGCTGTCGGTCACCGGTTACACAAACTCAGTCTCTTTCCCCACGATGAACCCATACCAGGCAGCGATGAACCGGCAGACCGACCCCGGTGACGTCATCGTTAGCCGCTTCGACTCATCCGGATCATCCCTCGTCTTCTCGACCTACCTCGGCGGATGGGATTCCGAAGAGGGATATGGACTCGCCCTCGACGATACCGGCGCCACCTATATCACCGGCATAACCCAATCCTCGTCCACAATCCTCTTCCCCACCACCGAGTTCGCCATCCAGACCACGTTCAGCGGTGGGGCTTTCACCACTGAGGCTTTCTACAGTAAGCTCGGCCCGGGGGGGCCGATCACGACGCCGACGAACACGCCGACACACACGCCGACGAGCACACCGACACAGACCTCTACGGCGACTCCGTCGCTTACTCCGTCGAACACGCCCACAGAGACGCCCACCTTGACGCCGACGAACACGCCGACAGCGGTCGGCCCGACCCAGACGCCCACGTCTACGAACACGCCGACACACACACCTACTCTGACACCAACGAACACACCCACTAACACACCGACGAATTCACCCACGGGCACACCGACAGACACGCCCACGTCCACGCCGACAAGTACGCCGACTCTCACACCTACCAATACGCCGACGAACACACCGACGAATACTCCGACACTGACGCCGACCCACACGCCGACGGTGACGAACACGCCGACGCTGACGCCGACAGATACGCCCACCACTACGCCGACGGTCACGAACACGCCTACGAGCACGTCTACTGCGACGAGTACTGCCACGAGCACGGCTACGCCCACAGCGACGCCGACTGTCACCAACACGCCCCTGCCGATTGTGCCCCTTGCCGTGATGAAGGACTCTGCGGGTGACTATAACCTGTACGGCTACGAGTTGCCGGAGGCGGGAGACAGCAGCTACTGGGACGCGGAGTCGAGGAACCCCTCACCCCTCGGCAGGGATCTCTGGATCATCCCGTCGGGCAACAACACTGTCGCGATGACCGAGGTGGACGCGACCGGCGGGGGAGAGCAGGAGCTTGCAGTCCTGAAACTGGATCACGGGTTCGACCAGAACATCTACTTCTACAACGTGCCGGTTCCGGGAGACTGGGCTTACTGGGACGCAGATGGGCGGAACCCCTCGGCCCTTGCCAGGGAGTTCTGGACGATACCCGCGGGGAACGACACAATCCTCATGGCGGACGGGGGAAGCCGCATAGCCTCTATGAGGGACCAGGGGGGCGACTACAACCTCTACCTGTGGAACAGCCCTGTCCCGGGAGACTGGACGTACTGGAACGCGCACGCGAGGAACCCCTCTGCCCTGGCGCGTGACCTGTGGGTGATCCCTCAAGGTGACGACACGGCGGCGATGTGCGGCCTGGACACGACCGGTGACGGCGCTGCCGACAGCCTCCTGGTGGTGAGGAACGACGGGGGCGACTATCTCCTGTACGTGTGGAACATGCCGGCTCCCGGCGACTGGACGTACAATGATGCCATGGCGCGGAACCCGTCGGCCCTGGCGCGCGACTTCTGGGTCATCCCCCAGAGGGACGACATAGAGCAGGTTGTCGGCATAGGCCGCGGCGGGCCATCCGACGAACTGGGCGTGATGGAGAACTACGTAGGGGACTACAACCTCTACGTCTGGAACGCCCCCGAGCCGGGAGACTGGACCTACTGGGACGCGCAGGCGCGCAATCCTTCGCCCCTTGCCCGCGACCTCTGGAAGATTCCCGAAGGCAACGACACGATCGGCGTCGCTGCGCCGCAATAACGAGGGACGACGAACGATAGACGACGGACGAATAAAGAAACAGGTAAGGGTTAAGGTTAAGAGGCCGGTTTAGTTGTTGGGCAAGGGTAAGGGAAACAACCCCCGCCTACATAACCCGTAAGTCATACCCGCATCTGTTTTTTATTCTGTTTTTTCTCCGCGCCCTCCGCGCCTCCGCGGTTCATTTTTTTCTTCTGTTTTTTTCTTCTTTCATCCCGCATCTTGTTTCTTTTTTCTGTTTCACGTTACACGTAACACGTTCCACGTTCTTTCCTAATTTTCATACTTTCATATTTCTATATTTTCATTCTCCACCCTTTGAGGATTTGCCGTAAAGATGAAAATAAGAGTAATGCGTAGACCTGACCCCTTTTCTTTTTCACCGGCCCCCGGTCTCACTTGCAAGATTGGAGTGACAGAGCTCGGATTATCCGTTCATAAAATCGGGGAGCTTTTCCTTGCTCGCCCCCGCGCCACCGTGAGGCAAAACCAGGTTTCCAATGTGTTCTCGTCCGTATTGAGCGAGCATGCTCAAGGCCGATCGAAGCAGGGGGGGAGGTAAGTACCTGCGGCTGAGACATAAAGGCGACAGGGAGAGAGCAATATAGCGGAGAGCGTTTTATTATTCGTGCCCGGGCGTCTTCGTGGCCGCTGGTTTATTGCGTTGGCATAGAAGGGATATCCACTGTCAGCTCTGACAAAGCCCTTTACAGAATTCCTTTATTTTGCACGTGCGCCTTCTGCAACTTGTTGCTGAATAGGGCAATGCGCAAAAATATTTCTTGCCCCGCCCCCGGTTTTATGCTCCATTTCTAGAATGGATCAAGGACATGAATATGTTCGCTTTCGGACGGCGCCCGCGTTTGCGGGCGCCGCTTCATTTACCCCGTTTCGCCTGAAAAATTATCCTGTATCCTGCATCAGTTTTTTCAGTTCTTCTTTTTTTCCATTGGTCATTGGTTATTGGACATTGAAAATTGGGGCCTCTGCCCCCGCACCCTGTATCCTGGAGGGAGAATGGTAATGAAAAAATCAGCGATCTTGATCTCGGCGGTTCTTCTCATCATCGCCTATCCCATTCTACTACCGGCCCAGGACGTCACGCTCGAATACTCGACCTACCTGGGCGGGGCGGGGAACAATGATGAGGGGCACGCCATCGCGGTCGATTCCAGCGGCTGCGCGTACGTCACGGGAGAGACCAATTCCTCCGATTTCCCCACGGCAAACCCCTATCAGCCGTCCTTTGGGGTAACCAAAGATATCTTCGTCACCAAGTTCTCCTCCACCGGCTCGAGCCTGCTCTACTCGACCTACCTGGGCGGTAACAGCAGTGATTTCGGACGCGGCATCGCCGTTGACGCCGGCGCTATGGCCTATGTCACGGGATACACCCAATCCACCAATTTTCCCACGGTGAATCCTTACCAGGCATCCTATGCCTCTACATTCACCTATTATGATGCCATCGTCACCAAGCTCTCATCCACCGGATCAACCCTGCTCTACTCGACCTACCTGGGAGGCGCCTCTGACGATGATGGCAATGGTATTGCCGTTGACACGATCGGCTGCGCCTACGTAACCGGACAGGTCTATTCCACCAATTTCCCCACCATGAACCCTTACCAGTCCTCCAATGCGGGAAATTGGGATGCCTTTGTCGCGAAATTCTCCTCCACCGGCTCGAGCCTGCTCTTCTCGACCTACCTGGGCGGTGGAAGTACTGATTATGGGAATGCCATCGATATCGATTCCAGCGGGTGCGCCTACGTCGCCGGCCAGTCCATATCCTTCGTTTTCCCCACGGAAAATCCCTACCAGGCCGCCCGAGCGGGTGGAGCCGCTGATGCTTTCGCAACCAAGCTCGGCTCCACCGGTTCAACCCTCATCTACTCGACCTACCTGGGGGGTGACGGCCAAGATTACGGCTATGGCATCGCCCTCGACTCGGAAGGTTCCGCCTATGTGACCGGGCGAACTCAGAGCACCAGTGGCGCTGTCCTCTTTCCCACCACTTCCACCGCTTTCCAGCCCGCGTCGGGAGGGGGAGCATCAGATGCCTTCGTCACCAGATTCTCAACCTCCGGCTCCTCCCTGGAATACTCGACCTACCTGGGGGGAGACGACGAGGAATGGGGCTATGGCATTGATGTTGACCCGTCTTTGAACGCGTACGTCGCGGGAGAAACTTGGTCCCGCAATTTCCCCACCAAGAACCCCTACCAGGCGGCATCGGCAGGAAGCGTTAATAAAGTTTTCGTTACCCGTTTCGACTCTGCCGGGTCGGCCGTTCTCTATTCGACTTATCTGGGAGGGTCAGGGGTTGATACCTGCTACGGCATAGCCTTACAACCCGGCGCCACCGGCATT
>JAVCDC010000002.1 GCA_030765135.1 Candidatus Tritonobacter lacicola | reverse complement strand
GCCGCGATAAAAAAAACGGCAAGAACACCAATTGAAACATAAAATACTTTTCTCATTTCATCCCCCTTTTTTCGGTGAGGTGCTTACTTTCTCGCGGTATTCGAGCCACTGTGCGTCCACGACGGCGATAGCCGCCACGTTCACGATATCGTCCACGTCGCCCCCCCTCTGGAGGACTTGAACCGGTTTCCTCATCCCCATGAGTATCGGCCCGATCGTCTCCGCCCCCCCCAGCCGCTGCAGGAGCTTGTAGGAGATGTTTGCGGACTGGAGGTCTGGAAATATGAGGACGTTGGCCCCTCCCTTGATCTTGCAGAAAGGATATGTCTTTTCCACTATCTCCGTGACCACAGCGGTGTCCGCCTGCATCTCGCCGTCCACAACCAGGTCTGGGGCCCTCTCTCTCGTTATCCTCACCGCCTCCCGCACCTTGTCGACGAATGGGTGCCGGCTGCTGCCGAAGTTTGAAAACGAGAGGAAGGCTATCTTAGGCTCGACGTCGAAGCGGCGAGCCGTCTCGGCGCTGCAAATGGCGATTTCCGCGAGGTCCTCGCTAGTAGGATCGATATTGACCGTGGCATCGGCGAAGAAGAAGAGCTTGTTCCTGAATACCATGAAATAGATGCCCGAGACACGGCGCAGGTTCTCCTGAATGCCTATCGTCTGCAGCGCGGTGCGTATCGTCTCCGGGTATTGCTGGGTCAGGCCCGAGACCAGGCCGTCCGCGTCTCCCATCCTGACCATCATCGAGCCGAAGTAGTTCATGTCGTTCAGGAGATTCTTAACCTCGCTGAACGTGATCCCCTTCCTTCTCCTGAGCTTGTAGAACTCGTTTCTGTAACTGTCAAGTTTATCCGACCGGGCGGGGTCTATTATGGTCGTACCTCCAAGATCCAGGTGTAGTTTTTTAATCTTGCTTTTGATCGTCCGTTCGTTCCCCAGGAGGATGGGGAAGGCGATCTTCTCATCCAGTAGGATCTGGCAGGCCCTCAGTATCTTCTCGTGGCCCCCCTCGGGAAAGACTATCCTCCTGGGAGAGCGCTGCGCCTTGTGGATGACCGACCTCATGATGTAGCGCGACTTGCTCAGGTGTGCTTCGAGGTAGTCGATGTAGCCTTCCCCGCTCTTGAGGGGGATCCTCGCCACGCCGCTCTCCATGGCCGCCCTGGCGACGGCGGGGGCCACGCGGAGCAAGGCCCTGTGATCGAACGGCTTGGGGATGATGTAATTCCTGCCGAACTCCAGCGCCTCGGCGCCGTAGGCCCTCGCTACCGAGTCGGGCACCCCTTCCTTTGCCAGCTCCGCCAAGGCGAGCGAGGCAGCCTTCTTCATCTCCTCGTTGATAGACCTGGCGCCAACGTCCAGCGCGCCGCGAAAAATGTAGGGGAAGCCCAGAACATTGTTGACCTGGTTGGGGTAATCCGAGCGGCCGGTGGCCATTATGACATCTCCTCTCGCGGCCATGGCCTCCTCCCAGCTTATCTCCGGGTCGGGGTTGGCCATGGCGAAGACAATGGGATTCTTCGCCATGGACTTCACCATCTCCCCGCTGACGATTCCCGCGGATGAGACGCCGATGAACACATCCGCCCCCACCATAGCCTCCGCCAGCGTCCGCAGGTTCGTCTCCCGGGCGTAGCGCTCCTTGTATGGGTTCATCCCCTTCTTCCTGCCCCGGTAAATCACCCCCTTGCTGTCGCACATGATTATCCGCTCTTTCTTCGCCCCGAAGCTGACATACATATCGGAGCAGGCGATCCCGGCAGCGCCGGCGCCCGAGACGACGATCGCGACCTCCCCGATATCCTTGCCCGCTATCTCCAGGGCGTTCAGCAGTGCGGCCGCCGATATTATCGCTGTCCCGTGCTGGTCGTCGTGGAAGACCGGAATCCCCATCTCCTCCTTGAGCCTGGATTCTATATAAAAGCATTCCGGTGCCTTGATGTCCTCCAGGTTGATCCCGCCGAAGGTCGGCTCGAGAAGCTTGACCGCCTCGACGAACTTGTCCGGATCGAGCGTGTCGAGCTCGAGATCGAAAACGTCTATATCCGCGAACTTCTTGAAGAGGACGGCCTTTCCCTCCATGACCGGCTTGGCCGCTTTCGGGCCGATGTTGCC
Source organism: Candidatus Tritonobacter lacicola (assembly GCA_030765135.1). Classification (GTDB taxonomy): domain Bacteria; phylum Auribacterota; class Tritonobacteria; order Tritonobacterales; family Tritonobacteraceae; genus Tritonobacter; species Tritonobacter lacicola. The sequence goes on along the minus strand of JAVCDC010000002.1, from coordinate 25,082 downwards.
GAGGCCGAGCACGGCCGTACCGTTGGTGATGACGGCAACCAGGTTTCCCCTGGCGGTATACTCGAAGACCTTGACCGGATCCTTGACGATCTCATTGCAGGGCTCGGCCACTCCCGGAGTGTAAGCGAGCGACAGGTCGCGCTGGGTGGCACAGGGCTTCGAGGTAACGACCTCTATCTTGCCCTTCCTCCCCTGGCTGTGATAGGCAAGGGCGGCTTTCTCTCTGATCATTACCTTACCTTCCTCCGATCATTCTCTAAGCATACTGCCGTTTACCGATGAGCTTCGTCATGGTTAACTTATTCTCGCCTTCCACTCTCTCGTAAACAATGTCATCGACCATGTTCCTTGTGATGAGTAACCCGAGTCGGCCGACCTCCCTCTCGGAGAGGGGAACACGAATATCCGGAGGGGAGACCGTGAGCGGGTTAAACGGTTCGGCGTTATCCGAGAGCGTTACCCTGACAGCGTCGGCGCCGCAGTCGACGGATATATTTATGCTTCCTCCTTTTCCCCCGTAGCCGTGCGTCACGACGTTGGTGCATATCTCGTCGACCGCAAGCTCCAGCTCGCCCGCGCCCTCCTCGCTGAGCCCTCCCTGCCGGGCGCATCCCCTTACGAATCCGCACGCATCCCTGATGCTCCTGAGGTCGGCACTGATCGAAAGCTCGTGTTCCACCGTATTAATAGGAACCTCCCTAGACAGCAAAATCCGACGCGGCCGATTCAGGGGTGTCATACATCTGGAATATCTGGCAGAAACCGGTGACCTCCATAACTTCCCTGACGGGACCGGTCACGCACGCCAGCCTGATACCTCCGTTCAGCCGGTCCAGCTTCTTGGCCGCCGAGAGGAGGACCCTGAGACCGCCGCTGCTTATGTAATCAACGCCGCCGAGATCGACGACCATCCGGCGGGTACCGGACTTGATAACCTCGTTAAGCCGCTTCTCAACCAGGTAGGACGACACGGCATCGAACCTTCCATCAAGATGGATCACGAAAGCACCGTTTATTTCCGACTCGCGCATGCGCATAACACTCCTCCCGGACAGGTACGGATCGATTCAGATACAGTATACCTCCGGAATCGGAATGGATAAAGCGAAAACGAGTTTTTAATAAATTTGCTGACTTCGCTCGCAAATTCATTAAAGATAGAGTATCATCAGTGTAAAATAATCTTTTTCACTAGGCAAACCAGGCAAAGTCATTGTCCGGGCAACCGTGGAACAAAAGAAAAGCATCGTAGACAGTGGAGGCGTCTTGCCCCGCCGTACCCTCCTCTCCCTGTTCACCCTCCTTCATGTCTCCCCCGCCTTCATTCAGATAGTTTTCGCCGTCGCCATCGGCGTCGCCGCCGCCTTCGGGTCCTCCATCTTCACCTGGCTCATCCACGAATCGGAGCATCTCTTCTTCGACATCATCTTCGACAGGCTCCTCGCAGGGCGGCTGTGGACCCTTCTTTTCATCCCCGCGCTGGGAGGACTGCTCGTCGGCCCCCTCGTTTACTTCTTCGCGAGGGAGGCGAAGGGGCACGGCGTTCCCGAGGTGATGACAGCCGTCATCAAGCGCGGAGGGAGAATACGCCCGATAGTAGCCATCGTTAAAAGCGTCGCCTCTGCCATCACCATAGGATCGGGCGGCTCGGCCGGGAGTGAGGGGCCGATCGTCCAGATCGGGGCGGCCTTCGGCTCGACGCTCGGCCAGATATTCAAGATGCCGCCAAAGCGGATAAAGACGTTCGTCGGCTGCGGGGCGGCGGGCGGCATCGCCGCCATCTTCAACGCCCCCATCGCCGGCGTGCTCTTCTCCATGGAGGTCATCCTGGGTGAGTTCGAGACGTTCTCCTTCATATACCTGGTTATCGCGTCCACCACCTCGGCCGCCATCTCCCAGTGGCTGCGGGGCGCCCACCCCGTCTTCGACGTAATGTACTTCTCCTCGGGATCTTCGTGGGAGCTTATCGCCTTCGCGCTCCTGGGAGTCCTTGCCGGCCTGACAGCCCGCGCATTCATATCGATACTGACCGGCTTCGAAAACTTCTTCGACCACAAGCTTAAGTTGCCGGAATACCTGAAGGCCTCCTTCGGGGGCATTCTTCTCGGTATCCTAGCCATCTTCACCGTGAGGGCGTTCGGGTGCCAGCCCGGCCCCGGCGGCATAACTATTCTCGGCGTCGGCTATGAATCGATAAGCCTTGCCACGGAGGGTCATCTCTTCTTCTTCCTCCTCCTGGCCCTGCTGGCCCTGAAGCTGCTCGCCACGTGCCTCTGCCTCGGCTCGGGTGGCTCCGGCGGCGTATTCGCCCCCTCCCTCTACATGGGGGCCATGCTGGGGGGCGCCTTCGGCTTCTGCATGCTCCGCATCCCGGGAATGATCCCGAGATACACCGCCCTGATGGAGACGATAGCGCAGCACCCCGCCGCCCCGCCCGGCCTAGACCCCCGCGCCGCCATTCTCGGCGTGTACGCACTCGTGGGGATGGGAGCCGTATTCGCGGGGGCGGCCCACGCCCCCATCACCGCGATCTTTATCCTCTTCGAGATGACGGGCTATCATTACCAGATCCTCCTCCCCATCATGACGTGCGCGGTGGTCAGCACGCTCGTGTCCAAGCTGATGAGCAGGGACAGCATCTACACGATAAAGCTCAGGCAGAAGGGGATCATCACGGACGCTGACAGACCGCACGACATCCTCGAATCAATGGTGGTGCGAGACATCATGATCACGGACGTGCATACGATAAATGAAACGATGACCCTTAAGGAGCTGGCGGCGGTTTTCGGCAGCAAGCTCCATACGAGCCTGCCGGTGGTGGATAAGAATGATAAGCTGGCGGGCATTGTTACTTACAAGGAGATGCACAAAGCCATGACATCCGGGAAAAGCTGGGGGCTGATAAAGGTCTCGGATTGCATGAGGAGGGATATCGTCACGGCCTTCCCGGACGAGACTATGGACTCTGTCTTCGGCAGAATGAGAAACGCCTATATTAGCATAGCCCCCGTGGTCAAGAGGAGGGACCCGGGAAAGATCGTGGGCATCATCACCTACCGCCACATCTTCGATTCCTACCAGAGAGCCTTGATGATCTAAAAAGAGGGGCTGCTTTGTTATAAAAGCCGCCCTCTTTTTAGACCGAATGTTCAATAACCAATGACCAATTTCCAATGTTCAATTAACCCAACCACTGGTTATTCATTTAAGAAATCAAGTCAGTACAGTCGGTTCTTTTCCGGTGTTGCCGTGGAATCAAAAACGCGGGAAATATTGTTTTTCCGCGACAGGAGAATTTTGCCTTTTTTTCTTTATTGACACACGGAGGCCTTATAAGTGTTGGGTGCTTTATGGGGCAAAGAGTTCGTTGATAGTATCTAATACCTTGGCTTGAGTTGCTTTTGAGATAGTTCCTAATTTCTTTATCAAACGCGATTTATCCACAGTTCGAATTTGATCGAGAACTATTTGTCCGTGCTTGCCCTGGAAGGTGCAGGGAACACGAGTGGGGTAGGCTCTCCCCCTGGTTGTCATTGGCGCAACGATGACCGTTGCAATATGCCTGTTCATTTCGTCCGGGGAGATAACAAGACACGGACGAACCTTCTTAATTTCATGTCCGCGGGTAGGATCAAGAGAGATAAGAAAGACATCAAAGCGCTTTACTCCCATTCCCATTCTTCCTCATCCCATTTTGTGGGAGTTTCCGCCACACGGTCCAGCAATACATCATCACCGCGCTTTGCCATTTCCCGAAAGGATTGTTCCCAGTTTTTGCGGGGAGAGTAAGGTGAGCGAATGATTAGTTCGTGATTGCGAACCTCAAGGTCAACCTCGCCTTTCAAGTCACATTGTTCAAGAATAGTCTTTGGGATCCTTATTCCTTTGGAATTGCCAATTTTTGTGATGGTAGCTTTCATAATTACAATGTAATTACATCATATAGAAAAGTCAAGTTTCAATATCTTTTCTTGCCTTTAGTTCGCGTATGCGATCCTTCAGCCGCCGTATGCTCTTGTCTCTGACAAACGCCCGACCTGCCTTTCCAATACTGAACCCGAGGAGAGAGCAGTTGCGCGGTTTGTCGCCCCGTGCTTTTGCGTTGGGCTTCCTTCAGACCCCGCCTCGCGACGACGCCCTTGCCCTTTCGCTTCCCTTCGGCTTCTCCTATGCCTGGCGCGGGGACTTCCACCCCGCAAGCTACGTGCCATGCCCGGCACACACGTGAAGCTCACCTGTCCCGAATAATTTCAGGATCAGGTGCAGCGATTGGTTGTGCCTCCCTTTGTACTGATTAAGACGTCTTTTCTATCAGACGACCACTAATGAATTTGTGAAGTATACTAGACATAAGAGTCTGGTAAGGGAGACCTTCTTCAAGGGCTTTCTTCTGGATATTAGTGAGGTCCTTTGTGGATATTCGGATATTTACTCTTTTGTCTTTGCGGAATGTGGCCTTTGCATACTCCTGGTATCGTTTCGCTTCCCTTTTGAAACTGGGTATAGTCTTCCATTCTCCCCGTTCGACTGAGTCACGCAGTTCCTTTTCTTTTTTGCTAAGTCCCATTTTCTGTGCCTCCCAAATATTTTTTCGTCATCTTGCGGCTTGGAATTATTGTCTTGAGGTAAATGTATTCTTCGGTCTCGACAAAAGGCACCAAGTACGCGTAATCCTCAACGTTAACAATAAAGACCTTCTGATTGGGGTACTTCTTTCTATTGGGATGCACGATGGTATCTAAAAGCCCATCTTGCATGAGGCTAAATACTATCTCCTCGAATGTAATATCTCGCTCAACTCTGAGTTCTTCATTCTTCCCAACATTCCAATCAAAATGCTTCATGGTCCAAATATAGTACAATGTGTGCTTATTGTCAACATTTCATTTGCTTTTTAGAGGCACAACGGCGAGTTGAGCGGAACCCCCGACTTGGGGTGAAGGATGGAGAGTCTTCACCCTGTTTTTCTCGGATGGTCGCTCAGCACTTGTTTACTTGGATAATACAGTATTCCTCCCTGTACCTCCATCCTGAACCCCAACCAAAGGGCGAAGTCCGGCACGAATTGACGGATCTCCGCTCGAACGATTGGTTCGCACCGCCGACGGCGCGCGCCGATCGTGAGAATGGAGCTTGAGTAATTGGTTCTGTGCCTTATGTTGAACTATGCGAAGACAAGACGATGACCCTTGGGTTTCGGGATAGGATCATTGAACTCTTTAGCAGTTTCGATCCAGAGGTCAATGGCGGAATGGATGTTTGATAGCGCTTCCTCATGGGTATTTCCGTGCGCCAAGCATCCAGGAAGTTCCGGAGCTTCCGCAATAAAAGCCTGGTCATCTTCACTCCAGTAAATAATAATTTCGTATTTATCTTTCCGACGCGCCAGCTCTTCCTTCTGCCACCCTGGGATGGGAATGGCCGTTCTGCTTCTTGCGATGCTGTCCCAGAGGTCCTCGACTAGCTGGAGTTTCTCCGGCACGGAAAGGGTCTCCAATTCTTGCAATGTTGTCATATTTTAGTGTCTCACATCGACGCCGACAGTTCAAAGAGATTCTATCCTATGGTTAAATGCAATACGTAGAACTTATTTCCTTTTTGCTTTTTGTTCCTGTTTTTTTGACTTTTGCTTCCGGTGTTTTTCCTTATCCTTCTTGCCTTTGTCACCCATTGCATGCCTCCTTTTTAGCTGTTTTTGTATGTGCGGGGGGCGCTTACCAGGAGCGTCGCCCTGTATCTCGTCTTCCACCACCTGGTCTTCCACCACCTCGACGGCCTTCGGAGCGAGGGCGAGCCTCACCAACATTAAGCGTTCGCCCTTTCAACTCCTTGCCGTTAAGGCCATCGATAGCAGCCTGGGCTTCCTCTTTAGAGGACATTTCTACAAAACCGAAACCCCTTGATTCGCCGCTGTACTTGTCCTTAATAACAGTGGCCGATACGACTTGCCCGAAGGCTTCAAAAGCCGCTCGTAATTCCTCATCGCTGATATCGAATGATAAACTGCCTACATAGATATTCATTCTGACCTCCTTTTTTTTCTTGAACATTTATATCGCAATCCTGCCTAACTCCTTTATTCGCCTAGCCTTAAATTTTGTATAATCCTCCTTTCATTTTTTGAAGAAGCCTAACGGCGATTTGAGCGGAACCCCCGACTTGGGGTGAAGGATGGAGAGTCTTCACCCTGTTTTTCTTGGATGGTCGCTCAACGCTTGTTTACTTAAATAATACAGTATTCCTCCCTGCGCCTCCATCCTAAACCCCAACCAAGGGGGCGGAGCCCCGATCTTCGATCGGGGTTTCCGCTCGAACGATTGGTTCGCCGCCGCCTGCGGCGCGAGCCGATCGTGAGAGTGGAGCTCAACTCGTTAGAAATACTATTGCAACTCTATTATTTCTAACGTAAAGCTCAGCGGCACTCCGAAGCCGCTTTAGCGGCGAAGGAGGATCCGCTGGAGCAAATTTTTATGTGTTCTTATTTAATTCATAGTCTTTTTTGCATGCATTCATAAAACTTGAAGCATTAATTATAAAATTACTTAGATTAGGAGTTTCTCCACCCTTTTGCAATATTTGTAATTTTCTTAATTGATCAATGGGGTATTGGCATTGTCTTTTAAATTCATCTTCTGAAAGATTAGCGTTAATTCCATGGGCTACGATGCATTTGACTCTTACTGCATCGGTTATAATTTGCCTTAATTTTTCCTCAGGTTTAATTGACTTTTCTATTACTAGGTTAATGTTTACAATATTTGTTTCGTTTTTCATGAAATCCTTTCCTGTTTCATTTGAAGGAATTTCAGAAAATATAGTGTTGATTACCGCAGCTGCTAATGTTTCAGAATAGTTCTCATCAAAATTTGCCTTGCATTCTGGCAACAGGTAGAATAATAAACCCACTTTAACAAAGTTAACAGCATCTGAAGCCATCTTTAGGGTTTTCTTCTTACTCCCCAATAGCCGATCAAATATTCCCATAATATTTCCTTTCTATTTGCTCATAACGTAAAACTCAGCCGCCGCAATAGCGGTCGGCTGGAGCGAAAGTTAGACGATTATTCTCCAACTTTAAGATTAACAGGTTCGGATAAATGATTGCCTTGAATAATGATATTACCTCGATCTGAAATTTTGAGTTCGACAGTTGGCGCGCCAACGCCCAATAATTGATATGTTAATTTAGCATTTTTCCCATCTTCCGATATTTCCTTAGATTTTGGCCCGCTTGAAAAAGCTCCGCCTTCTATGGTGGGCCAAAAATCTACAATTCTGATGTTAAAGCCGTTAATAACTTTTGCAGTGAATACAATAGCACCGAGATTGCGATTCTTGGATGGTTTGAACTTCAAAGAAACTGTATACCCTTCTTCAGTTTTTATAACATTTTCTCTCAGTAAGGACAATTTTGAAGGTTCTGCCATATCGAGTGCAGTCTTCAGCCCTTTACGGTATTTTTCGAGATCTTGCTCTTGTGTATCGATAGTAGACTTTAAAGATTCGATGGTTTTTGCCTTCCTTGTACTTTCAAATATATAATAGCCTCTTATTATGAGGGTTAATAACAAAACAACGGTAAAGAAACTTTTGATACCTATATTAAAATTTTTGTTTAACCATATTGGAATTCCTAAAATTAGTAATGAGAACAGAAACAAATAATCGTACCATTGCCAGAAGGATAACGATTTCATGTCTGAATACCTTTCAGGTGTTATGTAACGTCTAACGCTCAAACTGAGCGGCGTGGCTCGTCCACGTCCGCTCCAGTGCCTTGTTCGATTCGTCTTTTCAATGAATTCCTATTTGCTGCCGTAGATCGCTAAACTCATCGGCTGTCATAAAACCATCAACCAGCTCAGGTACCCCGGGAGGAAAGGGCCCTGATTGGGCTGCTACGGCAGTATCCTGGAGCGTGCGTTGAATATCAGCCTTCTTGCTCAAAACTGCATTGATAATGCGTTTTGCATCCATACCTGGCTTATCCACGGCAAAAATCATCGCCTCGATCTGAATTGTGAAATTCAGAAGTGGATCTTCGACACCAACAAACATGCTCCGAGTACCATTCTCATGCTGAATAGTTGTCGGCCCAAGGCGGCATCTGTCCTGCTTTGATGCCATCAAGCCATTGCGAATGTCTTCAACAGTGATGGACCCTTCCTGTAAATATTTGATCATGTCAATAACGCCGGAAATAAGTAGCAAATCCGATTCACTCGAGACACGATTGCCGTGGTTTTTCTTGAGCAAATGAAAAATGAACGCCAGATTCATGGCGATGTACTCAAAATTATCAGCCGGTTGCTTCAAAGGCGTAGACTTTCCAAAGATCTTTGAAAATATGCCCATGGACACTTCCTTTCTCTATTCTGAATCGAACTATTGATTGAGCTGACTTTTTTCCGTCATATTCAATATGATGGACTTTAGTGTGCGGAAATTGTTCGATAAAAAAAGTTTATAAATCGTACTGCGTTCTTCAACTGCCTGCTAACACACTGGTTTTTTCCGCTTCACGCCTGCCCGCATCAGGAGGGCTTCACGATATGTATTTCCAGTATCGAGTATCCAGCATCTGATCTCTTTTTTCAGGTGTTCCCGTTTTTAATTCGTGTTAATTTCCGTCTAAAGCCGGACAGGCGTGAAATTCGTGGATATCTTTTTTCATATTTCTATATTTTCCCTGCTTTTGCCTTCAACCTTGAACTTTAAACTTTCAACCGTATTTAGCCTCTGCGTCCTTTGCGCCTTTGCGGTTCAGAGAATTTTGTATGTTTCAGCTTTTTGTATTCCCTGCTCTTCCCTGTTCACAGAAGGATGCCGGCGATGGTGGCCGTGAGCCAAGAGGCGAGCGCTCCGGCGATCATCGCCTTGACGCCTATCCTCGCAAGGTCATGCCGCCTCTTCGGCGCTATCGCCCCTATGCCCCCGAGCTGTATGCCGATGGACCCGAGGTTGGCGAAACCGCAGAGGGCGTAGGTCCCGATTATAAAGGCGCGGGGGCTCAGCGTGGCCCTTGCCCTTATCAGGGCGTCATAGGCCACGAACTCGTTGATACTTATCTTGACACCGAGAAGCTCGCCGAAGCACATGATGTCCTTGCCGGGAACGCCCATGCACCAGGAGATGGGAGCGAAGAAATAGCCGAAGATGAGCTTGAGGGAAAGCTCCGGGCACTGTGCGGCCGTGCCGACGAGGCCGAGAACCCAGTTAATAATCGGCGTGAGCCCATGGCCGAGGAAAAAATTGAGCATGTAGACGAGCGAGAGGAACGCCATGAGCATGGCCCCGACGTTCAGGGCCAGGCGGAGCCCGTCGCCTGCGCCGGCGGCAGCCGCGTCGATGACATTAATGGAATGCGAGGGAATCTCTACCTTAGCCCCGCCCGCCGTCTTGGGAACCTTTGTTTCCGGTATCATTATCTTCGCCATAACGATCGCGGCGGGCGCGGACATCACGCTGGCCGCCATGAGGTGGTCCGCGGGGATGCCGAACCGCACGTAGGCGGCGAGAACACCGCCGGCCACTGTCGCGAACCCCCCAGTCATGATCACGATGAGCTCCGACATCGTCATGTCACCTACGAACGGCTTCACGACAAGGGGCGCCTCCGTCTGGCCCACGAAGATGTTCGCGGCGCACGAAAGGCTCTCCGCGCCGCTCGTCCCCATCGTCTTCACCATGACCCAGGCGACCACCTTAACCATCTTCTGCATGAAGCCGATGTGGTAGAGGATCGCCATCAGCGAGGCGAAGAAGATGATCGTCATCAAAACGTGGAAGGCGAAGACCATGCCGATATCCTCCGGCTGGCCCGTTTTCGGGTTGTGAAGCTGGTAGAATCCCTGCCCTGAGACCTCCTCGGAACAGTTGTACAGTCTGTTGAAGAGAAAGCTCGCGCCCGCGTCCGTGAAGCTCAGGAGCTTCTCCACGCCGGCCTTAGCCGCGACAAATATCCTCGGCCCGGGATCGACGTCGTACGTGATCCACGCAAACTGCAGCACTCCAATCAAAATAATGAAGAAGAGGGGAATCACCACCAGGATCCGGCTCTGAACGCGGCCCTTCCTCACGTCAACGAGGGCCCCCGCGAACCACAGAACGCCCATGACGGCAAGCATCCAGACCTTTTGCGTCCTGCTGAATTGGAGGATGAGCGTGGCGAAGATGACCTGGAGTCCTATCCCGTAACAGATAACGCGCCACGGGATCTTTTTCTTGTTGTTGGAGAAGAGCCAGGCTATGCCGAGGAGTACGAATACGCCTATAACGCCCTGGAGCTTGACAAAGATATTCGATACGGGCTGCTCCGCCACCGGCGGCGGCACAAACTCCTCCGCCGCCTCGGCGGCGATCCCTGGGCGGCCGACGGCGGCGTCCACACCCAGATATTCTTCATCGGGCACGGCATTCTCCTGTGAATACGCGCAGGCGCAAACGAGCAACAACACTCCTATTACGGCAACTGTTCTCCTGATCATCGCTCCTCCTATTTTAGAGACCATTTCTTTCCGCAGAACGGGCACCAACCCGGATTCAGGTTCTCGGGAACATAAAAGCTGTTCTTGCAGTTCCAGCAGTTACGGTGGACAAAATTTTTTCCTTCATAAACTCTGGGCGGCCCAACCGCGGCCTTCTCTTCCGCCGCTTTCGCATGCGCCGCGACGGCGGCGCCGACAGTGATCGAGTCCTTCAGTCCCTCGAATATTCCTTTGCCGATGCCGTGAACGTTCTTGATATCTTCCTTGCGCTTGAACGGGCCGTGGCTCTCCCTGTGATTGATTATGGCCCTGGCTCTAGACGGCCCGATGTTGGGCAGCTCGTCGAGCTGGGACTGCGAGGCCGTGTTGATGTTGACCATGCCCGCGAAAGCCGGCCGCGAAATCAAGAGCGCAAGAACAGCGACACAAAATATGCGCACGCATCCGAATGTACGTCTCTCTCTCACAGGTCGGCTGCCGGCGGCGCGTTTCTCTTGTGGGACGACGCCGAGACCTTCGCCCGGACCGCCTCTATAAAATCGGAGCGGAACCCCCGCGCGCGGAGCCCCTCTCCCCGTAGCCCCTCCTCGTACAAAGCATGGAAAAGCCTATCCACATCCCGGTAAGTGAAACCGAGCTCCCCCTCGTCGGTCTGCCCCTCCCATAGATCGGCCGTGGGGGGTTTCCCAATGATATCCTTTGAAACGCCCAGGTGCCCGGCAAGCTGCCAGACCTGGGTCTTGTATAACCCCGCCAGGGGCTCGATGTCAACTCCGCCGTCGCCGTACTTGGTGAGGTAGCCCAGCAACAGCTCGGTCTTATTCGTCGTCCCGACAACGAGCCCGTCATGCAGGTGTGCCTGATCATAGAGAAAGATCATGCGCACCCGCGCGATGATGTTTCCCTTCCTGACCCTGTCCGGGTCAGTGCAATGACCGGCACAGGTATCCACCGCTCCCGTGATATCAATGGTGGAAGATTGGATGCCAAGTTCCTCGACGACGCCCTCGGCGTGAGCAATGCTGTACGGGTGGCTCCCCTTGTATGGCAGGATAATTCCCCGCACCTTTTCCCTGCCCAGGACGCGGCAACAGAGATAGGCGGTGACAGTGGAATCGACGCCGCCCGAAAGGCCCACGACGGCGCAGCTCCTGCCCGACAAAGCGACCCGGTCCCGGATAAAGCCCTCTATCTTCTCAAGGACACTGTCGCAGTCGATAATAAGAATCGGTTCCGCATTCATCCTTCAGCCGGGCATGAATTTTATCATAATTCGCGGGAAAGACAGAAATGATTCTTACCAGGCGATAGACAGGAAGCAGCCGTTCATTTATTATTAAGGGGAAACACACGGAGGATTACCATGTTTAAGCTGGTGAAGGAAAAGAAAGAGAAGGTGCGGATACTCGGGCACCGCGGGGCAATGGGGCACGCGCCGGAGAACACACTGGCCTCCTTCATGATGGCTCTCGAGATGGGGGCCGACATAATCGAGCTCGACGTACACCTGACCAGGGACAACGTGCCCGTCGTTATACACGACGAGGACGTGAAGCGAACGACGGACGGCGAGGGCCAGGTGAAGGACATGAACCTATCCCGGATAAAGAAGCTCGACGCAGGATCGTGGTTCTCCAGGGAGTTCGCCGGAGAGAGGATACCGACGCTTTCAGAGGTCCTCGCATGGGCGAAGGGGAATGTCCCGATCAATATCGAGATAAAAAACGGGCCCAACTTCTACAAAGGGATAGAGGAACGTGTGGTCGAGGAATTAGCCGGGCACGGGATGACCGGTGAAGTAATCATCTCCTCTTTCGACCACGTCTGCCTGAAGACGATCAAGGAGATAGAGCCGGCCCTGAGAACGGCCATCCTCTACTCCTGCAGGCTGTGCGACCCTGTCTATTACGCGAAATACTTGAACTTAAGCGCGTTCCATCCGCGCTGGAGCTACGTCACGAAGAAGTTCATCGATGACGCCCACGCGGCCGAGCTGGCCGTCAACACATGGGTCGCCAACACGCCCGACCTCATGAAGAGGCTGATCGATATGGGCGTGGACATGATCGGGACGAACTATCCCGACAGGCTTAAAAAGCTCCTCTCGTCCCGGTAGAAAAGAGAGGGGAGCCGCCTCACTTGGCGATGGCCCACAGGAGAGAGACGCCGAAGACCAGCACCATGATCCCCCAGAGCTTGAGCGCCGCCGGGGGAGCCTCGAACCACCAGGATAGCACGGCCTTTGACTCATCTTCATCCGCGAATATAAATATCGCGCCCTTGCTCACCGCCAGTATCCCCACCAGGAGAGGGAACCACTGCCAGTCCGGCTTGACGGCCCCGCAAGAAAACATGAAAAGGCCACCGATTACAATGGGAATAATGTTGACCCACCTCGGTATTTTTTCCCCGAACAGGTTCTTTAATATCTCCTTGGTCTTTTGGCCCTTAAATGCCAGTCCTATTCCCGCTACGAGCCAGACAATACCGATAAGGTACAGGAACCACTCCATCCCGAATCACCTCCTTGGAAAACATGGGTTGCTTCTTCTTCTGTATGATATAGAATTCTCCCCTTAATTGATATTAGAACATGTTGAAAATAGATAAGGTTCTTTTCTTTAAATTGCCGATGGGCTCACGATGAAGGATTCGGTCCGAAGGACTGCGTTAAAAACTCTCTCATGGAGAGTCTGCGCCATATTGGGCACGATGATTGTCGTATTCCTGTTTACGAGAAAAATGACCGTATCCATCGGCGTGGGAGTAACGGATGGGATCATAAAAACGCTGATGTACTTTTTCCATGAGAGGCTATGGGCGCGTAGCTCTCTTAACTAGTCAAAAATAATATGGAATTTTTTTTCATCGGCTTGATGGCCTTCGGGTGCGAGTACATCGACTCCGCATTCGGCATGGGCTACGGAACGATACTCTCGCCCGTCCTCATCATAATGGGCTACAACCCGCTGGTGGTTATCCCGTCCATCCTCCTCTCGCAGGCGCTCTCGGGCTTTACGGCGGCGATGTTCCACCACAAGCAGAAGAACGTCATCTTCACTGCCGAATCAAAGGATACCAAGGTCGTGATCGTTATCGCCGTTACAGGCATCGCGGCCTGCATCGTGGCGGCGATCATCGCCATCAATATTCCTAGTTGGGTACTCAAGCTGTACATCGGTGTACTCGTTCTGGCCATGGGCGGAATCCTGCTTTCGAGGATGCGTTTCAAGTTCTCCTGGAAGAAGATGATCGGCGTGGGGATAATCAGCTCGTTCAACAAGGGCATGTCGGGAGGCGGATTCGGGCCGGTCGTCACGGCGGGCCAGATCATATCGGGCCACGAGCACAAGAACGCCGTCGGCTGCACGACGATGGCCGAGGCCCCGATATGCCTTACGGCCTTCGCCACCTACTGCGTATTCAAGGGCTTCCCGGACTGGAGGCTGGTCCTGGCGCTTCTCATCGGGGCAATCCTTTCAACGCCGTTCGGCGCGTTTACGACGCGACACATCCCCGAAAAGTACGTGAGACCCCTCCTGGGCAGCCTCATAAGCGTCCTCGGCGTCTGGACGCTCTTCAAGGCTCTCACCTAGCCCGCCGGAAACCTCAGTAATAGATGGTCCTCGTGCGGTGGTATGGCTTCACGGGGAGACCGGACCGACCGATCGACCACAGGTAATAATCCACGTGGAGAGAGGTGGCCCCGCCGAATCTCCCGCCCAGGCAATCCCGCATCAGCTCGCAGGCCCACACGGTCGCTGCCCTGATCTCGATCTCCTCCCTGCTCCCGGCGGGGATCTCGACCATCTCATCGACCCTTCCCGCCAGCTCGTCGTGATAGCCGATGATTTTAAGTGCGCGCAGGCCCTGTGGGAGCTTGTAATCAGCCGCCACCGTTAACTCCGCCGTATCCTTCAGCGCCCCCGCCCCTCTTCCGCCATACCGCTCGTATATCATCATCGGCGCAAGCTGGGCGCGCTTGTAAAAACTCACTTCCGCCCCATCCAGCGAAGCAACGTCCCGGAAAGAGGGGAAATGTTCGACCAGCAGGCGAACAAGCGCCGTCGCGCTCCCTTTCGCCGCTGCGAAGAGCCTTGAGAACGAACCATCGAACTTCTCAACGAGAACGGCGCCCACCTCCCTCAGTATCGCGGCCCTCTCCTTGAAAAGGACGAGCTCACCGTCTCCCCTCAGGATGTGACCGAGCCGCTCCTCCGTCATCTCCGCTAGGTATTCACCATCCAGCACGGGGATATCCTCTTCGACCGCACGCGTGAGGGCCGCCATGAGGCCGAAGGCGCCGTCCAGCACTTTCCCGTCGTACTGGATACGCCACTTATCCTCTCCCCAGAAAGCGAAATTGATCGTGTTGAAGAGAAGAAGGTAGGGAACGACTCCGTCGTCATCCCACGGGTAGATAATGGGATCGCTCCAATCCGGAAGGTCCAGTATTGTCTCGTCCAGTGAGAGGGCGATGGACCGAAGCCTGTTCTCGTCTATCCAGACGTGCTCGAGGCTCTCGATGACGGGCCGTATACTTTCAAGTATCATCTCTCTCATAAATTAGCTCACTTCGTTCGCAAATTTATTCCTAATCAGAAATAATATCAGCACATTCTATCACCCGCCATAAGACCTTGAGAAAGAAAAAATCAATTTATTGGGGGGGCATACCTTCACTATCAGGTCTCTGAAAAGGGACATTTTCTGGTAGCCGCAGGCTTTTCTAGGACACTGAGCCTGTCGAAGTGAGCCTGCGTTTGCTTGACCAAGAAAATGCGCACCCTAAAGCCTGCCCGCCTCAGGAGGGGGTGCGGCTACCAATTTTTAGGCTTTTCAAGAGATCCGACTCTCAACTAAGCATAACTGAGTCAAACACACAATCACATAAATGAGCAATCAATAAAGTAAATAGTCAAGTGTGACAGCGATTACTGCTCTATTCGGGGACGAGGAGAATTCTCACGCGAACAGCTCCATCGGCCGGGGAAGAATCCCCCAGGCACCGCTCTTTTACGAGGGATACCATATCGCCATCAATATAAGCGGGCCATCGAAAAGTTCCTAAAAATGAGAACCGCGGATTCCACTGATTAAACGGATTATTTTAAAGCCAACTTGTGATATACCGGTATAGTGGACAGAATGAAACAGGACACGTTTCTACACGCCAGGAGTTACGAAAGAAGGGTCAACTGGAAAAAAAGGCTGGCGAGGGAATGGCCCTTCTTCCAGAAACTTTTCAGGGACAACGGTGTAAAACGTGTCCTTGATTGCGCTTGCGGGACGGGACGCCACGCAATCCTCTTCGCCCGGAACGGCTACTCCGTGTGGGGAAGCGACATCGACGAGGGGATGATCGCCCTCTCCAGGGAGAACGCCCTGAAAGCCGGGGTTGAAGTCACCTTCGTCCGCTCCGCTTTCAGCGAGCTCTCGAGAACCTTTGAAGGCGAGAGTTTCGACGCGATTATATGCACGGGAAACTCGCTGGGCCCCCTCCCGGACTATCACGAACTCCATCTCTCATTGAAGAACATGGCGTCTATCATCGCGCCCGGCGGCATCATCATCCTGCACATACTCAACTACGCCCGGCTGATGGAGAAAAAGGTGGAGCAGCTTCCCGTCAGGCACACCCGCACGGGAGAGAAGGATCTCTTCTTCCTTAAGACCTTCCGGCACGCCGGGAAGCGGATCCAGGTCGAGTTCATCGACATAGAGGGGCAGGGGGATAACTGGACGTGCCGGACTCACGTTGGAAGCCTTCTCCCTGTACTCCCATCCCACCTCCGAAAAGAGCTGGAGGGAATAAACCTCACCGTCGAGGGGGAGTTCGGAGACTACTCCTTCTCCCCCTTCAACATCCATAACTCCAGGGACTACATAGTCGTGGCCAAGCCTCGAAATCCGAACCATAGCACCTTATAAATCAATCAACCGTAAAAAGAAGGAATAAACCGCAGAGGCGCAAAGGACGCAAAGATAAATCGAAGAAAAACACAGTAGTAAAACTCTCTGTCTAACTCTGCGCCCTTTGCGCCTCTGCGGTTCAACAATTATGATGATTCAATATAACAAGCTGGTGAGGGACAGGATACCCGAGATAATCGAGAGAAGCGGGGGTATGTGCTCTACGAGGACGTGCAGCAAAGATGAGATCATGAAATACCTGGTAGAGAAGCTCAAGGAGGAGATCGCAGAATTCCGCCAAAACGAGTCCGTCGAAGAGCTCGCCGACATTCTAGAAGTCTGCTACGCCCTTATCGAAGAGATGGGAAACACAAGGACCGAGGTGGAGGATATCCGGAAGAAGAAGCGCGAGAAACGGGGGGCGTTTCGCAAGAGGATTATACTCATAGAGGCTTCGGATCCCGCCTCCCGGCGCAAATCCCCGAAATAGCCCGTTTAATTTAATAAATTTGCGAACGAAGTGAGCAAATTTATACATGAGTCTCTATAGTAAATTCCGAGAGGCGGCAAAAAAATACCCGGACCGCGTGGCTCTCCGGACAAAGGCCGGCTCCGATTACAGGTGCATCACCTACGGTGAAATGCCCGGCATGGTCGAGGGGCTTGCCCTCTCGATACAGGAAATGGGCATCGCCAAAGGGGACAGGGTGGCCATCTTCTCAGAGAACCGTCCCGAATGGGCGAGCGCTCTATTCGCTATCAACCTCGCAGGAGGAGTGGCGGTTCCCCTGGATACACACCTCACACAGGATGAGCTTAAAAACCTCATCGCCGATTCCGGGAGCAAACTCATCTTCACGTCATCCAGTCTCCTCGGAGCCGTCTCATCTCTCGGAGAGCGGCCGAAAATAATATCCTTCGATGGAGATGCGGTGGAAGGCAGCACGTCCTTTACCAAAATGCTCTCCGGGGCACCGGGGAAATGCGCTTTTCCGGAAGTTCATACGGAGGATCTCGCCCTTCTCCTGTACACGTCGGGAACGACGGGCAGGCCGAAGGGAGTAATGCTGAGCAATAAAAACCTCCTCTCCAACGCGGAAAGCATCTATGAATCAGGCATCTGTTCACATGAAGACAACTTTATCTCCATCCTGCCCCTCCACCACGCCTACCCCTTGATGCTCAACCTGATCCTCCCCCTCTCCTGCGGCGCGGGCGTCACCATCGCCCGGTCGCTCAAAAAAACCGAGCTGGGCGAATGCATGCGCGAGACGGGGGGGACAATCCTGGTCGGCGTCCCGCAGATCTACGCCCTGTTTCACGACAGCATTATGGGAAAGATAAAAGAGCTTTCCCTGCACGCGAAAACGGCAGTGCGTATTTTTCTCTCGCTGGCCCGTGCCCTCAGGAGGCTCACGAAAGTCAACGTGGCAAAGCTCCTTTTCAGGAGCGCTCACAGGTTTTTCGGGCCACGGCTCCGCTTCCTCGTGAGCGGCGGCGCCCGCCTCGACCCGGCTGTCGAGAAGGACCTTCTGAAGCTGGGCTTCACCGTCCTCCAGGGATATGGCCTCACCGAGACATCACCGGTAGTGACGATGACCCGGGAGGGCAGCGCGAGGATCGGCTCGGTGGGCCTGCCCCTGCCGGGCGTCGAGGTGCGGATAGATGACCCGAATGAGGACGGCACGGGTCAGATTGTGGTTAAAGGTCCCAACGTTATGATGGGCTATTACAGGAATAAGAAAGAGACGGCGGACGTCATAAAGGATGACTGGCTCGCCACGGGAGATTTAGGATATAGGGACAGAGAGGGGCATATCTTTATAACCGGACGGCTCAAGGAGGTCATCGTCCTCCCCTCCGGAATGAACGTGTACCCTGAGGAAGTGGAAAGCCACTACCTGAAGAGCCCGTTCATAAAGGAGTTGTGCGTCATGGGGGGCGATAACGACGGCCTCTTCGCCCTCATCCTTCCCGACTTCGACTACATGAAGGAACAGGGGGAGGCCTACTCCCGGGACATGATCCGGTGGCAGGTAGAGGATCTATCACTGAAGCTCACCCCACACAAAAGGATCATGGGCTACGAGATCTTACGGGAGCCCCTACCCAGAACCAGGCTGGGCAAGATCAAGAGGAACATTGTTAGGGATTCGCTTAAAAAAGCGGAAGCAGAAGGTAGAGAAACGGCCGGAGCCGCGGACGCCGGCGAATATGACCTCGAGCTGCTCGGCAGTAACAAAGCCCGCGCGATTATCTCATTTGTATCTGGATCAACGGGGATGAAAAAGGAAATACGCCTGAGTGACAATCTTGAGCTAGACCTCGGGATCGACTCCCTCGGGCGGACCCAGCTCCTCGCCGACGTCGAAGAGATGTTCGGCTGCACTATCCCGGATGAGACGGCGGCGCGCATTATCACAATACATGACCTTGTCGATGCCGTGCCGGAAGCACCCGGACTCAAACCGGGGATTAAAAAGAGCAGGAAGATATCATGGCGAGAAATACTGAAAGGCGAGCCTGCGGTAAAACTGGATGATATTATCCCCCTGCAACCGGGCCTCTCGGACAGGGTTATACTCTTCACCGCTCACAGGCTGATCCGCATCCTCTCCGCCCTTTATTTCAGAGTTACCCTGCGCGGATTAAAGAACATCCCCCGGGAGGGGCCTTTCATACTCTGCCCGAACCACGTCAGCTTCCTCGATTCCCCCATCCTCGGCGCGGCCCTCCCCTACTCCCTCGTGCGGCGCCTCTACTTCGTCGCCCTGACCCCCTACTTCAGCGGGAAGTCGCCGCTGAAATTCTTCGTGCGGGTCCTGAAGATCATCATGGCCGATTCCTCGGAGCACATCCTCTCATCCATGCAGCTGGCAGCACAGGTAGTGCAGAAGGGGTCCTGCCTCTGTATCTTCCCCGAGGGCGGGCGCTCGATCGACGGCGCGGTAAAGGAGTTTAAAAAGGGCGTCGGAATTATGGCGAAGGAGCTAAACGTCCTCCTGGTCCCAGTCCTGATCGACGGCACATACGAAGCCCTCCCGAAAAGCGTTTGGTTCCCCAGGCCCCGGAAGGTCAGGATCACCATCGGAAAACCTATCCGCCCTGATCGACTCGATCTGGACAGGATGCGCAGGGGCGATGAGGACGACTACGAAGTCATCACTGAATGCCTTCGGAAAAGGATCATCGACCTTAAAAGGGAAAACATTAACCACTGAAGACACTTCCGTCCGGCATAGCCGCCGCCCTTCCCCGGTAAGACCGGGGCAGTATCGACTGAGGTCTGATGGAGAAAGCACTGAAAATTAAACAACTATTATTTCTTGTGGTGGCTGCTGTTTCCTTTCATCATGTGGGTTAAAACCAATTGGCTAATACGATAGCGATTTTGCCGCGTTACCCCATCATTATCCAATATGAAATCAAAATCGCTGCTCAATCAATAGTTATACTCATGGAGAATAAAGATGAACGATAGCGAAAAAATCTTGAGCCTCTTGCAAGAAATAAAAGATTATCAATCGAAGCTAACCGAACTATTTAATTCCTATCTTGAAAAGTATATGGAGCAAGCTAAAAAAGGGCGTGAGTTGCAAAGGGAATATATAGAACAGGGTAAACGATACGAAGAAAGTCAGAAAGCCTACCGAGAGAACTTGAAAAAATCCGAATTTCGCGCAAAAATTCGACTCGTTCTACTTTCAATAGTTGCAATTGGAATTCTTTTGAATTTGTTTCTTTGAGATTATCAAATTTATCCATGTGCTGAGTATAACCAATCGCTCAAGCAGACCCCGAAAGTTTTCGGGGCAGCTTAGCTTTTCGTTGGCGGGCGCGGCGCGCCGAGTAAAAGAAGGGGGACCGGTAGTACAACAAATCGAGTTTTAATAAAGATGGATTCCAGTGAGGCACACGCGCCCGCCAACGGCGAGTTGACCGACTCTTCTCGACCGTTGTGTGCTGTAATTCAGTTGAACGATGAGTCAAGTGGTACTATCATATCATCAAGGAGGCAGGTACAATGACGACTATTACAGTTCAAATCGAAGAAGCAAAGGCACAGGCCTTGCGTGAGAAAGCTAAGCGTTACGGCCTTAAGCCGGAGCAGCTCTTGACAGCATCCCTTGAAGACCTCATCGGACAGCCGGATAATGATTTCGATGAGGCGGCGCGGCGTGTGCTGTCAAAGAACAAAGAACTCTACCGACGTCTGGCCTAATGCGCTATCTTTCGATTTCGGAAGTGCTTGAGTTACACGAAAGACTTATCGCTTCGTCTGGGGGCGCGACAGGCATTCGCGATCTCGGCGCCTTGGAGTCTGCTGTCAGTCAGCCACACGCCACCTTTGCACAGCAAAATCTGTATCCGGATATGGTGACCAAGGCTGCGGCACTTTGTTTCTCCCTTGTCATGAACCATCCGTTCGTTGATGGGAACAAACGCGTTGGTCATGCGGCAATGGAGACATTTCTTATTCTAAACGGATCGGAAATCGACTGCTCCATTGACGAGCAGGAGCGAGTCATCCTCGATCTCGCCGCGGGTAGCTTAGACCGTGATGGATTCACGAATTGGGTGAAGAAGCACACAACCAGTTGATCGACTCTTCTCGACCGTTCGCTCCAGAAAGCCGCTTTGCGCGGAAACCTCCGGTGATATAAGCTGGTGTAGTATCATTTCAAGTCGCAATGTGACGAAACGTGAAACGGAATAATACGGGGAATGAAACATGCGAGAGGAATACGACTTATCAAAAGGTGAGCGAGGCAAGTTCTATAGGCCTGATGCGAAGCTGAATATTTCTGTGAGCGTTGTAGTAGTTTAATGTTGCCCGGTATCTAAGTCGAACCAGTCGAGAAGCTGAGCTCCACTCTAACGACGTTTGCATGAAGGAGAAATGATGTGATGAAACAGCAAATTCCCAAGCGGACTAATCGTTTCTACGATACATACCGATTCGACCAGCCACAGATCAGAGTGTATCATAAAAAGGGTAAGGGGAAGATAATGCCCCGCTACCTCCTTAAATGCGGATGTTGTGAGCAGAAGCTCGATATATATTATGCCAAGGATGGGCTCGAGATTGGAGGAGTGAACGGATCTATCGAAGACTGGCAAGAAATTCTTCTTCCATTGCTAATGATTAGGCAGCAAGTTGGCAAGCCTGTTTATGTAAAGAAGAAGAAAAAGAAATAACGTGCCAACCAGTTGCTCAAGCTGACCCCGAAAAGCGGCTTCGCCGCCTCGAGGCAGCTTAGCTTTTCGTTCGCCCGTCGCGCACAATCGAAACTGAACTCATGAAAATTGATCTCACAAAGACTGTTTTCGCGCCCAAAGAAACCGGGTTTATTGTTGAATTACTTCAGCTTGCTTCAAAGAAAGGTTATGTAACGCCAAAATCTGAAAACAGCCCTTACTTGCTGGCTTCATTTGGCGGGGTGGAAGGAAAAGGGATTTCCCCGAAGTGGAATGTAAAAATATACACTTATAATAAGAAAAAGAAAGGCCACAGTTTAGTTTGTATTGACAAACATGTTTTAGGTAAATTGCTGGAAGAGGACTATGATAGTTTCATACCCCCTGATCTTCAAATACTAAGAATTGATGATGCCGGCTGGGGATTCCCGTTGTGTGGTGTAATGGTTGGCGTATCAGACGAACAGAATGTTCAAACCGGCATAGTTCCTGTCGAATACTTCAGAGATGACACAGAAAATCACTTCCAAACGAGGCGTTACCTGAAAGAATACGCAAACCTGGCAATACAACTTCTTGGAAACTTTGGTGCTTCTCCAGATACACATCGCATTGAAATATGCACGGGGTATGTAAATCAACCGCTTCGAGAAGAACTCAGGAATCTTGGGTATGACGTTCGAGTTGTAGAAGTAAAGGGCCTGTTACAAGACAAACTTGAAGAAATCTACAGAGAATACATTCTTGCTGAGATCGGTTCAGATATTTACTATGATCCAAAGGATATGAAGAAGTCAGAGATCCCCCGAAGATATCGAGAAACTCTTGAGCTTGGGAGGAAACGCTGTCCCCATAAGATAAAGACAGGATGGAACGCCGCAAGCAGATAAAAAGGGGGAACGGAGTTTACTTGTTGCATTTCTCGTTAATAAGATAGCTACAACATCAACAACTTGCTCAAACTCAGTTCCCGCTTCGCGGGACTCCGCCCCTTGGTTCATAGCCGGCTTCCTTCGGGGCCGCCCCGGTAGCCGGGGTTCCGCTCAACTCGCTGTTAGGCGGCATAATTACTTCAGTACAAAGGAGGAATCGTGATATCTGATCTTTTATCAGAAAAGGCAGGGACATACTTGCGGAGATTGTGTGAGAAAATTCCTGGCCGGTGCGTTGGAAGCAAGGGGAACCGGGCCGGGACGGATTTCTTCGCCGGCATAGTGGCATCCTTCGGATTTGAGACAGAGTCTCCAGAGTTTGACTGCATTGAATGGACCCAGGGAGGCGCTCGCCTCACTATTGACGGTGAAACATTTGAAGTATTTGTCAGCCCTTACACGCTGGCCTGCCACATCAGCGCTCCGCTTGTTATCGCCTCCATAGTCGAGGAGTTGGAGGCATCTGAAATCTCTAATAAGATTCTCTTGCTGCGAGGGGATATTGCCAAAGAGCAGCTGATGCCAAAAAATTTCACGTTTTACAACCCGGACCATCACAAACGGATCGTCCATTTACTGGAGAGTAAGAAACCGCAAGCCATCATAGCCGCCACCTCACGGAATCCTGAGCTGGCAGGCGCTGTATATCCGTTTCCCCTAATCGAAGACGGCGATTTCGACATCCCATCAGTCTACATGACGGAAGAAGAGGGGAAAAGATTGGCCGAACATTCAGGCAGGAAGATATTACTCGACATCAAGGCAAAGCGAATCCCGTCCAAAGGGTGCAACGTCATCGCGCGGAAAGGAGCGGACCCTAATCGCAGAGTCGTGCTCTTTGCGCACATAGACGCGAAGGACGGCACACCCGGCGCGACGGATAACGCCACCGGGATTGTGGTGCTCCTCCTGCTTGCAGAGTTGCTGGCAAATTATTCCGGCAGTCTTGGCATCGAAATCGTGGCCTTGAACGGTGAGGATTACTACAGCGCGCCGGGGGAAATGCAATACCTCGGAAATAATGCGGGCAAATTCAGCGAAATCATCCTGGGCATCAATATCGACGGTGTAGGCTATCATCAGGGGAAAACCGCCTATTCTTTGTACGATTGCCCCCCGGATATTGCCGGTGCGGTACGGGAAATGTTTTCTCTTCACAAGGGCATAGTGGAAGGGGAGCCCTGGTATCAGGGTGATCACGGCCTCTTCCTTATGAACAAAAGACCGGCACTGGCAATTACTTCGGAGCGGCTCACCGAAATTTTAACGGAAATAGTCCACACTCCAAAAGACAACCCGGAGATTGTAGATAGCACCAAGGTCGCCGAGGTTGCTGTTGCACTCCGGGACCTGTTGCTACACCTGGATAACACGTAGGGGACGGAGTTGACTTGTTGACTTAAGCTGTTTTAACGTCCATAAAATCCCCTTGAGCAGGAATTGCCGCAAAAAGGCATACAAGCAATAATAGAGTCAACGACCGCAACAAGATCGCCAAGCCCCGGAGAGTAAAGATGCCGAAAGTAAAGGCAAACGATATTAATCTCTACTATGAAACCCACGGCAAGGGAGCCCCCCTGTTATTGATACCAGGCCTGGGCTGCGACAGCCAGGCCTGGCTGCCGGTTATCAACGGGCTATCGAACCACTTCCGGATAATCGCCATCGATAACCGGGGGGCGGGACGCAGCGACGTCCCAGAATCGCCCTACACCATCCGCGACATGGCCGATGATGTCCTGCAGCTTCTCGATCGCTTGAACGTGCGTTCAACTCACATCATCGGGCACTCCCTGGGCGGCTACATCGCCCAGGAATTTGCCATCAGCTACCCGGAGCGCGTCAACAGGCTGATCCTGGAAAGTACCGCGCCGGTGTCTTCGGCAAGGAACAACATCCTCTTCGAATGTTTTCTCGATTGGCGCCGGAAGGGAATGGAGATGGAGCCCTGGATGCGGGCCTGGTCGTTCTGGCTCTTCACGCCGAAGCGCTTCAAAGATAAAGACTATATCGATGCGTTCCTTCGAGAATGCACGGAGTACCCATACCCTCAATCCATCAAGGGCCTCGAAGGGCAAATTAATGCAATTTCTTCTTTTGATGCGCGGGACAGGCTGGGGAAGATACGTGCCAAAACGCTGGCCGTCGAGGGGAAGGAGGATATTCTCATCCTGCCCGGGGAAGCAGAGACGCTCGCAAAGGGTATTCCCGTAAGCTCTATGCTTTATGTGGGAGGCGCGGCACACCTTCTCCACATGGAAAGAGAGGAGGAACTCAACCGGGCCATACTGGAATTTCTACAAAACGGGGGCCGTAATTAACTTGTTGTATCGGAATTCTCAATAAATTGGTAGCCGCAGACTTTCCCGTCCGGCAGAGCCGCCGTCCGTCCCCGGTAAGACCGGGGCCGGATCGACTGAGGCCTAACCCGACTTTCGCATTTTAGTTGAAAAAAACATTAAATTTAGAAGATAATTTGACGTAAGTCGTTGCAAATACTGGGAAGATCCCCGGAAAATGAAGTTTGTAGGGACTCAGCCACAAATTT
>JAVCDC010000128.1 GCA_030765135.1 Candidatus Tritonobacter lacicola | reverse complement strand
CTCTCCCCCACTCTTCCCCTATCTTCCGTGCAGAGTATCTTGAAATATATGGCGTACAGCACCGGCACCAGAATCAGCATCAGGAAGGAGGATCGAGGAGGGCGGCCCTCCCCTACCGCCGCGAAAACGACATCGGCATAATGGCGTACGTGCCCATGTGGAGCGGCATAATAACGGGAAACTGCAAATTAAAAAGTAAGTTAATAAGTTAGGTTCTTCTCCAAAATAGCTGATAATGAAATGGCACTACTAATCGTATCTTATTGTCAAGCAACCGGATAAATGCAAGATGGCCGCCCTTCTATTAAGTAATGATCAATTCGCTCATTATCGATGCACTAAACAGTATTCCCTCTCCCCTTTTAGGGGAGAGGGCGGGATGAGGGGTAATAAAATTACTCCATATATCACCCCCCTCACCCTTCCCTCTCCCCCCAAAAATGGGGGGGGAGAGGGTATTGCTTATAAGAGGTATTCCAGTGTTCAGCTTCAACTGAATTGGAGGAGAACCATAAGTTAAGACCGTCCCCTATTCTACTCTACTTGATTCATCGTAGTATCCCGCGTGGAAACTCACAATAGCCAGGGAGCGGCGGGCTTTCTCGCTCTTTGGATCCCTGTCGAGAGCGGATTGGTACATCTCGCGCGCCCGTTCCAGGTCTCCGCTTCTGGCATACTCGGTCCCCAGGGCTATCATTATTTCCGTTTCGTCCGGGCTCATCTCCAACGCCCTCCGGTACTCCCTGACGGCATGTACGTGCTCCCCGCTGTCGGCAAGCGCCTTGGCGAGATTCTGTCGATAGCTCGCTTCAGAGGGCTTGACGGCAATAGCTCTTTTAAGGCATGCAATTGCTTCTTGGTATCTGCCCGCGCGTGCATAGGCCACGCCGAGGCCGTTCAGCAGGCCGTGGTCCCCAACATCTATTTTGAGCGCCTTTTTGTAACACCCTATGGCCCTCTCGTGCTGACCGCGGGCCGAGTAGATCATCGCCAACCGGTTATAGGTCTCTACACTATTCGGGTTCAGAGAGAGCGCTTTCTCGTACTGGTGGACAGCGTCCCCGCTGCGGTTCATGGCCTCGTAGACCGTGCCGAGCCCATGATGGATCTTAGGATTGTCCGGGTCGATTCGGATCGCAGCCTCGAACTCCTCCAGGGACATCCGGTACTTGCCCCGCCGCTTTTGTATAACGGCGATGTTCGCATGCGCGAGAGGATTCCTGGAATTGTACCTCGTGCTCTTTTCAAAGTAAAAAAGGGCCTCTTTATAGTTCTTCTTGAATAAATAGTGAGATCCCCTGCCGAAGTAATATTTGGAGAAAAAGCTTACTAAGATAATGTATCCGAAGATGAGAGCCAGCATCGCGGAGAAAATTTTCCTCGGGAGTGTGCCTTTGCACTCTGAGATGCTCTCCCTCCCGTCCGAAGAATAATTTATAAGGCCGAGCGATAACCAGAAAAGGAGTCCCGTTGTGGGCGTGAAGATCGCATTGTGAAAAACAGCGATGACCGATACCGCAGTCACACAACAGAGCCCCGTTAGGACTACCGGAGCACCATCGCTCCCGCTCCTTACCCGCCTTATGCCGAAGATATAAGCAGTCGCCAATATCCACAGGATACATGCGAGCCCCAACAAGCCGCAACTGGTGGCGGTCTCAAGGTAGTCGTTGTGGGCCCCTTTTGATAGGCCGTAGAACTCGGTCCCCTTGAGGTGGGGTGCCTGGTAGCGCGGGTAGACCCTCTGAAAAGTCCCGAGCCCGAATCCGAGTACCGGGCGCGCCCTTACCGCATCGAGCGAGGTCTTCCACATGATGAACCGGTGCTCGACTGATCTCGACCCGAGGTTGGCCATAGATGCAAACCGAGATACAAACGAGTCGGATGTGAAGTAGTTGATTGAAGTGGTTATCGCAACGATTACGAGAATGGCCATAAGAATAGGGCGCATCCTCTTCGATGGTGCGAATGATGCACGCGGTGCACACTTTATAGCAGCAAAAAATACGAGGGCCGCAATGAGGCCGACCCAGCCTGCCCTAGACCCGGAGCACGCCAATCCAGCCCCTGTAAGAGCCACCATAACCAGGACGGCGTACCGGCTTCGATCCGTCTTTAAAAATGCCATGCCGGGAAGTACAATGGCCAGCCCTGCCGAGAGGTACGCACCTAGAAAGTTGGTGTTCATGAACGTGGCGGCGGCTCTACCGCTTCCTTTGACTTTAAGATTCAGTGGATCCACGCCTACGAGCTGGAGCAGGCTGTAGAGCGAGACCGCCGCCGCTACGGTGGCAACGGCGAACGTTAGCGTTCGCACCTGCCGGTTCTCGCGCACTTCCGTTGACGCGAGGCAATAGACCAGGGCGAATGCAGCCATACTAATAAGGCTCCGGAAGCTGATCTCCTTATCCACAGAAAAAATAGCCGAGATAACTGCAACGCCTATAAAAACGAGGATGGGAAAATTCAGGGGGCTTTTAGCAAAATATAGCTTGCCTCTCCGCCAGAGGCTCACGCAAAGACAGGACAGTCCTATAGCCTGGACGAAGTAGAGCTTTAGCTCCAGTACAAACAGCGGTGAATAGTAGAACCGGGCGTATATAAGGGGAACAATGGCGACCGCGGCAATTATTATTCCAAAGAGGCTCTTTGTTCTCCTGAGGGCTTCCGGTTCAAAGCGCCCCATCACTCCAAGCACCTCCCCCCTGCTCAGGCCGAGAATTTTGGCCATCTCCCGCGCAGACATGCTCGAGCGGTGCTTCCTGATGAACCTTTTCTGTTTTCCGGTCAGCTTTGCATCCATAGCAGGTTCGAAATGGGAATGCGGGGGCGTAAATTCAGATCTCTTAAAGTATATCACCGGGTGCGAATGTAACGTTAGGAGAGACTTAGCTCGCACTGTGATTAACCCGTTCCTAAGCTCAGTAAGTGCTTTAACCAGGAATAAGCAAGTAACCGACTCCAAGCTTAATAATCGCCTGCGGACCTAGATAATGGACAGGAACGCTAGCCCATGGTCCGGGTTAAAAAAATATTACATAGGAGCAATTTTTATGTCATTGACATTATGTAAGCATAATGTTTAGGGATTCCGTCCGTTACATCCCTTGACGGGAACCCGCACAACTGGTTTTGCCCTAGGTATAGGCTTACACCTTTGTATATGGGCGTTACAAAACCCCATATTAATGACTGAGGATATTCGAGCCGTAAGAACAAATAGTAAGTAACCGCTTGACAGGAGGTTAAGTTGATGCTATACTTCTACCAGAACATCGAAATTGGCAAACCACGGTAAACCGTGGGACGCAAAGTCACGGGGCTAAGGCCATAGTTTAGGCTATGCTCGCCGGACTGCCGAGCACTGACTGCCGGTAGTCCGGTTTTTATTCGAGGTGCCGTAACCGAAAGTGCGGTAACTATGAATAGAGAAGACCGGGTAAAAAAGCCTGCGCGAAGAACATCGAGGGGGATTCCTCCTTCCTTTTATCTCATGCTAAAAGGCATAACCCCCCTCCTTATTCTTTCCCTGCTTTTCTGTTCCTCCGCCTTCTGCCAGAGCGGCACGCAGGATTTCTGCGACCCAGGTGAAGGTGACAGGGCATTCGACTTCGACACGCAGACCGAGGTCACAACCACCGATCCCGCCTGCGACCTCTACAGGAATGTTGACTGGTACGCAGGAGCCGACGGCGAGATAGCCGACAGCGGCTCAACCGACTTCGCATCCGTCAATCCCGGCCCCGGCGACGGCTACAGCTACAGCAATTCAAACACCATGTCCTGCGGGACGTTCAACATCATCTGCGTCCGCACCAGCGCAGGTGTGTATGCCAAGGTCGACCCCAAGGGCGGATGCGACCCTTGCGTCACAGCTGACTGGGAAATAACCTATGGCGGAGGAGGAAACCCCAGCGGCACACAGGATTTCTGCGACCCGGGTGCCGGTGACAGGGCATTCGACTTCGACACGCAGACCGAGGTCACAACCACCGATCCCGCCTGCGACCTCTACAGGGAATATGAATGGTACGCCGGAGCCGACGGCGAGATAGCCGACAGCGGCTCAACCGACTTCGCCTCCGTCAATCCCGGCCCGGGTGACGGCTACAGCTACAGCAACGCAAACACCATGTCCTGCGGGACTTTCAACATCATCTGCGTCCGCACATCCGCCGGCGTCTACGCGAAGGTTGACCCCGCGGGAGGATGCGCCGCCTGCGTCACAGCCGATTGGGAAATAACCTATGACGGCGGAGGATCAGGCCCCATCGAGTTCTGCAATCCGCTCAACGGCGGCAATGCGTGGGACTTCGATACACAGACGGAGGTCACCTACAACGACCCCAACTGTGACATGTACTATGACGGTGAGTGGCGCGCAGGCCCCGACGGCGCGATAGCCGACAGCGGCACGACCGACTTCGCCTCCGTCACGCCCGGCCCCGGCGACGGCTATTATTACGACAGCTCGAACACGCTCCCCTGCGACACCCAGAACATCATCTGCGTGCGCACATCAGCCGGCCTCTACGCCAAGGTAGATCCCCTATCGGATCCGCCGCCGTGCGGCCCATGCATGAAGGCGGACTGGGAGATCACCTACGAGGGCCCCATCGAGTTCTGCATGCAGGGGTCAGGCGGCAAGGCGTGGGACTTCGATACCAACACGGAGGTTCCCTACGACGATTCCACCTGCGACATATACTACGACGGTGAATGGCGCGCAGGCCCCGACGGCGAGATAGCCGACAGCGGCACGACAGACTTCGCCTCCGTCAATCCCGGCCCCGGCGACGGCTATTATTACGACAGCTCG
>JAVCDC010000057.1 GCA_030765135.1 Candidatus Tritonobacter lacicola | reverse complement strand
GCATTATTGCTGATTTTTTACAGCCACCGTTTTTCCGCTTCACAACACTTAAGACACGTACTACAATTGGCTCCCGGCGGTCTTGACGTGCTTCGAATTGCATTTTGTTGATCTCGGGTGGTGATAGTTACTTCGTGATCCGGGACGGGAATCTATTTCGTACATGGGAAAAGGGGCATCGCAGCATGGTGTATGGAATGCGGGAGGCTTAGGCAGCGGCAAGTCCACTGCTCAGGTACTATCCTAATTACAACGAGGTGAAAACAATGAACAATCAAGAAGTTTTACAGAGTATAAAAAAGCATTTGCCGGAGATGCGTAAAAAGTTTTTGTTAAAAGCGCTATGGATTTTCGGGTCAAAAGCTCGTGGTGACGCTACCGATGAAAGTGATGTTGATGTCTTGGTCGAGTTTAAAGGGCCGGCGGAATTTGATCGTTTCATGGATCTCAAATTCTATCTGGAAGATTTACTGAACTCGCGTGTAGATATGGTAACCCGCAAGGCGCTTCGCGCGGCTCTACGCCAAGAAATTGAACGGGAAGCTATTCATGTCACGTAACATCAGTCTGTATCTTGAAGATATTGTGAAGAGTTGTGAAAAAGTCCTGCGGTTTACGAAGGATATGAGCAGGGAGATGTTCCTGCAGGATGAAAAAACATATGATGCCGTGGTCCGCAATCTGGAGATTGTCGGGGAGGCGGCTAAGAATGTCCCGAACGAAATCCGGGAAAAGATACCCAATATCGAGTGGAGAAAGATGGGCGGCATGAGAGATATATTGAGCCACGGATACTTCGGTATCGATGATGATATCCTCTGGGATGTGGTGCGGAATAAGGTTCCCAGACTTGCTGAGGAAGTAAGCCAGTTTCTGGGTAAAAATCAAGTTTAACATTCATAATGTCCAGGTCGTGCAGGAACGCAACAACCTTCTTCCAAGTGAAAAGCTCGAAGCAAGAAATTTCTCCGTCGAAATGGAGACTGGTGCTGGGAGCTATTTCCTATATTGAGAAGGTATCATCGCAGCATAGCGTATGGGATGCGGGAAGCTTAGGCAGCGGCAAGTCCACTGCTCAGGTGCTACCCCAATAAATTTTCGTCCACGCTGTACGAGATACGCTTCACGGTTATTTTCGAGTTTTCAGGTAACTCTATGGCTAATAAAAAGTTGGTAAGAGTGTCCCCAATTAATGCTTCTCCTGAAATTAAGAGAGAAGAGGGCCGGGGAGCAGTTGTAAGGTTCAAAGTAATTATTGAGAGTCTCCCCAAGATTTAGAACATCAACTGCGAGGGGTCCCCTTCAACTTATTATTTAGGGTTTGACCCTCTGCCTACCTTCAGGAGGGGATTCAGGAATGAAAACGTTGGAGCAATTCTCACAGCAGACACCGGCGATTCCCATGGCGACCGTATGGTTGTTGAACGACCTCGCCGAGTACCGGGGGAAACAGGAGCTTTTCACAAAGCAATCGCCGCAAAAGCTGAAGAAACTCCGGGAACACGCTATCATCGAGAGCGCCGTTTCGTCGAACCGGATTGAAGGCGTGGAGATTGACCGGAAGCGCGTGGGCACGGTGATCTTCGGCAAGGGCCAGCTTCAGGACCGGAACGAGGAGGAAGTGCGCGGATATCAGTCCGCGCTGGCGTGGATTCATGGTGACGGACCAAAGATCAAGATGTCTTCCTCCACGATCAAGAAGCTTCATGCTTTAACTCGTCCGAATATCTGGGACAGCGGCAAGTTCAAGAAAGATGACGGCGAGATCATTGAGAAGCATGCGGATGGGCGGGTTACGATCCGGTTCAGACCCATGTCTGCCGCCGAAACACCGGAAGCGGTCAAGCGCCTCTGCGACCTTTCCCTGCGGCATCTCAAGGAGAAAGAGGTCCCTCCGTTGGTCATTTGGGCGGCGCAGAACCTGGATTTTCTCTGCATCCACCCCTTCCGTGACGGCAACGGCCGTGTATCGAGACTGCTGCTTATGTC
Organism: Candidatus Tritonobacter lacicola; assembly: GCA_030765135.1. Classification (GTDB taxonomy): domain Bacteria; phylum Auribacterota; class Tritonobacteria; order Tritonobacterales; family Tritonobacteraceae; genus Tritonobacter; species Tritonobacter lacicola. The sequence continues at coordinate 913 of JAVCDC010000057.1, read as the reverse complement.
CCTGTATCATCTCGGTTTTGAGGTGGGCCGCTACATCAGCCTGGAACGGCTCATCGAGCAGAGCAAAGAACGGTATTACGAGACGCTGAAGCAGAGTTCTGAACGCTGGCACGAGGGCCGGCACGACCCGTGGCCCTACGTCAACTACTTGCTCTATACGCTGAAGGAACTGTACGCGGAGTTTGAGCGGCGGGTGGGCGAGGTGCGGGCGTCGCGCGGCGAGAAGACGGAGATCGTCCACCAGGCCGTATCTGGGTTCCGCGCTCCTTTCCACATCACGGAACTCCAGAAACGCTGCCCGGGGGTCAGCTTGGATATGATCCGCAAGATACTGAAAGACATGAGCGTTGCAGGCGAAGTGAAATGCACAGGCCGCGGCAAAAAGGCCTTGTGGCGGGTATTAGGTAATGGGTAATGGTAATAGGTAATTTAATGGGTAATACCAAAAAGATGTAGTAAATCCAATAGAGTGTATTATTGAGTGTATTACCCCTCTGCTAAAGTAGGTATTACCCAGTTATATGGGTACTAAAGTGGGTAACAGAGAGGATAATGTCGAAAGCATGAACCAGTACGTCAATACCATCAGTGGACGCCTCAGTCTGCGTCCGCCGCAACGGGATTCGCTCGCAATCCTGGCTCGGATCACGGAGATTATCTCATTAAATAAAGATCGTGACATCGAACGCAATGTACTTGTTGATCCACTTCTCCTTAAGCTTCTTCGCGAATCGCTCGTCGTCAAGCGTGGGATACAACGATAGAAGCAAAATGGGCCCCGACCCTGAGAATAGTAATATAGCCTTCATGCATTTCTCCTTTTCGCTCCATTCTAGCAAAACCCCTCCTGACCATAATACATATTTTAAACCCCGAACCACATCGCCCGGCTCACCCCATCGAGCATTATTGC
>JAVCDC010000074.1 GCA_030765135.1 Candidatus Tritonobacter lacicola | reverse complement strand
TTTTACGTCCTGCTGGCCTGCGCCATGCTCTTCGTCCAGTACATGCTCGGCCCGGTTATCATCCAGTACACCATGGGGGTGAAGTATCTGTCTCAAAAGGAGGCCCCTGAATTGCACGCAGTGGTGGAGGATCTTGCGAGGTCGGCCGACATTCCGAAGCCCCGTGTCGCGATCTCGGAGGTAAACATTCCCAACGCCTTCGCCTTCGGGCGCGGCCGGCGCGACGGCCGCGTATGCGTCACCAGGGGGCTCCTGAACTTACTCAGCCGTGATGAGCTGCGCGCCGTCCTGGGGCATGAGATGTCTCACCTTAAGAACAGGGACGTGCTCACGATCACGATGCTCTCCGTGGTCCCGATGGTCCTCTGGTACATCGCGTGGAGCTTCATGTTCTCCCGCCGGCGCGGTCAGGGCAACACGGCCCTGATCGGTATCGGCGCATTCTTCATGTATTTCATAACCAACCTCCTGGTTCTCTACGGTTCCCGGATACGGGAGTATTACGCGGACCGCGGGAGCATTGCACTGGGGAACCGCCCGGATTCGCTTGCCTCGGCTCTCTACAAGCTCGTTTACGGGAGCGCCCGGCTCGGCAAAAAAGATCTGAAGAGGATCGAGGGGTGCCGGGCCTTCTTCGCGAGCGACCCCTCCCGCGCTGCTGCCGAGTTCAGGGAGCTCAAGGCGCTGGACAGAGACCTGTCCGGCACGATAGACGCCGGGGAGCTGGAGGCGATCCGGTCCAGGAAGGTAAGGCTGAGCGCCGGTGAAAAATGGATGGAAATATTCAGCACTCACCCGAACATGCTCAAGAGGATAAAGCGCCTCTCTGAAATATCATGATAGTTGAGAGTTAAATGAGTTTGTGAGTTAGGAAGACTGCATAATAATATCAATCTAGAACAATCTAAAAAATAATCTAAGGCTAAAATAATTCAACTCATAGAACTCATAAAACTCAGAAACTCATTAAACTGGTAATTCTTTTCGGTTTCACCGAATCGGCTTTACATCCTTTCTTCTTGAAACTATAATCCCCTTCAGGTTACACGATGGAGTATCTCAAGAGGGTCAGGAAGAACAGGCGGGCGGCCTGCTACGAGCTCAAGGGCGAGTGGGGGGACCATCTGGACCGCTTTATCATATCAACCGCCCCGACGCGGAGGATATGCAATGTCCCCGATCTTGTAGGGTGCGAGTTCACACGGGCGCTCGAGGACGGGATCACGCTTGCCCTTCAAAACTTCCCCCCGAAGGCGCGGATCGCCTCCATGGGGCCCGGGAGCGTAAATGTCGTCCACTTTCTCAGGGCCGGGCTCAACTTCGGTATAAGGAACGCGCTCAGCCGTGCGTACGGGTTTAACGAGCACTCCTCATCCTTCATCACATCCCAGAGGAAAAGGGACGAGCACGGCAGGTGGTACATATGCGATGATCAATACAGGAAGATCGAGCTGCCCATGAATTCTTCGCTCTTCATCGGCGAGATTGTCGCGACGGGTGTCACCATCCGTAACGCGCTGGGAATCATCTTCGACCGGGCGAAGAACCTGGGCCGCCCGATTTCCAACCTGTTTTTCTTTACGATCGCCTGCCACAAGGTGGAGAAGATCCTGCGGGAGTTCGACATGAAGTTCCGGGCGGCCTTCCCCGGTTACGAGAAGACTACGATCGTCTACCTGGAGGGGAAGTTTCATCTGGCCGATTCGAAGACCGCCGTCCAATTGAAGCTTCAGGGAACGGACCTCATGAGGTTTCCCGGGATACTCGCTCCCGAGTTCGAGCTCTCACAGTACGAGGATATCTCCTATCCCCTGGAGCGGTGCACCATCTACGACGGAGGATCGAGGGCGTTCAATGTAGAAGAGTATCTGCGCGACGTGAGATGGTACTGGGGGGGATTGAAGCGCCTTTCGGGGGAGGGGCTCACCCTCTATGATGCCCTCAAGGAGCGGTGGCCCCAGAGGGAGTACGAACAGCCTTTCAAAGCTTTCGCGGAGGCGAAGAAGGCCGTATGGAAGGGCATCGACACATCGTTCCTCAAGAAGCTTTACCAGGCCCACAGGAAACGGTGGCGGCCGGCCTTCGTCCGGAAGGCCAAGACCACGGAAGCCCTCCGCGACCTTTGCGAGAAGAGGTTGGCCAAGCTGGGCTTCCCGGGTTTACCCCGCACATAAACCGTTTGCCGTATCCTTTTAAATGTCGAAGAGGAGCTGTTTCTCTTTCTTGTCCATCTTCCTCTTCTTTGGGGAGGGGAAGAATTTTCCATCCATGAGGATGAAGTTCCGGGCCCGGCCGAGGGGTATCCGCATCCCTTTCAGTTCATCGAGCGATTTAAGCCTGGAGCGCCTTCTTGCCGAGATGATTTTCCCGGCGGATACGGCCCCGATTCCCGGAACCCTCAACAGCTCATGGTGGGGTGCCCTGTTGATCTCGACGGGGAAGCGCTCGGGATGGCGGAACGCCCAGGCCATCTTGGGGTCGACCTCGAGCGAAAGGTTGCCGCCGTCCTCGAATGGAATCTCCTCGAACGAGAAGCCGTACTTCCGCATGAGCCAGTCGGCTTGGTAGAGTCTGTGCTCCCTGACGGCCGCGGGGGAAAGTCCCCTGCCGAGCGGCCCGTCAACGGGACGATAGCCGCTGAAATATGCACGGGCCAGCCCGATATTCCGGTAAAGCCAGTCAGTGGAGCGGATGAGCTCCCGGTCGGTCTCGCCCGCCGGCCCCACGACGAACTGCGTGGTTATGCCCGCCGGCACCAGACCTTTTCCATGCTGGTCTTTCGCCCAGAAAAGCTGCCGCATTATGTCGCGCTTGATGTTCTTGTCGGGCGCGATTCTGCTCAGCCTCCTGTCGTTGGGGGCCTCGAGGTTGACAGACACCCTGTCGGCGAGCTCGGTCGCCCTCACCACGAGGCCCTTGCCGGCCCCGGGTATGATTTTGAGGTGGATGTAATCCCCGTAACGGTACTTGAACCTGAGGATCTCCACCGTTTTGATCATCTCCTCCATAGTCCTGTCCGGCGAGCCCGTGACGCCCGAGCTGAGAAAGAGTCCCTCGACGTATCTTTTTTTCAGAAGCTCCATGAATGTTTTTGCCAGATCGTCGGGGCTGAATGCCGTCCGGCGGTACCTGTGAGAGCACCGGAACGCGCAGTAAAAGCAGTCGTTAATGCATGCGTTCGTCTGGAGGACCTTGAAGAGGGAGACGCACCTGCCGGAGGGGAGGAAGCTTCTGTAGATCCCCTGTTCAAGCTTGCCTGCATGCCCTCTTTTTCTTCGTATCCACCTTTTCTGTTCTGAGCCGGGAGAGGCGCAGGCGTCGTACCGCGCGGCGCTTCCGAGAATGGAAAGTTTTTTCCACCTGCCCATTATTGAATCCGGTGAAAATCCGGGGAGAGGTTCGATGGTCTTGAGGATAATTACCCCCCTAGAAATATTTCCTCACGAAGCCGGCCACCTCCCTTATCTCCATTTCGCTGGAGGCCAGGAAATTCCCCTCCACCCGGTAAGGACCGTCGCCGCTGTCCCTCTCGACGTTCACGACCCTCACCATTGCTGTCATGGGGAATGTGTCTTCAGAGAGCTTGATATGCAGCTGGAGGCAGCTCGCTATCGGAGGTGCTTCCGCTGTCTCGAAGGCGAATCCGCAGATCCTTAGCTGGGCGCTTCTCGCCCGGTGTTCCATCGCCTTCAGTTCGAAACTATGGGCATTGTCGGGCAGTTCGAGGAGCTTCCACTCTATTTCGGCCCAGTGCGGCAGCCTTATATAAGTCTCCCTGGAGGGTCCGTATTGAAAGTTGCCGTTCATCGTGGAAGATTTGTTCCGGTAAAACTTATGTATCACGAACCGGCGGCGCGTTCAAGGGGCCTTTGTCTCCCCGCTATTACCTTTAAATCGAGCGGTGAACCTGGTTCTCTATCGTGCCTGACCGGGTGAGATGACGCCGAGCGTGTGGCTCGAACCTTTTGCCAGTTGAAGGCAGCCGTTCTCATCGCCTATGCTCAGGAGGATTCTCCCGGGAGAATCCGAAAGCCAGCACGCGACGACCTCACCCGCAAAGATAGTGTGATCGCCCGTGTCCATGCTCCCCGCTACCCTGCACTCGAAGTTTGCGACGCACTCTCTTATCAGGGGCGCTTTGACGATGCTCGCGTCGATGGGCGTGAAGCTCGTACCGGCGAATTTATCCACCGACCTCCCGGAATGCGTGCCGCAGTAGAGAACGTCCTTCGCCGCGCTCTCTCCCGGGAAGGCGAGAACGAATTCACGATTCCGGGCTATCAAATCGTGACTGTATCGCGTTTTCCCGACCGAGACGGCGAACATCGGCGGCTTGAAGGAAGTCCGCATTTTCCACCCTAGAGTAATAATGTTCCCGTTTCCGTCCGGTTTAAGGGCTACGGCGAGAACGACGCGCTCCGGCCTCTTCCAGAAAGGCTCGGTATCCGAAAAGCTCACCTTTTTCATCCACTTCCTCCATTTTCAATGATTGGATATTCGTTTTTTCTTTTTAAATCAGGTCCTGGACAGGACCTCGCCGCGGAGGTCCTCGCTGACTTCCCCGCGCCTGGCCTCGACCAGCAATTTTTCGATTTCCGAGAGGACCCGGTAAACGACGCCCGGCATCTCCCCCTCGAGCCGGGCGCCTCCCGCGCCTGAGTGCCCCCCTCCGCCGAACTTCGTCGCCACCAAGGAGATGTCCACGAGACCCTTGGAACGCAGCTCCACGATGATCCTGCCGGGCTCGAACTCGAGGAAGAGCGCGCCGACCTCGACGCCGTGTATGGAGGTCAGGTAGGGGGGAATCATGATCAGCTCGTCAACCCTCGGGGTGAATTTCCGGTAGATGTCGTTGTGGATGATGCTGTAAGCGATCTCGTCACCGTAGCCGAGGTTGGTGTTGAAAACGGCCAGTCCGGCGAGCCTCATGAACTCGAGAGTCCTGTCGAGAGACAGCTTGCGGTGAATTTCAAAGGGCTTGACGCCTGCCGCCAGCAGCTCCCCCGCCCTCCGGTGGGTTTTCTTGGTCGTCCTCGGGTAGTTGAACCCGCCCGTGTCCGTGAGGATGGCCACGTAGAGGGGGACGGCGATCTCCGGTGAGATCGGCAGTCCCAGGGCCTCGAAGAGGTCCATCAGGAGCTCGCCTGTTGACGCCACGTCGCGCCCGATGAAACTGTGCGTCCCGAAGCCAACGTTGGTGGCATGGTGGTCGATGACGAGGATGGGCGTGGACAGCGCGGCCATCGCCTCGCCCACTTCTCCCGCGCGCTCGAGGTTCGAGCAGTCGACGATGACAAAGAGGTCCGCCTCACCGAGGAATCCGTCATCCCTGTCCGGATCGTATCTGACTACTTCATTCTCATCGCGTAAGACGAACATGAATCCGCCGGGGATATGTGACGGACTTATGGCGCGGCACTCCTTTCCCATTATCTTCAGTGCGCGCAGGAGCGCGACGGTGGCTCCGACGGCATCGCCATCGGGCTGAATGTGGGAGGTGACGACGACGGAGCGTGCCGCTTTCAATGCATGTAATGCCTTGTTCATAGCATTATCTCCTCCTTTGAGATGTTAAGGATTGTGTTTTGGATAGGAACCTTGCAATTATCATGGTGACAGGAGAGTGAATGGATATACGGGAATATTTCGCGCGAACCAGAACGCAATGATAGCCGCGAGCAGGAGCCAGATCCAGAATGCCTTAGCTTGCCGGCGCGCCGCCGGTTTCTTTATCCATGTGCGCACGCCGTAAGAAATCCAGGCGTAGGCAAGGAAGGGAAGAGCGGCTATCGCCAGCGGGTTGAGCCTGATGGCTGCCGCCAGGTTCCCGTGAACCAGCTCGTGCAGCGCGCGGAGGGAGCCGCAGCCCGGGCAGTAAAGGCCCGTCAGCTCGTGGAAGAGGCATGGGGGGAGCAAGCTGGATTGGCCGGGGTCGATATGGTAAAGAAACAGAACCGCGAGGGCGATTGCCGCGAGGATGATGACGAATACCAGCCCATCTCCCGTGACTGCGCTTGAACCTTGCTCTGGTGTGATTGATCTCATCGGGCCGGAATAAATTTCATAACAGGCCGCATGAGAGCGCAAAAAAGGCGTAGATTAATAAACAGGCGAGCCATGTGCTGAAGGCGGTTCGGGCAGTACACTTTATCCTCTCCCCGACCGGGGCCAGGGAGTGTTGACATGGTGAGAAATTATTGCAGGACGCCCTGCCTTACCGCGGAGAGAATAAGTCCGACGTAAATGAACCCGTAGATGATTACAACCGCCAGGCCGACGCCGAATGATATCCAGCACCACATCTTTGCTTTTCTGGACGATTCCATCGCTCCATCGATATCTCCGGAGGCTATCTTGCCGTTGACCTGGGCTGCGAAGACGATCCCCGGTATTCCGAACGGCATGCAGCAGAAGATGGTGACGAGGATGGCCTGCACCAGGTAGTTTGGTATCTCCACGCGTGTTACGTGCTGCGGCTGCGGAGTTCTTTGAATAACCTCGCCGCACTGGGTGCATTTCCACGCGTTGTCGTCGTTCATCGCCCCGCATTTCGTACAGTACATAATGCCCACCTTTCAGACTGGAAATAATAAACCATCCCGGCTTGAAAGGGAAGGAGAATGCGGTTAATGCCAGGGGTTAATGCCGGCTCCGGGGCGCACCGGCTGCTTCCGAGTTTTCGAATTTTAGTGCTCCAGTAGGGACCGGGTCTTAAATATTAATTTTTCCCTATTGTTTCTCGAATCCCTCCGGCCGCCGGTCGACTAAGAAGATTATGCGTTCTACATACTGGAGTTGTTCTTATAATGGTTTATTTACTATACTGCCATGAAGAACATACAATGGTTAAAACGCGAACACCATATGACAGGAGAATGAGTTTATTTCTTTGGTGGATGTTAGATAGTAACCAACCAGCTGGAGGTACATTGCCCAAAAGGAGGTAACATGAGGGTATTAGCATCGGTCATATTGGCAATCTCTTTAATCTTACCGTTTTCGCAGGCTTGGGGTCAGGCGGAGTTCCCGGCCAGCTTCAAGGGGGTTATACCAGAATACCCCGGCGCGCTGGTCGAGGTCAGCGTGACGAACGCCGACGGGACTTCCGTCCACATGGAGGTCGACGCCGAGCCGAAGGCCGTCACCGATTTCTACATGAAGGCTATGGTCAAAAATGGCTGGACGGTGGATATGGACATGACGCACGAGGGCGGGAGCACACTCGTCCTGAACAAGGGAAACCAGATACTCAACGTGACTGCTGTGGGCAAGCCCGGCGAGAGGACCCGCTTAATCCTCGCCCTCATGAGCGAGTAACGGCTACCAGCTGATTTGCTCCAGTTGCGGGCACTTTTGTAGGTCCGCGCGACGGAGTAATGGAGCGGTCATGGCTGTAACAGCTACCGTCCTTGCCCGGTGTTCTTTCTGTCCCCGGCTATGCTTGATCTCCTGCGGTTTGTTTTTCACCCCCGCCGCACACGTCGCGGTAGGCGACGGACAGGATACAGTATTGAATCGGAAGTGTAATAACCACGCCGATTCCGCAGGCGATTGCGCCGATGCTGCCGATTATGCCCGCGACAATTGACAGACCCAGAAACGGCCAGAAGTTGGCTTTTACCACGTTGAAGCTCTCCAGGGAAGCGGGCCAGAAGTCTATCCCTTTATCCACTATGAGAAAGAGGCCGAACATCAGCAAAGCCCCTGCGGCTAAGCTTAAGAAAAGACTGGCCAGTGACCCGATAAGGGGCACAAGACCCACAATAAACATTGCTATAAAGACGGCAACCCCCCAGACAACGATGAAAAGAAAGGATTGCAGGAAGTAATCGAACCCCTTGAAGAGTTCTCCCACTTCGGGTTTGGGCTCTTTCCTGTCGAGGAGCTTCAGTGTAATCAGTATAAGGCCGGCAAGCATCGGGCCGGCTAGAATACCGATCGTTACCACACTGAGCAGTATGGCGATGAGGGATGCCAGTACAAGGATGCTGAAATTCTCTTTGTACAGGTTAAACCCCTTTTCAATCCACTCGCCGAATTTTACTTCAGCCTTAACGATATCGTTCAAAATTACCTCCTTACGGCAATCCGCCGCTTTTTGGTTTCAGTACCGGGCGCGTCTGGCCGTCGCCTTCGGGACGATCCCTTTCCGAGAAATATAAGCTGGCATGATTTTAATACATCTCAAAGAAAAAATCGTTTTAAAAAAGACATTTATAAGCCGTGCTGGACGGCAGTCAGTGTTTTATGGTATTAGGTATAGTCGATAAATTCGCGAGTAAAGCGAGCTGATTTATCCATGTTAAAACGGAGGTGCGGATATGGGAAAGAGAATACTTAATTTCTACGCGGGACCGGCGACGCTCCCCCTCAAGGCGCTGAAGCAGGCGAAGGCGGAGCTGCTCGATTTCAGCGGGACCGGGATGTCGGTATGCGAGATAAGCCACAGGTCGAAGGAATTCCAGGCGGTGATAGACGAGGCCTCGGCCCTGGTCAGGGAGCTCTACGGCCTGCCGGATAACTTCCACGTCCTCTGGCTGCCGGGCGGTGCATCGACACAGTTCTACCATGTGCCGTGGAACCTGGGCGTTGAGGGTAAGCCTTTTGCCTACATAAACACGGGATCATGGGCCAAGAAGGCGATAAAGGAAGCGAAGAGCTTCGGCGAGGTCGAGGTCCTCGCCTCGTCCGAGGACGCGAGCTTCACCTACATACCTCGTAAGTTCGAGATGGACCCGAACGCCGCCTATCTCCACATAACGTCGAACGAGACCATCGGCGGCATCGAGTGGATAAAGTTTCCCGACCCGGGCGACGTTCCCCTCATCGTGGACGCCTCGTCCGACCTCCTCAGCCACCCGGTCGACTGGTCGAGGATCGGCCTGCTTTACGCGGGCGCCCAGAAGAACCTGGGGCCTGCCGGTGTGACGCTGGTAATTGTACGCGAGGACATGCTGGAGCGTGCCCGGGCGAAGGACCTACCCACCATGGTCTCATACGTGACGCAGGTGGAGAAGGGCTCCATGTTCAACACGCCCCCCTGCTTCCCGATCTACCTCTCGATGCTCGCGCTCAGGCTTCTGAAGGAAAAGGGAGGTCTTTCCTATATCGAGAAGGCCAACAAGAGGAAGGCGAACTTGTTGTACCGCTTGATCGACGCCTCGTTTGGCTTCTACAGGGGCGTCGCCCGGCGCGATTCACGCTCGCGCATGAACGTGACTTTCCGCCTGCCGAGCGAGGAGCTGGAGGCGAAGTGCGTGGCCGAAGGCAAGGAGCGCGGGCTTATCGGCCTCAAGGGGCACAGGAGCGTGGGCGGCATGCGCGCCTCCATCTACAACGCGATGACGCTCAAGGGGGTTAAGACCTTGGCGGAGTTCCTGGAGGAGTTCCGGGCGTCCAATTCCTGAATAAATTAATAAGCGCCTGCCTGCCGACAGGCAGGCGCTTATTAATTTATTATTCTACGTTGCGCATCCGGGCGATGCCGTACTGGGCCCCTATTCTCTTGTCAGCCTCCGCCATTTTGTCTTTATCCAGTATTATTTCACGGTCGTATTCCTCGAACGTGAACCTGTGAAATCCGTTCTCTGGAGAGCCCAGCGCTTCGGCCACGTCCCCGATTTCGGAGATGGGGCGCCCGTTGACCTTTGACACGACCAGGTTGTCTATTCCCTGGTAGCCGATGTTGACGTTGTCCGGCAGGACTTTATTCAGGATGACGACGCGTTTTCTATCGGATTTCTGGGCCTGGGCCTCGTATTTGTAGTAATAAAGAAATTTCTTGTTGGCCCTGTTCTTCCAATTTTTCCCCCATGACTTGATATAATCCGCGGTCAGTTCCTGGATGACCAGTCCGCCGATGATGATGTACCGGGGCCGGGTGTCACAGCAGATTACGGGCACGAGGTATTTGGATTGGTCGAACCGCTTGAGTTTCATTTTAATTGTTGCCGGCTTGCCGTCGCGGAGAACGCCGACCTCGACGGTCTCCCCCGGATAGTGGTAGCGGGTAATCCTGTCGCTGAAATTCAACCTGCCCCAGTCGGGGTGCAGGTAGTTGCCGTCCCAGTCCAGCTCGAAGCCGTCCACGGAGGTGACGACATCGCCTACACGGAGGGCTCTTTCGGCGGAACCGCCGGGCACGATGTACCTCACGTAGATGCCCTCGGTGTCGTGAGGGAGCCCGAGGAAATTCTTGAGGTCGGGGTTCCTGAGGGCGGTATACCGGAAACCGGGGCTGGGGAACCCGGTATAGGCACCGTTCTTTATTGCGTCGAGGAAGTGGAGGATGATGGAGGCGGGTATGATGCTGGCGTACTGTTTCTCGCTGCTGTAGGACATCGAGAGGCCTACCATCCTGCCGTTCGAGAATACCGGCTCGCTCCAGCCTCCACCCCGCCCCTCGAAGCTCGCAGTGGCGCCGTATATGAGGTACTCGTCCCACCCGAGGTAGTACTCGTCGACGGTCACCTTGACGATGGTGCCGGGCATGGCCCTGATCTGGCCCGACTCCTCGAATACCAGGAACTGGATCGGCTGGTCGATGGATATGTCCCGGTCGAATTCTACGGGCGCCAGGTCGGAGAAAAAAGCATCGTCCTCGACGGTCAGAATGGCGAGGTCGACGTCGTAGTCCACAACTTCCACCCGGGCAGTAAAGTGTTCTCCCACCATGCTCTTCTGTACCTCGATCAGGGTGTGGTCCTTCACGATATCGCCGGTCGTTAGTATCCTGTTTGAGGGGAGGACGCACCCGTAGCCCGCGCGGCCCTTGTTCTCACTCTTCTTCCACGGGCTGTCGGCCTCGTATTCCTGGTACGTTACGTAGAGCTTGACGGCCGAGTTGGGGATGGC
>JAVCDC010000132.1 GCA_030765135.1 Candidatus Tritonobacter lacicola | reverse complement strand
GTCCGCGAGATGGAAGACGTTGTTCACAGGTTTGGCGCCGACGAGATTTATTTCGACGATGACTCCATGTTTATCACCAGGAAAAGGCTGATCGAGCTGGGCAGCGCCGAGGAGAAATCGCCCACAAGGGTAAACTGGATAGGTCAGGCGCGGGTCGATATCCTTGACGAGGAAGCCATGAGCCTGCTGAAGAGGGCGGGCTGCCACTACCTGCGCATAGGCATCGAGTCGGGCTCTAAAAGGATGCTGGAAGCGATGAAAAAGAGCACCGACCTGGAAGCCTGCCGCCGCTCCGTGCAGTTGTGCCGGAGGGCGGGGATAAAGACACAGGCTTTCTTCATCTTCGGCGTGCCCGGGGAGACCGTAGAATCCATAAGAGAAACGATCGACTTCGCCAAACGCCTTGACCCCGACAGCGCGCAGTTCTCGATCATCGTCCCCTACCCCGGCACGGATGTGTACGAGACCGCCAGGGCCAAGGGCTGGCTGAAGTACGATACATGGGAGGATTTCGCATCCGGAAAGTGTATCCTGGAGACTCCGGACCTGCCCGCGCGGGAGGTCGAGGAGGCCAGGTCGAGGGCATACAGGGAGTTCTACCTCAGGCCTTCATACATGCTCAAGACGCTCCTGCGCATCAGGAACCTCAGCGACATCCGCAGCATCATCAAGGGCGCGAAATCCATCATCGCCCGGCTTTTCTTTTTTAATAAATGCTGAAAATGCAAAATGAACCGCGGAGTCGCAAATTACACCTTAAACAGAAAACCACCGCGGCTGACCTCTCCGAAATACTTTGCGATCTCTGCGCCTCTGCGGTGATATATTATTTGGCGGCGCGGATGCGCCTTGGCAATCGAACGGCCCTATACACGGGAGGGATAAGCAATACACGTTACTAAAAAGGTTACGAAGAAGTTACTAATAGGTTACGAAAAGTTTCTACGATAAGCTATTGGCAGAAAAAGGTAGTAACCTCTAGTAACCCTTAGCAACTGCTAGTAACCATCTATGAGGATTTCCGCTGGTCTTAGAAACCAAGAGGTATCAATACAAAGGGGAGAGTATGATAAAGAGACTTACCATCGCCATCGACGGGCCGGTGGGGTCGGGTAAGAGCACGATAGCAAAACTGGTTGCGAAAAAGCTCGGCTACCTCTATATCGACACTGGCGCCATGTACCGCTGCGTGGCACTGAAGGCGAAGAAGGAAGATATTCCATGGACAGACGAGGAGAGGCTCACCGATATCGCGAGGAATTCATCCATAAAGCTGGAGAACACCGTGGAGGACGGGGAGCCGAAGTGCCTCGTTTATCTCGACGGAGAGGACGTCTCCGCCGCAATCAGGGAGCAGGACATCGGCCAGGGTGCATCCGTAGTCGGCAAGATATCGGGTGTCAGGCGCGCCCTCGTTCCACTGCAGCGTGAGATGGCCGCGGCGGGAGGCACTGTCATGGAGGGACGGGATATCGGCAGCGTTGTCCTGCCCTCCGCCGATCTCAAGATATTCCTCAACGCCTCCGTTCAGGAGAGGACAAGGCGGAGGCACCTCGAGCTCACAGAGAAAGGCGAGATGATTTCGATCGAGGAGGTAATCCGGGAGGTCACGGCCAGGGACGAGCAGGACAGCACAAGAGCCGACAGCCCCCTGGTGAAAACCAATGATGCCGTAGAGGTGGACACCACGGGAATGTCGATACCGGAAGTCGTCGAGAAGATTATCTCCCTTGCACACGAGCGCCTGGATAAATCTTAAAAAAAATAAAACCGCGGATTAAACGGATTAGGCGGATTCTTTCTCGTTACGACGCTCCGCGTCGTAACGTGCCTGGAATTTTCCCCTCTCCCCTGGAGGGAGAGGTCGAATGATCCGGTCGAAGATCAGGTCGTAGATCCGGCAGTATTGACGGAGTAGGGTGAGGGGAATGACGACAAAGTCCTACTATATGCAATTACGTTTACTGCTAGTTGAAAAGTAGTGAAAAGGAAAACGTTGGACGAAAAGTTACAAAAGAGGCATTGGCACTTATCCCGGCTTCGCCGGGGACTTTTGCCACTAAGACACAAAGAATAATTATTATTAGTTCTTCTTCGTGCCTTTGTGGCTAGTTTAAATAACAAATTCCTATACTATCAAGATATCGAGGAAGTTCAATCTTGAACATAGATTTAGCGTTTTTTGGAAATCCGTATAATCCGTTGAATCCGCGGTTATTTTTTATATGAAAAGCATTCTTGTTTCGGCTCTTTGCCTAATGCTGCTGCTCATCCTTGTGAGCGCTGCTTCGGCACAGCAATGCCCCGGCTGCTCTCACGAAGTAAGCCTCGGGTGGCGCTACTGCCCAGCCGGCGGAAAGGACATCACAGGCTTCAAACCGAAAACGGATGACGACTACCTCCTGGGTATTGCCGGGCCGACGGAAAAAGTCTACCAGGACGTCCGGTCTTTCAGGGGCATCCAGACCGGGAGCGTAAGGCTCTACGCGGCCAGGAACGAGACAGAGGCCTTCCAGCTGGCGCTCTATGCCGGTTCCGGACCCGTAGAGCTCGATCTTGATAAGGGCATCCGGATAACCGACCTGAAAACGGGAGAAAGCGGTCCGGTGCTGGGGGCCGGCGCTGTTACGGTCCTGCCCATCGGCTATATTCCCACAAAACCTCCGTATTACGGGGAGGACCATCGCGGTCCCCAGCCCGACCCCCTGGCACTGTCGAGGGCCGGTGATGAACGCCTCATCACCGTACCGAAGGGCGAGGTGCGGCCCGTCTGGGTCTCCATCCGCGTGCCCGGAGGCACACGCCCCGGCAGTTACTCGGGCACCATCACCGTGAAGCCGGAAGGCTGCAAACCGAAGCGAATCGTATTGAGCCTCACCGTATGGGACTTCTCCATACCCGATAAGCACCACCTTCCGTTCGCCATCGACTCGATAAGCCCGGCCTCCGGATATCCCAGGAGACCCGGCGAGACTGAGAAGGACTGGAGGAAAAGGCTGGAGGCCGTCCAAAGGGCCCTCTTTATCAGCATGCTCAAACACCGGATAACGCCCCTCAGGAGCGTTGGTGAGCCGGACTTCCTATCGATGGAGAAGGGCGCGCCCCGGTTCGACTACAACCTGTTCGATCGAAGATATAATCTCTATGTCAGGCGGCTCGACCAGCCCGTCTTCGCCGTCGGGCCCGAGTGGCCGGGCTGGGGCTCGGCGAAATACGGGGCGTGGCAGCCGGGCAAGTGGATCGGGTTCCGCGGGCAGAAGGAGCTCGTAGCCACCTACCGGTCGATCGGCGAGCACCTCAGCGAGAGAGGCTGGCACCGGGGGGCCTTCTCGTACATACTCGACGAGAAACCCGGGGAGAGAACAAAAGAAGTCACGCGCCTCGTACACGAGGGCGACCCCGGGATGAAGAACCTCTGCACGATAATGGTCCAGGAGGGATACCCCGACATCGACATCTGGTGCCCGAGGATGTACGAGCTCGACCGGAAGAGGCTCGAGCTGGCAAGGAAATTACAGGCCCGGGGGAAGGAAGTCTGGACCTACACCTCCAGCCCGACGCCGCCCTTCCCCGCCCTCGTCCTTGACTGGGACCTCATCAACTGCCGCATCCTGCCGTGGATGTGCTGGAAGCTCAAGCTGGACGGTTACCTCAACTGGTGCGTTGACTGGTGGAAGGGAGATGTCTGGAAGGACCCGAACAACTTCGCCGGACAAAACGGCAACGGGTTCATATATTACCCGGGGGAGAAGGACCCCATCCCATCACTCCGTGTAAAAGCGATACGGGACGGCCTGGAGGATTACGAGTACTTCCGGATGCTCGGGGAAAGGCTCGATGAAATATCCCGTACCGGCGCCGGCGATCGGTTTGCGGGGATCACGGCGCGGGCGGAGAAAGCCATGGAGATAGACGACGGGATCGTGAAATATTTCGACGACTTCACGCACGACCCCGGCCTCCTCTACTCCCGGAGAGAGGAGATGGGCCGCATCCTTGATTATATCTCCCGGGCGGGAAAGGGAGCCGGCAAGGTCCGGCCTAAAGCGCCCGCGAAGGCCGGGGAAAAGTGGAAGTACTCCCCCTTTACGGGCCGGCCCATAACCGTGAAAGACGGCGGGAAGAAAAAAGCCGTGAAAATTCTCTGGGACTTCGAGGACCCCCGCGAGCTTTCGCGGTGGCGGCTGAAGCATAAAATCAAGGCTGGATTATCAAAGGAGCACGCGACGAGCGGGAAAAGCTCTGTCCGGCTGGACTGGCAGCCGGGCGGGGGGCCGAGCTTCCGGTACGAGGGGAGGCTGGCGGACTTCTCCAAATGGCGCTACCTGAAGTTCGACGCCTTTAACCCGGATAAAAAGGACCTGTCGCTGAACGTCAAGTTCAAGAGCTCGGGCCACCGGAAACAGAGCACGCTGAGCTTCAAAATCCCTCCTGAGGAGAGTAAGACCATCTCCATAAGGCTCGACGGCATCGCGAAAAAAATCGACCTCTCCGATGTCTCGTATTTCAATATATTCGTCTGGGACCCGAAAGAACCGGGGACGGTCTTCATCGACAATATAAGGCTGACTAACGAATAAGAAAAAGAGTTCCATGAGTTAATGAGTTTTATGAGTTGCTGTAAATAATTGGTAACGTTCAAAAGTTACGGCAAATTCCATAACCATATTTCCCCTCCCCAACGGGGGAGGGGATTAAGGGGAGGGGGCTTCTTTAACTCATTGCCTGCTGGCAGTATGTAACGAGTTTATTCGTCATTGCGAGGACCCTGAGCGAGCGTAGCGAGTCGAAGGGGACGAAGCAATCTCAACTCATTTAACTCATTCAACTTTCTGATTTTAAACACACCGGTCAGCAGCTGTGATGTAAATGTTGGTAAATACCCCACGCTTCCGTGAGCGGAATTAACCCGTGGGCGTGGTGCCGAAATCGCCGAAGATTGGGACCTCGCGGAGCTTCTTGATATCGTGCCTGATGGTGGTTAGAATTATATCGAAGCTCTCTTTCCCCCTCGTGATGTTTATCACCTTGCCCTTGACCTCGAGTATCTCGCTCTCGAAGTACTCTCCCCTTATCGAGCTGTCGTATATGTAGAAGTACCCGATTTCCCGCTCTTTTCCATTGACCTTGCAGTCCTTGATTTTGAATACGAGCGGCATGTAGACGGAGTGATCGGCGTTGGTGATCTCGAACGTCGCCGTGACGTTTTCCTCGACGAGCTTGATTCCGCAGCCTGACGGAAGGGGGACCTCGTCCCAGTCTATGTAGTTGTAGAAGGTGCAGATGATGGTGCCGTTGTGTATGAACCGGATCGGCCAGTATCTGCCGTACTCGAATATACGGTGGTCCGGGTCCTTCTGCAGCTCGTAGACCATGTCCAGGACCCGGCGGTTCTCTTTCACCGTACCGTAAAATACGACGTCGACGTCCTCGTCGATATCGTCGAGCCTCCCGTAGACGAGGGAGCCCGTGCACCCCATGTCCTCTATGGGAAATTTGAACATGTCGGACAGCTCCTCTATGGTCCCCCTCAACTGGGGGCGCTTCGCCATGGCGGTCTTCAGTGATCCGCGGTTATCGAAGTATCCTTTAAGATCATTGAGAGGGAACTTGAAATGATAATCGGTGATCAGGTTCTTGCGGGCGTCCTCGGTGAGCTCCGGGTGGAGCCTGATGTACTCGGAGGCCTGGAAATCGTTCGCGATGGACTGCCTCACCCCCTCCTCCACGGGCTTGGCGATCGACTCGTAATCCCGCCCGAAAAAGTTCAGCGAGCCGCCCGGGAAGGGGTAGTTTATTACCTTGCCGAAGATGGCCCCGGGGGGATGGTAGTAGCCCTGCGAGTAGACAAATGACCCGTCGTTGTGCAGGATATAGAGGGAGTCCTCTATCTGCGGCCCGAGATTTGAGATCGGGACCAGGTAATCGCTGATAACTTTTTCGAACCTATCCATAACTGAGGGTTGGAGAATATACACGCCTGCGGATAGGTTGTCAACCCGATTTATTTAAATAATTTCCCAGGTTTTTACTTGAGCAATGGGTCATAATCCTTTGACGCAGGCAAACTCTAATCTTGTTACGACGCTCCGCCTCGTAACAGGCTCCAGAGAATCAGACGGGATCAACAGGATTCACAGGATAAAACATCCTGTTTATCGTGCCCGCCCCGATTTATCGGGGTTATCCTGTCTAATATCTTTCTCTTCTTCTTTCTCTTGTTTGTTGCCCCTTCTTATATATCCTGTAAATCCTGTTATCCTGTCTAATTTCTTGTCTTTTGTTTGTTATTCTCTGCGTCCGGCGCCTGTCCCGATGAAAGAGGGGCGTCTTTGCGGTTCATATTCGTTATTTGTTTTCGAGTTTCCAGCATCTCTTCCCTTTATTGCCTTCTTCCCCTCTCCCCTCACCTGGCGGGAGGGCGAAACGTACGGCGCTCGACGACGGAGATTAAGGTGAGGGGGTGTTCCAGGCAG
>JAVCDC010000096.1 GCA_030765135.1 Candidatus Tritonobacter lacicola | reverse complement strand
GCTTGGCTACATCCCACCGTACAGCCTCTCGGACGGGATACGCGAGACAATCGCCTGGCACAGGGAGATAGGGAAACTGAAGAATGACGATTGAGTCATATATTTCCTCTCCCCCTGTGGGGGAGAGGATTAAGGTGAGGGGGTAAATACGGTTCAAGTGATTAACCCTTTCGCTCTTCCCTCACAATTTTCAATCTTCAATATTCAATTTCTTCATCTTGTCGTATAATAATGCTTCTCTAATAGTAACAGTACGCAAAGGGGGTAATTATCAAGGCACTAGTGGTAGAGGCGGCATGGGAGCCGCGCACGGATTACGAGCTGAGCCCGTACGAGGAGAAGAACCGCCTCGCGTTTAACTCCAACGCCGTGTGGCGCCATCCATCGATGGAGCTCAAGGAGGTTGCAAAGCCGGCGCCGTCACCGGGCCAGGTGCTGATTCGTGTCCGCCGGTGCGGTATCTGCGGCTCGGACTCCCACTTTTTTCAGACGGATGACGACGGCTACATGATCTACTCGGGACCCGCCAGGTTCCCGTGTGTTATCGGCCACGAGTTCTCCGGGACCGTCGAGGAGCTTGGCGCCGGTGTTACCGGTTTCAGCAAGGGGGACATGGTGACGGCAGAAGGGATGATGTGGTGCGGGGAGTGTCACGCCTGCCGCGCCGGCCTTCTCAACCACTGCGTCAGGATGGAGATGGTTGGTTTTGCGGTAGATGGCGCGGACGCGGAATACGTCGTCGTCGATTCCAAGTACTGCTGGAAGATCGATGAGTTGAAAGAAGTCTACGGCGATGAGGAGAAGGCCTTTGTTGCCGGCGCCCTCATCGAGCCGATATCAGTTGCCTATAATGGCATATTCCCCGCCGCGGGCGGTATCGAGCCGGGCAGCTACGTCGTCGTTTACGGGACGGGCTCGATTGGCCTCGCCGCCGTCGCCCTGGCGAAAGCCGCGGGCGCGTCCGTCGTTATAGGTTTCGACATATCCGGGGAGAGATTGGAACTGGCCCGGGCCCTCGGCGCGCAATACGTTTTTAATCCGAAACAGCTGCTTGAGAAAGGCTCCTCCCCCCACAAGGAGGTAATGAAGATTACAAAAGGTTTCGGCGCCAACTTCCAGGTCGAAGCTGCCGGCGCACCGGCGACGTCCCTGCCCGAGATGGAGAAGTGCATGTCGCTGGAGGGTAAGATCGTGTACCTGGGGCGGTCGCCGGAGAAGACGCTCTTCTTCTTCGATACGCTTGTCTCGAAGAGAGGCAAGATTTACGGTTCGAGGGGGCACTCCGGCCACAGGATATTCCGCGAGGTGATCCGCATGATCTCGATGCGGGAGATAGACATGTTGCCCATCGTAACAGCCCGCTTCCCCCTGGCCGACGCCGTCAAGGCCATCGAGCGCTCCAAGACCCAGCGGGACGGCAAAATAATGATCTGCATGTAGGATTCAGGCCCTTATGGATGAAATTGTCCATGCGCTTCACGGTCCTTTCTACCTTAACTGTATTGCCAGCGTGACGCCGCCTCTGGTTTATTTATTTATAATATGCTGGAAGGGAGTTTGTTGCAAAAGGTGTCCCTGTTAACACACGCAGGATGCCGCTCTCTCATAAATGTATTCATCAAACATAGGTGCTATGGTGGTTAAGAAAAGAATTCCAGTTATCCCCTCCGAGAGAATTGAACAGGCGATATTCTGGCTGCGGGGACAGAAGGTGATGTTAAGTACGCATTTAGCGGAGCTATATCAAGTTGAACCGCGTGTTATGATTCAGGCGGTAAAACGAAATATGGAAAGATTCCCGGATGACTTCATGTTCCAATTGACGGATGACGAGTTCTCGAACTTGAAATCACAGATTGTGATTTCAAGAAGGAATGGGGTCAAATCTTTACTCTTGACTTATTAATCGGATCGCGGGCTTCGGAAACTTTTTAGGAGAGCACTTTAATTAGGGGAAGGGGGTCAGATACTTAAACTAGACAAATGAGGCTATAAACACAGAACCTAACCAATCGATTTGGGGTTAAATCTTTGCAATTAGCAATGGGCATCTTTTAAGGCCTGCTGTATTATGGGAACATGGTTAGACCTCTAAGAATCAAGTATCCCGGAGCCTGGTAACAAAGGGGGATCTGACTAAATCTGAGTGGCGGAGAACAACAGGATGAACACCGACTGAGGTACACTCGCTGCGCTCGTGACCCCAGCGGGTTATCCTTCGCGCTCAGTTAGACTTAATCTCGACGCAATTAATAAAGGAGGCATCTAGTGAGTAAAGGAAGAGACTTAAAAAAGATAAATGTAAAGAAAAAGCCACAGCTAACTCTTAAAGAAAAAAGACGATTGAAAAAAGAAAAAGGGAGTTAGCTTCGCTAACAACGTGGAGTACCGAATTGTCGCCAGACGTGTCAAACGGTGGAAACGGATGTTGAGCTTAATAGGTATTTTTACAGTGCTGTCCAAAATAATCTAAGATCGCCGATTTGGACAGATTTTTCCTTCTGATTTGAGCTGTAACACCCTGTTTTTCCCGGTAGAGGTCCCCCCTATGCTTAATCCAGTGTTTTATCGCAGAAG
>JAVCDC010000117.1 GCA_030765135.1 Candidatus Tritonobacter lacicola | reverse complement strand
TCTGCTACGACCTCAAGCTTACCATTAAGCGCAAGCTCCCCCGGAAGCGCCTCACCCCCCGCAAGACCCGACCATAACTTCTCCTGGAATCGGAAGATTTGTTATTTTCCGCAAAGAGGCGGAAGGTTACTGTTTCGGATTCATACCCAGGAATTCACAACATCCAGTAACCCACAGAGAATAATAAGGGATATTCTTTTCCCTGATTTTGCACCGCTCTTGTAGAAATCTGGAATCCCCTTCCATATTCAATATTTTCCCCGATTGAACAAATGGCGTTGTTTTGCATTCGATATAGCCGTTCAGTAGTGTCCCAACGTTCGCTTCGTTAAAATTCGCAAGATGCTATTAAATAGGAAGTTGCAAAGAAAAATGCCTGTTTCCGACTTGAAAGTGAGTGTACGCTCACACCCTTCAAAACGCAAGGAGGGTGGGCATGTACACCGGCACGACAATCTTCTCCCAGCTGATGCAGCATATTCCCTGGCATCGTTTTTATACCATCGTTCAGCGCTACCGAGGCGATCACAAGGTCAAGACTTTCCGTTGTACCGACCATTACCGCGTCATGGCATTTGCCCAATTAACCTATCGCGAGAGTCTTCGCGACATCGAAGCTTGTCTGCGGGCTATGCGCTCCAAGTTATTTCACATGGGCATTCGCTCAACAGTCTCTCGCAACAATCTATCCAATGCCAACGAGAAGCGCGACTGGCGCATTTATGCCGAGTTTGCTCAAGTTCTGATAGAGCAAGCTCGCCGCCTCTACGTCGACGAAGACATCGGAGTGGATCTGGATGCCACAGTCTACGCCCTGGATTCCACGACGATCGATCTCTGTTTATCTATGTTCCCCTGGGCTCGTTTTCGTCGAACCAAAGGCGCGATCAAGTTACATACTTTGCTCAACCTCCGCGGTGCCATCCCCGAATTTATTCTGATTTCCGACGGGAAACTGCACGATGTCAACGTCCTCGACTGTCTAATTCCCTTCCCCGGCGCTTATTATATTATGGATCGCGGATACCTGGATTTCAGTCGCCTCTATCACTTCCATACTGCCAAGTCGTTTTTCGTAACCCGCGCCAAAGCCAACTTCAAGTTCCGCCGGCGATACTCACATCCAGTAGACAAAACAACCGGATTGATCTGCGACCAGACCGTCCTGCTCACCACTTTCTATCCGGCAAAGGCTTACCCCGAACCGATACGACGCATCAAATTCTTCGACGCCAAGACCAACCTGCTACTGATCTTCCTGACCAACGACTTCGACTCTCCGGCTCTTACGATAGCCCATCTCTACCGGCTTCGCTGGCAGATCGAACTGTTCTTCAAATGGATCAAGCAACATCTCCGCATCAAGGCTTTTTACGGGACAAGCCCCAATGCGGTGAAAACACAAATCTGGATAGCCATCAGCACCTACCTGCTCATTGCAATCATCCGCAAGCGTCTTCAGATAGATCTTCCGCTCTACACAATTCTACAGATTCTGAGCGTGTCTCTTTTCGAGAAATCACCTCTGTTAGAGGCACTTACGGATTTCGATCACACATTCAAGGACAGCAACTTTCATAACCAACTGATGTTGTTTGACTAACGTTGGGACACTACTGGGATTTACTACTAAGTTAGTTAATGCTTACTACTCCAGCTTGCACCAGGGTAATAAAAACAATTGCACAGGTTAATACCTCTATAACAATTACCCTCTGTTTTTCAGCGCGATGTTATAAATCCGTATAATCCGTCCAATCCGCGGTTACGTTTTTTTCTTTTAAATACATCTTTGCGTTCTTCGTGTCTCTGCGGTTGAATATCTTCTCTTTTAACTTTCAACCTTGAACTTTTAACCGTAGTTAATCTCAGTGGCCTCTATGGTTTTATTTATTTTTCATCTCATTCTATTCTTTACGTCCCGCGCCTGTCCCGAGCTTGTCGATGGTCGCCTTTGCGGTTTTACTCTATTTTGTAATTCGTGTTAATTAGTGTAATTCGTGGATGTTTTTTCTTCTTACAGTTTTTTCTTCTTCAGTGCTTTCTTCGTTGGATCCGGACTATAATTAAGCAAGAAGATGGCCGGTAAGACGAAATTTTTGCTGCACGTTTGCTGCGCGCCGTGCTCCACGCACGTCATCGAATCCCTTAAGGAGAAGCTGGATATTACCTGCTACTTCTATAACCCTAACATCTGGCCCATCAGCGAGTACCGCACCAGGCTCAAAGACGCGCGGGGCTTCTGCCGCCGGATCGGAATGCCGATAATGCTCGGCTCGTATGACAGCGAGCTCTGGATCCTGGCGACACGCGGCTTCGAGGACGAGCCGGAAGGAGGGAAAAGGTGCGAAATCTGCTTTTATTTCAGGTTGCTCGATACGGCCAGAACCGCCTCGCGCCTCGGCTTCGATCTCTTCGGCACAACGCTCACCATCAGCCCGCACAAAAATCCGGAGGCGGTCAACGAAGCGGGGCGGAGAGCAGGCCGGGTAACGGGTATGGCTTTCTGCGAGGGCGATTATAAAAAAAAGGACGGCTTCCTGAGGAGCATCGAGCTCAGCAAAAAGTACCACCTCTACCGCCAGAGCTACTGCGGATGCAGGTACAGCATAAGGACGCCCTAGAATGCATATCATAAAAATGGTAAGGTTTTTGGGATAGTGTCAAAAGTTCTATGGAAAAAGGAGGACACAATGAGGAAGAATTTACTTCGTGGTTTTGTTCTTTTATTCTCGTGCGTCGTCTTGCTTTCCGTGCAATCTCACGCGGAGAAAGAAGAGACCGCACGGGAGAGCCAGTATCTTCTCACCTTACGCGTATTGAGCCTGTATCCAGCAGACACAGAAGTTGCGGGTATTGACTGGGAAGATACCGGTCTTGACCTCGGCTTGGTGAAAAAATTTGATTTCGGAAAGGCTGTGAAGAAGCTGCAAAAACACGCCAATGTTAGCCTCTATTACTCAGGTTCGTTTGTGGCAATCAATAATGAAGGAATAGCCATAAAGTCTTTTAGAAACCTTCCCCTCCCCACCGTTAGGAAGCCAGAAGGTGAAAAAAAGAAAATCACCAGCTTTGACTATAGGGATGTAGGCTGTAGGTTCCATATTTTGCTCAAGGACAGAGAAGAGGGGAAAGCCGGTGTCCAACTAGCACTGGAATGCGACATTAGCTTGACTGAGCCCGCTATACGTCCCATAACGCTCCGAAACTCCATCAAGTCCAAAGCCTACCTCTGTAGCGGTGATACGCTCGTTGTTGCCGACCACCTAATACCCGAAAAGATACTTTCGAAGCTTAGGGAGTTGGGCGGCGATAAAGAGACGACCATGAAGCCTGCGGCAATCATCCTGTTCATCACTGTAAAACAATTGGAAGCGTAACGCGGGCAAAATCAAGCAACTACCTTAGACTTTTAATCTTACACCATTGACAACATTTAAGGCTCCTCACCGCCGAGCATTTCGCTCACGTCCTTGACCTTTTCGAGGACACCCCTGGCAACAAGTATGGGGACATCCTGCTGGAGGGCAACGGCCACACAATCGCTCGGACGCGCATCTATCTCCACTATCCTCTTTCGCCCGCTGCTCTCCTCCGAGAGAATCAATCTGGCATAGAAGGTGTTGGCCTTCAGGTCATTGATAACCACCTTGTGAACCCGCGCCTCGAGTCCCGTGAGGATGGAGCCTATGAGATCGTGGGTCAGCGGCCGCGGCTTTGCGATAGACTTGTAGAACATCAGAATGGCGGCCCCTACGTCGTGGTCAACGTATATCACAAACGTCTTTTCGTGGTTGCCAAGGAAGACCGCGAAGCCGCCCGGAGTAGGGACTACTTCCCTGATTACCACCTCTACCAGCTCCGATTTCATGTTCTTATCATGCTGACTGTTAAAATATTGCCGAAAATAACCACGGATTTAACGGATTACACTGATTAACCCCTATTATTTCGAACCCGCTAGTTCGAAGGCCTTCCTGACAGCCGAAGATGGATCATCCTCCTCGTGAATCCGTTTCCCGATATCGCTTATCTCGGAAAGGCGCCACGTCTTAAGGCCCACGACCGGGACGTCGAGCTGGAGCGCATACGCTATCTCCGAGAGCGTCCCGCTCGCGCCCTTCACCGCGATCACCACGTTTGACGACCTGATGATGATTATGTTCCGCGCGAAGCTCATGCCGGTTACTATCGGTATGTCGATGTACTTGTTGGCATGGTCCCGTCGCTGGCCGGGCAGTACCCCCACGGTTACGCCGCCCTCCTCCTTGGCCCCCCGGGCCGCCGCCTCCATGACTCCCCCGAGGCCGCCGCAGACCAGAATACCCCCGCCGCGGGCAACCCCCCTGCCGACTTCTTCAGCAAGGGCGACGGCCTCGTCATCCGCCCTGCTCGCGCCGATAACGCCTATCATGATACGCCTTTTCTCCATAGATCACTTAGCCCGCTTGCTTCTGCATAATAATAGACAGAGCACAATTCCAGCAACAGCTCCTTCAATGACAATCTGGCCAATAGTATACAGCATCCATCCAAGTTCTAAATCAATTCCAATCAGGGTCATTCAGATGCTATTTCCCTTTGCGTCCTTCGCGCCTTTGCGGTTTATATTTTTAGAATAGTGGTCCTACCCATAACAGCCCTCACGAGGCTGCTGCCGGCGGTAACCCTCGCGCACGGCCATACGACACTCTCCCTGATCTCGCAGCCGTCTTCCAGAACGGCCCCGCCCCCCACGACAGCATTGGGCCCTACCCGTACATCCCGTCCGAGGCTCGTCTCTTTGCCAATGAGGAAGGGCTTCTCCAATGTCGCCCACGCCGGCTCCTCCGATTCCATGGGGAGCTCGAACGGCGGAGAGTAGGCACCGTCCAGTACGTCAAAGTTCGCCGCCAGGTACATCCGTGGCGTCCCGATGTCACTCCAGTATGAATCCATGAAATAACCGAACAGCCTCTCCCCATCATCAACCATCCTGCAATAGCAGTCCCTCACCAGGCAGGAGCGTGGCCGGTCCGCCAGATAATCGAATATGCGTGGGGACATGACGTGAATGCCGGTGAAAAACGCGGGCTTCAAAACGCCGGAATTATCGGGCCTCTCCAGTATGGATCGGACGCGACCCTCGCGGTCCACTTTCACCTCCCCGAGCTGCTTCCGTCTGGAGTCTGCGGAGAGGACCATAGTGACAACCGCTCCCCGCGCCAGGTGTAATTCGACCGCCCCGGCAATGTCCATGTCCGTCAGTATGTCTCCGTTAATCAGTATGAATGGTTCATCATCGCGGAAGAAACCGCGCACTCTACTCAGCCCCCCTCCGGTACCAAGAATCTCTTTCTCCATCGAGAACTCCACCTCCATCCCCGCCGGCAAGCACGCGCGAACGGTCTCCGTCAAAACATCGGGAAGATGGTGGGCGTTTACGATGACGCTGTCCACCCCCCAGGACCGCAGAAGCCTGAGCGTGTACCAGACCGAGGGGCGGTTGGCCAGGGGGAAAGCGGGCTTGGGGAGTTCCGTCGTCAACGGCATCAAACGCTCGCCGAATCCGGCACAGAGAATCATCGCTTTCATGACACAAATTAGCTCGTTTCGCTCGCGGATTTATCCTCGATCTTCACCGGTCGATTAGATCATGTATCTATATACTTAAGAAGTAGCTTTCCCAGAGTAGCCAGTTCTTGGTTGGCGGCGATGATCTCTCTCACGTTGGCGAACGCCGGCTTTAAATACTTCAGGTAGGAATCGTTGCCCTTGACCGTGTACATGTAGCCAAACGTCCCCGCGGCCTTGAGGCACCTCTGTACGCTTACGAGGTCGAAGTCCGCGCGAAAACGCCGCCTGTCAACGGGCGTACCTTCCTTCCTCTCATTCACCGAGATGTAGTGTTCCATCATCTCGTCGCGGGTATCGTCGTCCAGGACAACGTACGAATCGCGGAGAAGGCTCGCCAGGTCGTACTGGCAGGGCCCGAGACGTGCGTCCTGGAAATCCACGACAACGAGCCGTCCGTTCCTCACGAGGAGGTTGCGCGAATGGTAGTCCCTGTGCGTGAGGACGGTTGGAAGGCCTGCAATAGAATCGCAAATCCGGGCGAGAATCTGCCTCAACAAAGACAGGTCGGCGGGGCAGATCTCCAGTCCCATGTATCCCTGAAGCGTATGCTCGATAAAGAAGTCCAGCTCCCACATGAACTTCTTCGCATTGAAGCGGAGATCGAAGGCAACGCAGTGCTTCTCGCTGTCCCGCCCGGAGTCATAGTGGATTTTTCCAAGCTCGTCTATCGCCATCCGGTAATATTTCCTGTATACTTCATCTCCCTTGCCCGCCAGCTCGTCCTGGAGTGTGAAATCCCCCGCATCCTCCAGGAGAAGCAGGCCCCTCTCCTCATCATATGCGTATAGTTCCGGGACACTCACCCCCATAGCGGCCAGGTGATTCCCGATGTTGATAAACGGCAGCTCCCCTCCTCTGTGTGGCCCGGCAAGGACCATCAGAACAGCCGAACCAGCTCCTTCAACCCTGAGGCGGTAAAACTCCCTGTCGGAGGCATCGCCGCGAAGCTTTTCGGCCATATCGCGACTCCCCGGCCACTCTTTCATTAACTCCTGGAAAAGTTCAATATTAGAAATCGTCATTTAAACCTGAACCCGGCATACATAAATATGCCTCTCTTCCAATTATCTTTATTCCTTGCTCCCTTTTTGTTTATCCTGAGTCTTGTCGAAGTATCCCTTTATAACTAGAATAGTCACAGGCCAGTGAAATGAAAAGGAAGGAAAAAGCGGGGGACCTCGAATTCGAGATATCCTTCTACGAGGGCATACTGGAGGAAGACCCCGATTTCCTGCCCGCCCTCATACCCCTGGCTGACGACTACACAAGGGTCGGGCGCTACGAAGAGGGCCTAGCCATGGACGAGCACCTCTCCAGTTTAAAGCCCGGCGATCCCCTCGTTCACTACAACCTCGCCTGCAGCTACGCCCTGACGGACCGTAAAGAAAAGGCCCTGGCGGCCCTCAATAAGGCCGTCTCCCTCGGCTACGACGACCTTGACTGGCTGGAAAAGGACGAGGACCTCGAGGAACTTCGGTCGACAGCCGGGTATGCCGAGATCATCTCGGCCCTCAAAAGCAAGAAGAGCCCTACTCAATAACCTGTATCTGCGAGGGGTCACTCACCTTGATCTGTACCGAGTCCTGCCACTTATCCACCATGCCGGAGACACGGACCTTCTTATCCAAGTAGCCAGACCGCAGGTCGCCGAACTTCTCGGCACCGAAAACCGCCACGGTGAGGCTATCGCGCCAGTTCTTGTCGAAGTTCAGCTTCGCCGGTCCACGGTCGGGGACATAGACGTTTACGATCGTTCCCTCGACAAGGACGTTCTCCCCCACTTTGCCCATCGCCTCTTTCCAGGTGATGGCCTCCGACGGTGCCGCCGCCGACGGCTTTTCAGATTCAATGTACGCACCGCTGCTCTTGTACCAGTCGCCATACATCGGGTTCGGAATAATCACGAGGTCCGCTGCAAATCGATCCTTTATACTATCGAAGGACTCCTCGTGCTTATACAGATCGTGCGTCTGGTCGCCGCAGAGCATGAGGATTTTGAGCGGCGGCAATGTCATCCCCTCTGGAAGCGTCGCAATCGTCCCCTTCTTGATGGCATCCCGGCGCAGGACCTTCTTACGGTCCTTGGCGTACGGGCCCTCGCGGACAAGGCAGACGTCGTACGGCAAGCCTATTGCCGTTAAATTCTTGAGCGTGGCGTCCTTCACTATCGCCTTGCGGTTGGTGACGATTATGACCTTTCCGCCGAGCTCCTTCGCAAGAGCGCAGAACTTTTTGGCGCCCGGGAGAAGCGTCGCCTCGGCCCTGTTGCACCAGTCCGTCCAACCCTCGTTCGTAAAGTCACCGCCCGAGGCCTGTAGCTCGGCCTGAAACCGGACGTTGCTGATAACCGTCTCGTCCGCGTCGAGGACGACGCACCACGTGCCAGGCTTCTCGTCCTTCGCCAGCTCGCGAAGACGGCTCATGGCATTCAGATACGCCTGCTGGGTGCAACACCTGTAGGCCTCCGCCGCCCTGGCCCAGGCAACATCCGGCGTCAGGTGAATCTTCTCGGCATGCCCGCACACCGAAAGCGCCAGAACGGACACGATAGCCAGCGTCCCGATATAAATTCTTAAAAATTTCTTCATGCTCTCCCCTCCTTTTAATCGTTTGCCATTTTTTCAAGAATAACAACAAAACAAACATCAATCCACGAATCATTGAAAATCCGGCTTATTGACGGACACGAATGTTCACTAATTAAAGTTTTAGCTTTTTATTGTACATTGAGAGGGGCGGTTTTGGTAGTATGGAGCGCAAAAAACAAAGGAGAAGGTCATGGTAAAGAAGAAGGAAGGTTACGTAGCGCCACCTAGAACCAGCATAATCAACGAGGTGCACAAGCTCGTCCCCAGCGCCCCCCTGGAGATATTGCAGGATCTCGATTTCACACTCCTCTACTCGATTCACAGCGAGGTTGTCTGCTACGGGATGGACCCCGAGGGGTCCGCGGAACTTAACATCCCCGGCTACAAATCAGAGAAGGACGTCAAGGCGGCGAAGAACAAAATCAAGAGCCTCCGAAACTCCATCAAGATGGAAGTAAGGGCCAGGGCACAGAAGAAGAAGGTCGAGGCCAGGGCCAAGGCCCAGGCTGGCAGGGCGCGCGCTCGCGCAGCCAGGGATAGAGCAAGGGCAAAGAGAAGATAAATCTACAAACTAATAACCAAGGTACAAGATACAATAACCAAACAATACCCAAATTCAAATAACCAACTTAACCCGCTTTCCGGATTATAGAGGAAAATATTTTTTTGTATTCATTCGATTCGTCTATAATATCTCTCTTCAAGGTCAAACTTGCGTTTGTTTGATGATTGGTTATTGGTCATTGTTATTTATTTGTATCTTGTATCTTATTCCCGGGTTTCGTCATTTAGTAATAAGGCCGACGGTGGCTTTATAGACTTCCTCAACCGTGATCTTCTCCATGCATTCGTAATTAAGCCCCTTCCTGCACGTCCTTCGGAAACATGGGGAACAGTGAACGCGGCTCCTGACGATTGCGTGCTTTCCAAGGGGTGAGGTGCGAGCGGGCTCTGTCGAACCGAATATGCCGACCACGGGAACTCCCGATGCGGATGCCAGGTGCATCGTCCCGGTATCGTTGCTCACGACTACATCGCATCTCTTCATAGCCGCCGCAAGAACGAGCAGGTCCGTCCTCCCGCCTAGATTTATCTTCCTGCCGAATATTCCCCTGGCAACGTCCGCAGCCAGCTCGACCTCTTCCCCGCCGGTAAAGATAACGATCTGTGCGCCCTTCTTCCTCACGAGCGCATTAGCAAGCTCCGTGAACCTTCCCGCAGGCCACCGTTTGGCCGGCCCGTAGGCGGCGCCCGGGCACAGGCCGACTGTCAATCCACCCTCTTCGTAGCCGCTTTCGCGAAGCATGCTGTCGGCCTCCCGTCCCGCCTTCCTGCCGGCCCATACCCTCGCATCTTTTTCTCCTTCTATCGCGCCGAGATGGCCGACGAGGTTGAGGTACTGCTCCGCCTGGTGCATGGACCGGACCCGGGCGTCGCGACGTACACCGCGGTTCAACAACATCCTTCTGCCGTGGCAGGTATAACCCAGCCTGACGGGGACACCGGCAAGCCAGGCCGACAAGGCGGTCCCGAAGGAGTTCGTGAGAAGAACGGTCAGGTCGTAGCCGCCCGCCTTCAGGAAAGCGGCTTCCTCCCTCACTCCTTTGCCGGCAAGGCCGAAAACGGAGTCGACGGCCGGATTGTGCGCCCACAGGAGAGAAAGAGGCGCGCGGGCGAGGACGGTGAGCTCCGCATCTCCCAGGATGTCCCTGAGGGCCATGACCGCGGGGACGGCCATCACCGTATCCCCTATCCAGTTCGGCACACGTATCACCACTTTTTGAATAGCAGAGATGTCAGGAATGGATTTCATTAAGCATCCTTAAACCGGCGAAAGTATTACCAATGAAATGGTCAAGATACAAGACACAATAACCAAACAATATCCAAATTTATAATTCAAATACTCAAACTATTTTATCTTGTTTGGTGATTGATTATTGGTCATTGTTTGTATCTTGTTACTTGTATCTTGTTCCTTGTTTCTTAGCTCCGGAACCATTTCCTCCAGCCGGACCTTATACTCCGGGCCGGCGGTCGAGTAAAGCTCCATGAAAGATTCCTTCTTATTATCAAACATAAATCGGGCGAGTTCATCAGTAATACGACCCGGAAGCTCATTAAGGCCCGGGCCTCCCCTGGCAGTCAGCTCCACGGCCGCCCCGGCCGCCTCTCGCAGCCTCCCGAGTTCCACCAGTAGCTCAATCCTTAATAGTTGCGCCTCGCCGGATTCCACGAATTCGGAAGACGGCCTCCTCTCGATGAGCTCGTCGACCATCAGGAGGGCGCTCTTGTTCTTCCCCGACGACGACAGATCGGATATAAGCGCCTCCTGTGCAGCCGACCATTCCGGCGATTCCGTGCAGTTCATCGAGATATCCCAGAAGAAGGCCATTGCCTTGCGCTCTTGTCCGACCTCCGAGAGCAGCTCTGCCACGGCGAGCTTTATGGACGGATCGTCTGAGGAGCGGGCCAGCGGCTCCCCGACGTCCAGGGCGAGGCCGTAATTGCCGCTACCGGCAAAATTACTCATCAAAAGAGCAAACGGAATCGATATGCAGCCTCCCTTATGCCCGGCGATTATATCCAAGAGGGCTTTTCGCTTCTCCCGCTCGGGAAGGGCTGACGCTATTCTAGCCGCGCAAGCCGGGACGAGGAGAGAATCGGGGTGGGCGGCTATAAACGACTCGTACGCCACGACGAAATTCGGGTCGCGCGGCACATCGCGGTCATCCGAAAAGAGATCCCTCCTGCCGGAGACAATGTCGATAGCCTCAAGAACATCGTCCCAGAAAGCGAAAGTGTATTTCCTCTCCAGTTTAAGCCACTCCTCTGCAGCCCCTGGATCGGCACGAAGACAGCAGGATAGTTGATGATGGTAATAGCTGTTATCTTCGTCCCGGCACAACCTCATGAAGCACGAAACAGCCCTGCTCACGTCCCCCTCGTTGAGATAGAGATTCCCGAGGATATAGTCATCGAGTTCCGGAGAGCCCGGCAGGCCGTCCATATCCCCCATTATTTTCCGGGCCTTCGAGGCGCTGGGGGACTTCATAAGCTCCCCAACCGCCTTGACGGACACCGGGCTCACCTTCGAAGCGATGATATTAGCTCTCTCCTTGAACCAGGGCGGGAGCTTTCCGATGTCTACCCGGACGAGGGCGCCCGTATCGACGTAGAGGAGAGAACGGCCGAGACCGTCCGTGATGTCCTTGAGGCCGAGGCCCCACTCTGCAACGGCCAGCCGTATAATCCGGTTAGCCTCATCATGTTTCCCTTTTCCATCGAGGAGTTCCACTGCCCCGTTTGTAAACTCCTTGCGATACGCCCCGCCTTCCCTGTCTATATAGCCCAGCAGCGGCTGGATATCCCCCCCCTGCTCAAGCGTTATGCGCAAAATCGACACGCAGGCGGCCGCCTTCACGGAACTATCTTCACCCCCGGCATCTTTCGCCACGGAACGATAGACACCCATGGCTTCATCAAGCGCGCCGGCCCCTTCGTAGAGTTCCGCCAGGCGAATTCTTGCAGGCACGGCCCGGTCGCTGTCCGGCCACGCCTCAAGCGCCTCCCCGTATGCCGGGATAGCCTTATCTGCATCATGAAGTTCGCGGTCGTACGCCTCGGCCCTCTCGTAGTATATCGCCTCGAGAGCCTTTACCTTCCCCGCACGCCGGAGGAACCCGTCTATTATTCGCAGGCCCTTCCCGTAATTTCCACGCTCCATCTCGACCCACCCACGGCAATAACTTTTAAGGAGGCCGGGCCTGAAGGAATAAAGGAGCATTAGCTCTTTTTTCGCCGCCCTCGACCTCTTGAAACACTCCATGGCGCTGGGAAAGTCGCGAAGGTAATACATGTAAATTTTCCCGATTTCGTAGTTATCCCGTGTATATTCGCGCAGGACGGCTATGGCCTTCCGGCCCTTTCTTGCTTTTAGGTAGTCGGCCGCGATAATGCGGGCAATCTTTTCCCTTTCGCCTATTCCCTCTATCACCGAAGTAAGATACCGGGCCGCCTCAACGGGCTTCCCGTTCACGCGGTAAAAGTCGTTTATAAGCTCAACATCCGTCGGGCACCATACCCGGTTCACCGGCGAGAAAGAAGAGTCGACAACCGTCAGCAGCTCGGGCTTCTCTCCCGGTCCCGTCGAGTACGCAACCCTTCGCCCGTCGGGTGACGGGGAAGGGCAGCTGTCGATGCCGACATTGCGCGTGAGCCTCCTGTCCCGGGAGAAAATGCCGAAGGTGCGCCGGCGGATGTCGCCGCCCGCGCAGTAGTAGAGCGCCCTTTTCCCGGCATCCCAGGCCGCAAACTCCGCGTCCGACAACCTCGAAGGCCGCCCTCCTTTCTCTCCCAGCCACAGCCCCCCGGCAGCGCAGAACGCGTAACGGTCCCCGGGAGGTGAAAATTTCAGGCACGACACATACGCCAGCCCTTCCGCCACCCGCCGGATTTCCCCCGAACCGATCTCGAGAACATAAAGGGAGAGCCCTACGTCGTCCGCGAAGGCGGTATAAAGAAGGGTTTTACCGTCCGGCGAAACGGCAAGCTGCTCCTCTTCCCTCACGTCGTCGGTCATCTTTTCCGCAGCCGGATCATCGGGCCGCACCCGCCATATATCCGGCCGCTTACCCCGGTAAGAGATGAAGTAGATGTACTGTCCGGACGGACCGTACACGGGGAAATAATCCTTGAAGACGGAATCGGTTATCCTCCTCCCCTCTCCGTTGACAATGTCGACCTCCCAAATGTCCCATACCTTATTTCCCCCGGGCACGATGGCGATCTTCCCGCCGTCGGGAGAGAGGGCAAACCTCTCTTCCTTTACCAACCATTTTCCTATACGCGACGGAAGCGTATGGGCATCGCCCGTCCACCGGAAGAGCTTGCCCGAACGAACGAAAACTATCCCGTGGGGAGTCCATCGGATAAAGCGGATAGAGCTGTCTTCCCCCCGCCCGCACCCGGCGAGAAAAAACAGGACAAGTAATAGCAATAGAAGCATCCGTCTCATAATAAAGGCTATTTATTGAGCAACTTTTCTATTCCCTTATCGATAGAGTCCCCGAGCATCCCGGTGCTCCTTATGTATCCGGACCCGTCTATAAGGAACGTGGACGGGAGCTTCCTGACATCGTATTTCTTTACTGCAGGACTCTTCCATCCCCTTCCGTCGCAGAGAATGGTGAAACTCACCTTGCGGGACACGGCGAAGTTGCGCACCTTGTCGATATCCGTATCCACGCATATCCCCAGGATTACCACCCCTTCATCACGGTATTTCTCATAAGCCCTTTCCAGGGCCTTTATCTGGGAGGCCCCTGTCTGGGAGCGGACACCGAAGAAGAATAGAAGGATAACACAGCCACGGTACTGATGCATCGAGTGGAGGTTATCTTCCAGATCCGGCAGCTCGAAATTGGGCGCTGCCGGCCGATGAGACAGCGAGCGGCCCCCGAGGATGGAGACCTTTCTCGCCTCTTCGGCGCTCCTCCGCTCCTCCTCCGTAATCCACTTCCCCCGGTAAAGAACGAGTCCCTCCTTCCTCTTCTCCTCCTCGAGCTCGGCTCTCTCCTCCCGCTCCCTCGCCATCTCTTCTTCAAGTGTCTCCTTTTCCCGGGCGGTGGTCCTCTCTATCCTGTCAATCTCTCCGCTGGCAAACGACATTCTCATCATGGAGGACCCCATTATTACGTCGAATACGACCGCCCGGTCTCCATCCTCCACGACCACGCCCTCGAAATGCCTCCCGTTCTTCAGGAAGATCGTGTCGGCCCGGGCTGAGACAGGGAAAAAGAGACAGATGAATGCAGATAAGCCGCAGATAACAACCCCCAACTCATTTGTGTAATTAGAGATATTTTTCATTTCTCCGTACCCTTAAGGGCCGCCGAAAGCTTGTCGCTGATATCGAACTTCCACCCGATACCTTCCCGGACAAATCGCATCTTATACGGGGGGGCATCCCCGATTCTCACACAGAGCAGCGCCACCGGCCCCGACCGCTCTTCTGAAACGATCTCTACTCCCGCGCCTCCGGTGACGGCGCTGAATCGAAAGTGATCCGGCTCCCGACCACACCGGATTCTCCCCATCATGGAAAGGGACCTCCCCGAGTAACACCGCATGACCTCTCTCCCGCCCTCTGCTGAGATCATGTTCTCCAGCGTCCTTGCGGGAGTGCCGAACATCACCCACTGGCCCCGCAGATGAAGCCCGAAAAGGATTACGGCAACTACCAGAATTATAACAATCACGCGGCGCACAGCGTTCACCAATTTACAGCTTATAAGCCGGGGGGCCCATATCCCAGCCCAAACAGTCCACCCTGCAGAGGGGGGTTAAAAAACAACAGGACAAGATAAAATTTTCTAGAATATTTTTCAAATTGAATGTCCACCCCTAAAGATGATAGTCTATTTTTACCATTGTAAGAGTTGGAATCAAAACCTAAAAAACAGAGGAGGCACATAATGACTGGAAGGATACTATTGACTGCACTCATCGCATCGGCAATGGCCGTCTCCACAGTTTTCGCTCAGGCGGAGGCGCCAAAGCCGTCAGCAATATCAGTGGAGGGCGAAAGCCCGGATGCGCCGGCAGCGCCGGTTACGATGCCGGCGTCGACTGCAACGAAAGAAGCACCACCCGAAAAGGAGAAATCCGAGGAAGAGGCAGCTTTCGACGACGCGCTTGACGTAGCAAAGAAAGCCGGGGAGATAGGCGATGAGGGGCAGGCTTTCCTGCTCTATACCGACGCACTCCTCAATCTGCGAAAGATTCACGGGAAGTACCCCGATTTCAAGCCCGATGAAGTTAACGCCAAGATCGAAGAAGTGCAGAACCTCTTAAAGAGCCTCGAGGTTGCCAAGTGCGAATCCCTCGAGCAGGAAAAGGAGGGGAGATTCCGTTATCTCGTCTGGAAGCGCCAGCTGCTTATTCTGAACAAGCTCGACACGCTGGAAAATGCCGTCAGGAGAAGCGACGAAAACCTCGACGATATAAAGGACAAGTTAGGGATATAGGGCGCGCTCCGGGCGGGTCGGTATCAAGCCGGCGGCTTGATGTATTTTTTTCTGGTCCTGTCAACCCAGAACCGGTATGCGTAATCAAGAAGCCTGTCTTTATCTGCGGGAGCAATCTTCACAAAGAGAGCTCCCACATCGAATCCGCTCTTCTCCTTGAGCTTCTTACACCATACCTCCTTGACCCTCGCGACGATCGGCGGTTCGCCCCGGCCCGTATCTATCTTTAAATCGAGAAGGGTGCCTTTCCTAAGCTTTTCCCTGACGGAAAACCTCACCCCATCACGGCTCATGTCCATCATCGCCGATTTGCCGGAGAGCCTCCGCTCACCGAGAATTGCGTATTCCACCCTGGCTATCGCGGACAGCCTTATATACTTTCTCCGCTCAATCCCCGCCCTCCTCGTGGGGCTCACTTCTCCGCTCCCCCCTCACCTCCGGAAGTATCTCCCACCCAGGGAATATAATCAGGCCTTATCAGGGATCCAAAGTCCCGGGGGATGGGGATGCAAAAGGTAATAAGGTCGTAAGAGCCCGAAAGGACGCGAAGGGGCATAGTAACTATGCCCTTGGCAACGCCAATCGTCCCCCCGGCCAATATATTTTTTTCTTTCGAGACGGAATAGACCTGGTAGGGAATCTCCAGGATCGGCGCGCCGAGGACATTACAGAAACCCCGGTCGATCTTGTTCCCCACCCCGGTATAGTAGGTGGCGACGTCTGCCCCGGCCGCGCCGGACAGGACAAGACCCAGAAACAACACAGCAACCCATCTCATTGTTCCAGCCTTTTCCATGTACTCTGCAGCCCCACGCCGAATACCATGAGAATTTAGCAAGAGTGAAGACCCTCCTGCAACCCATTTTTTTAATTGAGAATACCCCCAACCTTATTTATAATGTCTAGCTAAATGACTAACTTGCTATCTCGGAATTTTACGAATTAACTTATAAGGAGGAATCCATGTATTACAAGGAACTGGGTCTTGTCAACACCCGCGATATTTTTAAAAAGGCCAGGGCTGGGAAATACGCTATCGGGGCGTATAACTTCAACAACATGGAGCAGCTCCAGGCAATCGTAATGGCCAGCGCCGAGTCGAACGCCCCCGTTATCCTCCAGGTTTCCAAGGGAGCGCGCCAATACGCCAACGAGACGCTCCTGAAATACATGGCAATGGGAGCCGTCAAAATGGTTCGCGAGATGGGCTCGGAAATACCGATCGTCCTGCACCTCGACCACGGCGACAGCTACGAGTTGTGCGTCTCTTGCATCGAATCCGGTTTTTCGTCAGTGATGATCGACGGCTCGCACTTTCCTTACGAGGAGAACGTCGCCCTCACACGGCAGGTCGTCGACTACGCCCATAAAAGGGACGTGACGGTAGAGGGTGAGCTGGGAATCCTCGCGGGAATAGAAGAAGACGTCGTTGCGGAAAAAACGACGTATACGAAACCGGAAGAGGTCGAGGACTTCGTCGAGAGGACGGGTGTTGATTCACTCGCCATAGCCATCGGGACATCACACGGCGCGTTTAAATTCAAGCCGGGACAGCCCATCCCTCCTCTCCGCTTCGACATCCTGGAGGGAGTAGAGAAGAGGCTCCCGGGTTTCCCTATAGTACTCCACGGGGCTTCGTCGGTCGTTCCCGAGTACATAGATATGATAAACGAGTACGGTGGAGATATCGCGGGCGCCGTGGGCGTACCCGAGGACCAACTGCGAAAGGCAGCCGCCTCAGCGGTATGCAAGATAAACATCGATTCCGACGGCCGCCTGGCCATGACGGCGGTCATCAGGAAAGAGCTTCACGACAACCCGAAGAATTTCGACCCCCGCAAGTACCTCGGCCCCGCACGAGAGGAGCTGGTGAAGCTGATCAAGCATAAAAACGAGAAGGTCCTGGGCAGCGCCGGCAAAGCCTGAAATAAGAACGAAAAGCCGCTGTTCAATAACCGGTAATCATCGAGGGGATTCTTTTTTACGGAATTGCCTCAACTTTTGTTTCAGCGACCTCTTAAGGCGAACGTTAAACGCCCTCACGGCGGGGATCTCGGTTCCCAGTAGCCCCAGCCCGAGCGGCAGCATCCAGAAACCCAGGACAGGGAGAAACCAGAACACGCCGCCGGCAACAAGCACACTCCCCCCGGCTATTTTGATTAATCGCTTCGCGGAATACAAAGCACAACGCCTTGTTAAATTGAGCAAACGGTTAAAATCGGATCCATTCAGTATCGGGATGAACTGTTTTCATGTCAAATGGAAGTTAGTGAACGAAGCGGTCAGTGTCCTATCGAAACGAGGGCGAGCCCGGGGAAAACCAATAACCTGTTACCCGTTACCCCGATGTATTTGCATTGACGGGGTCTTGCGTATATAATTCAAGACAGATCATGGAGAAAAAAACGCCCATCAAGGTAACTCTCCCCGTCGATTTCGAGATCCTGAGATCCGACAGAAAGAGCCTGCTTTCAAGCCTTCAGGAGGCTTTCACAACCGAGGTTAACCGGGAGGTAATCCGGTTAAAATTCTCTCCCACGAAACAGGAGATCGTGTCATTACTATCCGATCCTTCATCGGTTCTCTCGCTGATAATTCACATTCCCAGCTATTACAAGCCGCTCACGGCCTACGGCAAAGCCCGGGACATCGAGCAGATCGAGAACAAGAAACCGCCTCAATTCCGGATGACCGTGGACCTTGTAGAGATGCAGAAAAAGGAGAGAAAGCTCCTTACTGAGTACGCAAGGTGGGTTAGATGGCGGCCCAGGGTCCTCCTGCTGCTCCTCCTGGCCATAGTTGTGCTGACAGGAAGCGCAATAGGGTACGGGTATTTCCTGGTGAAGGAGGACCTACGTCTCAGGGAAAAAATCAGGGACGCCGGCGCCGAAAGCGAGATCGTCATAAAGAAGTTATCCAACCTGCTGGATGAAAAATCCATGCTCGAGATGGAGCTCATGTCTATCGAGCAGAGACTGTCGGAACAGATAGAGAACGAGACCGTGACGGAAAAACAGGTCGTCGAGATAAGAGACCCCGCCCGGGAAGAAGAACGCAAGGAGCTGGTGAGAAGGCTGGAGGCGGCAGAGAAGGAGAAGGACCGGCTCAGGAAGCAGGTCGAAGCCCTGCGGGAGGCGAAGGGGAAGCTCAGTGCGCAGATAGCCGCAAGGACGGCGGTTCCGGCGGAAGAAATTATCGTTACCTTCAAGAACGGCCAGACGGTTTCAGGGAAGCTCATCGAAAGCAATGAGAACCATATCAAGCTGAAAATCGGCTACCGGCCCGTAACCCTGAACCGCAAACTCGTTAAATCCGTCGAATTCATCCCCCCAAACCAAAAAGGGAAGAGACATGATAAATAATTGCGAAAGGAAGGCTTCCATCCTTGTAGTTGATGACGATCCTGAACTCCGCCATGTCCTCACCACCCTCCTGAAGGATAACGGTTACTCGTGTGACGAGGCATGCGACGGCCCCGCGGCCATAGGGATGATCCGTAAAAACAGGTATGACGTTATATTCATGGACCTGCTGATGCCCGGTCTCTCCGGTTGCGATACAATCTCCGAAATACACAGTATCTCGCCGGGGACACCGGTGGCGGTAATATCAATCGTCAGCGATGAAGCCGCCATGAAAGAGCTTTTCGATGCCGGGGCGGCAGTGTACATCCGAAAGCCCTTTAAAATAGAAGAAGTTATACGCACCGCCGAAAACCTCATCAGCAAAAACAGGGGAGCACCTTAATCCCTTCAGCAGCTACCCTGGAGCGGAGAACTTTCATTTTTCAAACTGGAGGGATTTCCGTGTTTATGCTATACAACTGTCTCATACTGGCCGGCGATGCAATCGACGCCAGCGTGCGGCCATGCTGAAAAACAGGAGGTACATATGAGCAACCTGTCACAAAGAGCGCGGATTATAAGCCCCTCGCCAACCCTCGCCATCAGCGCGAAGGCAAAGCAGATGAAGGCTGATGGAATAGACGTGATCGGCTTCGGCGCGGGCGAGCCGGACTTCGACACGCCCTCCCATATCAAAGATGCGGCGATCGCCGCTCTCAATGCGGGCATGACAAAATACACCCCCGCGTCGGGGACCCCCGAGTTGAAAAAAACTATCTGCAAAAAGCTGCTGGACGACAACGGCCTTGATTACGACCCCTCCCGGGTGATTATTTCATGCGGGGCGAAGCACTCCCTCTACAACGCGATACAGGTCCTCTGCCAGGATGGAGACGAGGTCATCATTCCTTCGCCTTACTGGGTTACGTACCCGGAGCAGGTCAAGCTCGCGGGAGCGAAGCCCGTCATCATCAAGACAACGGAAGAGACATGTCTTAAAATCACCCCTTCCATGCTCGAGGAGAAGATAACGCCGAAGACGAAGCTCCTTATATTAAACAGCCCGTCGAACCCGACGGGCGCCGTTTACCACCGGGATGAGCTTGAATGCCTAGCCCGCGTGATCGAAGACCACGGCATTCACGTGCTCTCCGACGAGATCTACGAGAAAGTGATCTATGACGGCGTCGAGCACGTCAGCATAGCGAGCATGGGCGAAGCCGTAAAAAGGCTGATCGTCGTCATCAACGGGGTATCGAAGGCGTACTCCATGACAGGCTGGAGAATCGGCTACGCCGCGGGAGAAAAGGAGATCATCGACGCCATGGGTAAGCTGCAGAGCCACTCCACGTCAAATCCCACGACCTTCGCGCAGAAGGCGAGTGTGGCCGCGCTCTCCGGCCCCCAGGAGTGCGTCGCCGGGATGGTCGCTGAATTCGACAGCAGGCGGAAGTACATGGTGGAGCGAATCGGAAGAATAGAGGGCATGTCCTGTCTGCTGCCCGAGGGGGCTTTCTACCTGTTCCCCAATATAGCCCCTCTTTACGGCAAAAAGTACGAAGGCGCGGCCATAGAAGGGTCCAATTCATTCGCCACCGCGCTCCTCGACCACATGAAGGTAGCGGTCGTGCCGGGGTCGGGATTCGGCGCCGATGAGTGCATCCGCCTCTCCTACGCGACGTCGATGGACAATATCGAAAGGGGGCTGGACCGCATCGAGGAATTCGTCTCGAAGCTCTCCTGATCAGAAATAGGAGTTGCTCTATTATTTAAAAGTAAAACATAAAACCGCGGATTATACGGATTAAACGGATTTACCTGAAAAGAGGCCTATCCCGCAAACAGAATTTTTAGATCAAGATTACCAGTCATTTTTTAAATCCGCATAATCTGCTAAATCCGCGGATTATAAATAGATCATCATAAGGACCGTATGGAGAACATAAACATGGATAAAAAAGCTATTGAAAAGGCAAAAGAGCATTTCGGGAAGGTGCTGGAGGAGCAACTCGCCCGCGTGGAAAAAATAAAGGAGAGCGTGGAATGGATAGATTACAGTAGCCTCAAACCTATCCGGATCGGCATCATCGGAGGAGACGGCATCGGCCCTTACATCTCGAAGGAATCGAGAAGTGTGCTCGAGTACCTCCTTGCCGGCGAGATATCCTCCGGAAGGGTCGAGCTGGCTACGATAAAGGGCCTGACCATAGAGAACAGGGCGCGTCTCAAAAAGGCCATACCGGACGACGTTCTCGAGGAGATTAAAGCCTGTCATGTAATCCTGAAAG
Source organism: Candidatus Tritonobacter lacicola (assembly GCA_030765135.1). Classification (GTDB taxonomy): domain Bacteria; phylum Auribacterota; class Tritonobacteria; order Tritonobacterales; family Tritonobacteraceae; genus Tritonobacter; species Tritonobacter lacicola. The sequence continues at coordinate 14,027 of JAVCDC010000117.1, read as the reverse complement.
GGCCCACCACCACTCCCCGGAAGGGTGACCCATGGCCGAACGTGGAGAGCGCCAACGTGGCCATGCGGCGGGAACTCGACCTCTTCGCGAACGTCCGCCCCGTCAGGGTCCCGTCCGAGGGTATCGACTGGATATTTTTCAGGGAGAACACCGAGGGCGCCTATATCCTGGGGAGCAAGGGGACCCACGTCACGGAAGACCTTGCCGTCGATTTCAAGGTTATCACCACACAGGGAACCGAGCGCATAGCTCGCCTCGCGTTCAACTACGCCCGGGAAAACGGCATAGGCCGGGTGACGATCGTCACGAAGGCCAACGTGGTAAAGACATCGGACGGTAAATTCCTTGATATCTGTCAGAGAATAGCTGAAGAGTATCCCGGCATCGAGTGCGACGACTGGTATATCGACATCATGACGGCCAAGCTGGTCGACCCTAAGAGGAGGACCCAGTTCCGGGTCTTCGTCTTGCCGAACCTATACGGCGACATACTCACCGATGAGGCCGCCGAGTTCCAGGGGGGCGTGGGGACCGCCGGCAGCGCGAACATCGGCAAGCGGTACGCGATGTTCGAGGCGATCCACGGCTCGGCACCCAGGATGGTGCGCGAGGGACGCGCCAAGTACGCCGACCCGTGCAGCCTGATCAGGGCCGCAGCGATGCTCGTGAAACACATAGGCTTCGAGGACCGCGCGAGGAGGCTGGAGATGGCGCTGGAAATATGCAGCCAGTTCGAGAAGAAGCTTGTGGTAACCGGCCGTCCCGGCGGCGCCACCGGAGAAGAGTTCTCAAAATACCTCATGGAAACACTCTCTTTGGACGATTTAGAAGAACAATGGAAGAGATACCAAACATAATAAGTATTGCAATAATATGGCACGCGAAATCACCATAGTTACGAAGAGGTTAATAAAGATGTTACTAAAAGGTTACTAAAAAAGTTACAAAACTGGTTGCGATAAGATCCTATAGCAACGTGTGAACAGAAATATGTAGTAACTTTTTAGTAACCCTTTGTAACCAATAGTAACAATGTACAATACAAACCGGACAGTAGACTAAACAGAACAGCATAGTATAGAGGAGGGTATTACTCATGATGAATAAAGTCAGCGTGGTCGGAGCGGGGAATGTGGGGGCAACCATCGGCCTACTGCTGGCCCAGAAGGAGATAGCCGATGTGGTTCTCCTGGACGTAGTCGAGGGGATCCCTCAGGGCAAGGCGCTGGACATGATGGAGGCCGCGCCCCTCCAGGGCTACAACTCTGCAATAACCGGGACGCAGGACTACAGGGACACAGCAGGGTCTGATATCGTCGTCGTGACGGCGGGACTCGCCAGGAAACCGGGCATGAGCCGGGAAGACCTCTTGGTGAAGAACAAGGAGATCATTGAATCGGTAGTCGAACAGGTCCGCGCTCACTCTCCCGGCTCGATAATAATACTGGTAACAAACCCCCTCGATATCATGACTTACCTCGCCTGGAAGGTCTCCGGCTTCGAGCCGAAGAAGGTCCTGGGCCAGGCAGGCGTACTGGACTCATCCAGGTTCCGCTGCTTTATTGCCATGGAGCTCGGTGTTTCCGTCGAGGACGTATCCGCCATGGTCCTCGGAGGCCACGGCGACTCCATGGTCCCCCTCCCGCGCTACACGACGGTCTCCGGGATCACCATAACGGAGCTTCTCCCCGCAGATGCCATAGAGCGGATCGTCCAGAGAACAAGGAAGGCCGGCGGCGAGATCGTGGCCCATCTTAAAACGGGAAGTGCCTACTACTCCCCCGCCGCCGCGACTGTCGAGATGGTGGAGGCAATCTTGAAGGATAAAAAGAGAATCATGCCCGTCTCGGCCTGCCTCACGGGCGAGTACGGCCTCGACGACATCTATATCGGCGTCCCCGTTATCCTCGGAAAGGGCGGCGTAGAGAAGATCATCGAGCTGAAGCTAACCGGGGATGAGCTCGCAGCCCTGCAGAAATCGGCCGCAATCTACAAGGAGAAAATACAAAACCTGGGAATATAGGTGGAGAGCGAATAAGAAGTTAACAAGTAAACACCGTAAATATAGGGGACGGTGTTTACTTGTTAACTTGTTTAGCAGGAAATTCTATTGATTCTTCTTCAATAATTTTCTGGCCCTTCCTAGTCGCTTTTGACACAGCTGCTTTGCTTATACCGAGAAAACCGGCTATTTCGGTTAAATTGAAGCCCAATTCTTCCGTTGCCCACCAGGCAAACAGTGCCCGGGCCCTGCTGGAAGTACGATCTTTTTTCCGGGCCCTGATCAGACCGATTTCTATCCCACATATTTCTTCCACACGATCCAACAGGAGCTGTAAATTCCAGCCGATAGATCTCTTTTGCTCCCTTTTAGTTAGCTGTTCCTCCGCCGTCTTCAGGGCTCGCTGAACGAAATCACTGTCACCGAGAATCCTCTCGTCACCCCGCACGCGTTCCCCTGCTTTTCTAAGGTCGAGTAAATTGTGCCAGCCTCCAGCGCTACGGATTAAACCTCCCCCGGTGAGATCAGACCTTTGGCCTTCCTTTATTCCCTCTCTCACAAACTCAAGATAGTTTTTTCTCGCCTCTCGTAATGTTGATCCAAAACGTTCGAGTATCTCACCGGTGTCCTGCCATTCGGCTTTCTCATTTCCTAAAAGTACCGAGTGACCACACCATGGGTAAGTATTCAACTCTTGAAGGCTGGAAATAATATTGGCACGAAGGGGGTTGAGGTGGATGTACCTGACAAGCTGAAGAAGATAAGCCTCATCATCACACAGTATGGATTTGTAGCGATTTTGGAACAAATAGCCTGCACGATTGTGTCGCAGATTAAAGTAAACGGCATAGCCTGTGAGCAGGCATCTCATCAGCTTCGTTAAAGGCTGAGGACCGGTCCGAAGGAGGAGGTGCACATGATTAATCATCAAGACCCAGGCATAACATCTTAGCTTTGTTTCAACTAAGCCCTTTTGCAATCGACGGATAAAATTTTCCCGGTCATTATCATCCCGAAATATTGAGGCGCGATTTATGCCTCTGATAATAACGTGATGCAGTGCGCCCGGAAAATCTATCCGTCCATATCTAGGCATGGAATAATAATATCATGTGATAGTAGGTGAGTGAATAAGAAGTTAACAAGTAAACACCGTCCCCTACTTTTTTGATTTGCGGACTTCGTCCTTGATGCGCTGGATGTGGCCGCGGCCCAGGCCCTTCACCTCGCAACCAAGCTCAAAGTACCTCTTGATCTTTTCGTCTTCCAGTATCCCGAAGCAGTCGATGATTGCGGCCTCCTGACCTATCGCTTTGACAACCACATCGGGATCTAGTTCCAGGTAGTCCTTGTGGCGGACGGCAAAGATTACAGCGTCGGCGTCCCTGAGAGCCGCCGTGAGGTCCTTCTGTACCTTTACCTCGGACAATTTCTCCTGGTTCCTGAAGAACTGCTTCTTGCCGTGGCCCGGCCCGGGATAGGTCTCCTGCTTCTCCAGTTCGGGCCACTGCTCAACGTATGGGTCGTGAACGCTGATCTCGGCGCCCATCTCGGTGAGGCGGCGCGCGATGATCTCCGAGCCGCTGTATCTCGTGTCCCCCACGTCCTCCCGGTAGGAGGCCCCCAGGAGCAGGATCTCCGCCGCCGCTATGGGGCGGTTCATGTTTCTCAGGGCATCCCTCGTTATCTGCGCGGCATGCAGCCCACGCGTGTCGTTTATGTCTATGGCAAGGGTGGTTATCTTGAAGATGTCGTCCTCGAAGCCGAGGATGTGCTTGTAGGCCCAGGCGCCCAGGCCGCCGTCCTTCGGCAGGCAGTATCCACCTATGCCCGGGCCCGGGAATATGATATTGCTGTGCGTAGGGCGCACCTTGATGGCTTTGATGACCTTGATGAGATCCACGCCGTTGCGCTCGGCGTATATACTCCACTCGTCCATGAAAGCAAGTATCGTGGCGCGGAAGCTGTTCTCGACTATCTTCGCCGTCTCCGACTCTATCGGCCTGTCGAGAACGGTGAGGGGATACTCCTCCGTGTTGAGGACCTCGCTCAGAAACTTCACCACCTTGCTCTTCGACTCCTCGTTTATGCCGCTGCAGACCCGCCAGAAGTCCCTGATGCTGGCGATGTAGTCTCGGCCGGGCATCACACGCTCGTAGCTGTGGGCGATAAGCGGCTCGCCCTCTATCCCCCTCTTCCTGAAAATTTTCCGTATGATGGGGTAGGCAACCTGCTCGGTAGTTCCCGGGGGAACGGTTGTCTCGATCAGGACGAGAGCGCCGGGGGAGATGTGCGTGCCGATTATCCCCAGGGCCTTCTCCAGGGCGGCGATATCGGCCTGCCCCCTCCTCACGTCGCCGAGAGCCTCCTTCGCGTAATCGCACTGGACATCCACGACAACCACGTCCGCGAGGGAGAGAACATCGTACACGTATGTCGCGATGAGGGTCTTCTTGTCGAGAACGCAGCGCCTGATCATCGGCTCGACCTCGGGGTCCTCGGCCTTGACGGGGGAGACGCCCCTGTTCAGGAGAGGGATCTTCCAGTAGCTCCGGACGCTCGGCCGCTGCATCCCGACGACGAACTTCAGAGGCTTCCCCTCATCATCCACGGAGTCGGCCACGATGGCCGCCATCACGGCCCCGACGAAGCCAACGCCCATGACGACGACAATCTCGCGCCCCATCTCCCTCTGTTCGTCGACGATCTTCTTTATCCGGTCGAACTCCTTCCCGTGCTCTTCCTTCCCGGGCAGCGGGAACTTCTCCCCCCCGGGACTGACTGAATATTTCTCTCCCATATCAACCCTCCTGTATATCAGCGATCAACTATGATTACTCAGCGTTAATGAAAATGTAAGGTTACTATAAGTTACTACCGGTTACTAATAGTTGCACCCGTAGTCCCATGCCCGAGGTGCATTCCTTATCGCAACCTCCTTAGTAACCTTTTGTAACCTCTTTAGTAACTTCCAGACTTCTGCAATGAAGTGTTAGCTCTTCAGCGGTGATACTTCCCCATAAGGCGTCCTTCCGCCAATACATGCCCCTCCATCGCCTTGAGGAGGTCATCCTTGCGCGCTCCCGGCGCGAGGTTCGTAACCGCGTCGAGGGCGTAGACCTTGAAGGAGTATCGATGCATACCGCCGGGTGGACAGGGGCCGCCGTAGCCTATTTTGCTGAAGTCGTTCAGACCCTGCTTGGCCCCGCCTAAAACCGTTTTGTCCGGGGGGACCGCCTCGGGAAGGTCCTTGACGTCCGGAGAGAGATCGTACACGACCCAGTGCACCCACGTTCCCGCGGGTGCGTCCGGGTCGTCGCAGATCAGCGCAATACTCCTCGCCCCTTCCGGGACGCCCGAGAGGGATATCGGCGGTGACACGTCCGCGCCGTCGCAGGTATATCTAGCAGGGATCATTCCCTCATTCTCGAACGCCGTGCTAGTTACTTCAATAGACATCTTTTCGCCTCCTTCTTGCTTCCCGGCAGCCTCGGCCCGAACAGCCAGACAGCTTAAAAGAAAAGCAGTCAACATCACCCCTGGAATAGGAATTATTGACATACCGTGTTACCTCCCCTGAACAACCAACTCATCTCTGTTTTTTTCAGGAGAATTTTCTCCCTCCATAATTTCCTCTCCTGACAGGGAGAGGAAATTATTAAAGCCTGCTCTGGTCCTTGAACTTTCCCTCGTAGATGGCCGACCCTTCGGTCCTTCCGAACACGAACTGGCATATCCTGGTCCCGGGATAGATGGCAAGCGGCATGGGGCTGCAGTTGCTCATCTCGAGGACCTGGTGATTGTCTATACCCGGCTGCATGAAGCTGGCCGAGATGTGGACAAGGAGGCCCAGGCGCGCGAAGCGGCTCCTCCCCTCGAGCCACCCGCAGAGATTTCCCGAGAGGCGTATCCTCTCCCTCGTTATTCCCAGTATCGTCTCGTTGGGCATCAGCACAAGGTACTTACCGTCCTCCACGGAGACGGCCTCTGAAAAACTCCCGTAGTCGATGTCCTCGGTGACCTTGACTATCCGGTGGACCTTCTTGAACACCCTGAAATCGTTGCCGAGGTGTAGGTCCACGGAGCCCGGCCCGACCTGTTCCTCGGAAAAGGGCTCGATAACGATGTTTCCCTTCCTCATCTCTTCAAGAATCGCATCCCGCGTCAGTATGGACATCCCATCCTCCTTGCTATATAAAAACCGCCCTTAATTTCTGGTACAGGTATAGATTCTACCATCTCTTGTATGAGCGACGAATCGGAAAATACGTGAAAAAGGCATGCGTTGTTACGTGATTATTAAGCAAGCGGTTTTTAGTTGAGATTACCGGTAAAATTGCCCAAAATAGAACTCATTTCCTCGAAAAGGCTGTATTAACAACTTACTATAGCAAACCGGAACAAACAGGAGAAAAAGATGGAATTTAAGATGAGAAATCAAATCCTCACCGACGCGCAGCTCAAAACCGCGATGGCCGGGTGCGAGTACTGCGAGGAAAAGGGATGTACGACCGCGTGCCCGGCTAACTGCTCGCCGATGGATTTCATCCGGGCGGCGCTGCAGGGGCGTCCCCCGGATTTCAAAAGAGCAGCAGCGGAAATACTCGGCAATAACCCCCTCGGGGGCGTGTGCGGGTGGGTCTGTCCCGACCGCCACTGCCAGTCGGGGTGCTCTCACCTGGAGTTCGACTCCCCCGTGAACATACCCGCGATTCAGGCCACGGTCATACAGAAGGCTTACGATCTCAACGCAATGCCGGAATTCGAAAAGGCCGATCCGAACGGGAAGAAAGTAGCGGTCGTTGGTGCCGGGCCGGCTGGGATCGGCGCGGCGGCCATGCTGGCGCAGAAAGGATACGAGGTCGAAATCTTCGAGAAGGAAAGTAAAGCGGGCGGAGCTTGCAACTGGATACCGGACCATCGCCTGCCCAAGGACGTCATCGAGAGAGACATCGATTTTGCCCTCTCCATGGCAAAGGCAAAGCTCAACCTCGAGGCAAAGATCGACGACCTGGAAACCCTCCTTGAAGATGGGTACGACGCCGTCATCATGGCCGCTGGGCTCACCGTGCCCATGAAGTGCTGTGCAGGTGGAGAAGAGCTAGCCATTCCGGGAATCGAGTACCTCAGCAGCCCGTGCAAATACAACCTGAAAGGAAACATCGCCGTCATCGGAGGCGGAGCGACAGCCGGCGACTGCGCCACTACCGCGAAGCTCCTCGGCGCCGACCGGGTAGAGATGTTCGCACTCGAGCACCTGGGAGAGATGCCCCTCACAAAGAGCGAGCTTGACGAACTCCTGGAGCTTCACGTCGAAATCACCGGCCGAGTGCGAGTAAAGGAAATCGTGGGAAAGGACGGCAAAGCCACCGGCCTCAAACTGGTCAAGATATCCCATCCATGCGACACGGAGTTCGACATCAGCTTGCTCGAGGACCTGTCCGGGACAGAGCAGGCCATAAGCGGCATAGACCACGTCATCGTGGCCATCGGGGCGAAGCCCGACATACCAGAGATCGAGAACCCCGCCGTTTTCTTCGCCGGGGACTGCGTCAACGGCCCGACAACGGTCGTCGAGGCCGTGGCGGCGGGGAAAAACGTCGCCCTGCAGGTAGACGCCTTTATACAGGGCGAGGAGAAGCTACAGTTCCCGAACATCCTCAAGAGCGAGGAGCGCATACCTGGATTCGATCCCGTCCCCGTCCCCCTGAACTGCGACTTCTTCGGCAGGCCCGTGGCCTCCCCCTTCCTGATCTCCGCCTCTCCTCCTTCTGACGGCCTCGAGCAGGTGCGGAAAGCGTACGAGGCGGGATGGCCCGGCGTCATAATGAAGACGGCCTTCAAGGACCAGGACATCCACATCCCGAATCAGTACATGGAAGCCTACGATCCCTGGACCTACGGAAACTGCGACAACGTCTCGGGACATCCCCTGAGCCGCGTCTGCGGGGAAATTAAGACCCTCGTCAAGGAGTGGCCCGACAGGCTGACGCTCGCGTCCACCGGAGGACCGGTGACAGGAGACGACGAGGACGACTGCAGGGGCTGGCAGGAAAACACGAAGAGGCTCGAGGAGGCCGGCGCGATGGGAATCGAGTACAGCCTTTCGTGCCCCCAGGGCGGAGAGGGAACGGAGGGGGACATCGTCTCCCAGAGCGCGAAACTTACGGCAAAGGTCATCGGATGGGTCATGGAGGTAAGCGATCCGGCGATACCCAAGCTCTTCAAGCTGACACCCGCCGTCACCTCTCCCGAAGCAATCGTAAGCGAGGTAAGGAAGGTATTCGAAAAATATCCAGGCAAGAAGGCCGGGATCACACTGGCAAACACATTTCCCGTCATGTCCTTCCGCCCGGGGAATAAAAAGGAGTGGGAGGAGGGGATAGTCTTCGGGATGAGCGGGGCCGCCGTAGCCCCCATCACCTATCTCTCGCTGGCCAAGGTCGCCTCGCTCGGCGTTGCTGTCTCGGCGAACGGCGGCGCGATGGACTATATGACGGCGGCGAACTTCCTGGCCCTCGGGGCGGTAAACGTACAGGTCTGCACGATCGTGATGAAGGAAGGCTACGGGATCATCAACGATCTTGAGTCCGGCCTGAGCCACATGATGCTCGACAGGGGAATCAAATCGGTCAAGGACCTGATTGGCATCGCCCTTCCCGAACCTATACTCGATTTCATGGACATCCCGTCGAAGAAGAGTATCTCTAGCCTGATCGATAAAGTGCTCTGCATGAGCTGCGGCAACTGCGCGCGATGCGGGTACCTGGCCATCGAGCTCGACGAGGAGAGGAAGCCCGTCCACGATCCGGAGAAGTGCATCGGCTGCAGCATCTGCGTGAAGAAATGTTTCTCGGGAGCCCTCGAGATGAGAGACAGGACGCCCGAGGAATTAGAAGCCCTAAAAGAAAAATAATCACAATAACGAACCGCAGAGAGCGCAAAGAACTGAACAAGATTTACTGAAGAAACAGGAACATCAAACTTTAGCTCTGCGATCTCTGCGCCTTTACGGTTCCCCAAAAAATCATTTGGCACTTTGTGAAGCGTTTAAACAAGCACTATTTGGAATCAATGCGTCATAACCGCTCCAAAACAATAATCCCACTGCTTATCCTAGGAACTTTTATCTTAGCTTCAGCGGGCACAGGGAAAGAAGAGGCAGAAAAGGAAATCGCCAACCTCACCTACAAGCCGGGCCAGTTCGAGATCTCGGCAATCGTGGATACTTCCCTCGCAAAGAAGATCAGCGTCAAAGTGACCAGGGACGGAAAACCGGTAGCTGGCGAGAAGATTTATTTCTCATTTACGGCGAAGCCGTCGAAGAGCGAGGGCGCCGCCATAGAGAGTGAGGTCGTCAGCAGCGGCCCAGACGGCGTCGCCTCGACGGGCGTCACTGTCGGCGACAAACCCGGGATGTACCACATCGCGGCCTTCGCACCCGGCATACGGGGCTCCCCCGTCGTCTTCAGCATCAGCGCTCACAAAACGACGTGGCTCTTCTTCATCGTTATGTATCTCCTGGGAGGGCAGGCGATCTTCCTCTACGGCATGTTTCACATGAGCGAGAACATGCAGAAGTTCGGCGGCCACGGCCTGGAGAATCTCATAGAGAAATGCACCTCCAACCGCTTCAAGGCCCTATTCGTCGGAACGCTGGTGACCGCGATTATCCAGTCCTCATCCGCCACGACGGTCATGGTAGTGGGGCTCATCAACGGCGGCCTCATGCAGTTCTCCCAGTCCATCGGAATCATACTTGGCGCCAACATCGGAACTACCATCACCGCCCAGATCGTCGCCTTCAAGCTGACGGACTACGCGCTTATGTTCGTCTTCATCGGCTTCCTGGTAAAGTTCGTCTCCTCGGGAAAGAAGAAGAAACTGATCGGAGACATCATCCTCGGCTTCGGCCTTCTCTTCTTCGGCATGAAGATCATGGCCGACTCCACGAAACCCCTCAGGACATACCAGCCGTTTATCGACCTCCTTCTCAACCTGGAGAACCCAGTGATCGGTGTCCTCGTCGGCGGTATCTTCACGGGCATTATCCGGTCCTCCAGCGCCGCTACCGGCGTCTACATAGCCCTCTCCTTCCAGGGGCTGATGCCACTGGAAGCGGCCATCCCCCTGATCTTCGGCGCCAATATCGGGACCAGCACCAACGCCCTCATTGCGAGCATCGGCGGCTGCAGGGAGGCGAAGCGGGCGGCCCTCGTCCACGTAATCTTCAACATGGCCAAGGTATGCTGCTTCCTGCCTTTCATCTCCGGTTACAGGAACCTCGTTTACAAAATTTCCCCCCACCCCGCAATCTGGAATGGAACAATGGACCAGATCGCGCAATACGGTCCGCGGATGATCGCCAACGCACACACGATGTCGAAGGTCATCGCCGTTGCCGTCGCCGTGCCGTTCACCCCTCTCCTCGCGAAGCTCTGCAAGCTCATCCTGCCCGTGACTGAAAAAGAGAAGAGGTTCAGACCCAAGTACCTCAACGAGGAGCTCCTCAAGATGCCCGATGCGGCCCTCAGCGTCACGAAGAAAGAGGTCCTCCGTATGGGCGGTTACACCCTCATGATGATCGACCGTATCATGGAGGTGATGAAGGGCAAAAAGGCCGAGTGGCTGGACGAGATCGTCCTCGATGATGAGAAGATCGACATCCTCTACAAGGAGATCCGCCCCTATCTCTCCAAGATAACCCAGCGGGAGCTGGACGTGGAGGCATCCATCAGGGAAGCGGAGATAGTCATCGTGGCCGAAGAGCTGGAGAACATCGGGGACGTCATAAGCAAGAGCCTCATATCCTCCATGTCCAAGTTCGTCGAGTACGATCTCTTCTTCACGAAGCATGACTGGGAGCACATCATCGATTTCCATGGCAGGATCAAGGATACGCTCAACTCGGCCCGAGAGGCGTTCCGGGACGACGACCTGGAGAAGGCCCAGCGCATCGCCGCCTCAAAGGAGGAGATGGCCATCTACTACAAGGCCCTCCACATAGCTCACCTTCAGAAATTCCATTCCGGCGTGGAACAGACGATCCAGATGAGCACACTCTACCTGAACATACTGGCGGACTTCCGCCAGCTACACTCCCTGGCCGTCAACATCGCCAACGCAGTTATCGATTTTAAGACTGCCCTGGGCAAATAACAAATAGACCAATAAAGATTGAAAATTGGTTATTGGCTATTGGGCATTCATTTTTGCTGAATGTACTTATGCAACTGGATCTGGAGGCGGACGCCCAAACCGTCATTGATGATCCAATCTGCAAGCTCCCGGGGCAGGAGGACGCCGTAGGAGGGAGACATCAGCACCTTACATCTGGATGCAAGTCCTATCTCATTGATAACATCCTTCGCCCATTCGTAATCCTCCCACGAGCCGACGACGAATTTAACTTCGTCCTTCCGCTTCAGCAGACCTATATTTGCCCACCGGGTCTTATCCGACTCGCCCGAGGACGGGCATTTTATATCCATGATGACAACGGCCCTCCTGTCGATGCCTTCGAAGGAGACCGTCCCGTTCGTCTCCACGAGGACCTCGAAGCCCTCATCCAGGAGCATCCTTACCAGGATAGGCGTCTCATCCTGCAGAAGCGGCTCACCCCCCGTTACCTCGACAAGCTTTCCACCGAGAGAGCGCACTTTGTCCATGATCTCTTCGATGCTCTTCTCCTCACCCCCCTGCCGCGCCTCCGGTGTGTCGCAGTATGAACAGTTGAGATTGCAACCGGCGAGCCGGACGAAGGCGCAGGGAAAACCGGCGTAAGTCGATTCACCCTGGATAGACTTGAATATCTCGCTAATCCTGAGCATCGCCTCTTATCTCAGCCTCAATAAATTAGCTCGCTACGCTCGCAAATTTATGTGGCTCCGACTGCGTCGGAGCATTGTGCTAGCCGTCCCGAATGCTTTCGGGGCATACCCTAAAGTTTACCCGCATCAGGAGTAGGTGAGGCTACCAATTTTTAAAAATTCCACTGCACTAAATGATCGGCCTTATATATGTGACAGCGAGTGGATCCTGCGCGAATGGTACTCTCGCCGCCAGAGTAAGTTTCCATAAAAAAGGAATGCCTGTGTCCCCCGAACCCTGGAGCCTCAACGTCACATTGTACGTGCTCTCGGTAAAAATCATAAGATCAATATCCCGGGCCAAAACAATCCTGCTCACTGGCCTCCTGCTAGTTTCACCCTGATAAAAATACTCCGCTATTGGTTTTTTGCATCCAGGGAATAATCCCAAAGGCCAGTGAGTATAAAAACGTGCTCCCAAATACTCTTGCGCATAATTTTCCGCGCTTCTTTCAATCGTAGCAATGAGCTCAAGGCGTTTTATATATCCCCTGCCGGTGATTGATTTAACCCTCAGCTCAAGGACTATATCCTCTCCCGGCTTCGCCTGGGCGGGGGCAACGATCTCCAGCTCGAGCCCTTTCTTCTTATCTTCCACACTCTGCTACCTCGTTATAAGCTCCCAATGAAATGTGTCGACCTCCGATTCATACGTAGTTGATCCTCAACCCTAATCGTAATCTTAATCGTAATCGTAATCCAGAACGCCTTGCTAAAGCTATAACCGATTACGAGTAAGAGTACGATTAAGATTACGAATTGCTATGCGATATAGATTTTTTTACAGACCCTAAGATTAAGCATATTCTACTGGATAACAACAACTGGCACATAAAAAGGGCCTGACCCGGATTATCCATGAATTCATAACGAACTCATGAATAACCCGGGTTATTAGGCCCAGTTCTTTCCGCTAATAATACTTCCTGACAAAGTGAGAGATACTGTGGATCTCTTCTTCGGTCCTGGCCACGAATTCCGCCTTGGTCATGTATCCGCGGTCATCACCCGCCTTCCGGCTGCGAACGATACGGCAGTCGAACTGAAACGGCGCGTGGTCGTCCGACAGCCTTATCACTACTGATATATATGTTGAATCGGGAACGTAGCTATCGGACTCGAAAAGGATGCCCCGTATGCTCAGGCAGCTTAGCTTGGCCCTATGCTCCTTGGCTTTAAGGTGAACATCGAAGAAAGAGTCCCCGGCGTGAAAACAACGGTATTCCAATCGGACCCAGGGAGGAATCCTCAGGTACCTTATTTTGACAGGAGAAGCTATAGTTTCCATTTGGATGTCTCCTTCAGGACTTCGGAAGCACGGGCTTTAATGGAATTACGATCACGCCTTTAAGAAAGCAAAAAGCGTGCCAAGTCGAGAAAACGGATTACATGGGAAAACTGGCAATTTCCAGGTAATAAACGCGAGACAGGCGACCACTCTTCTTGCAAGGTGACAACAAAAACAGCAAGGTCGTGTTATTACGCTCGAAGAACAATCCTGTTGTCGGCCCGCCTCACGCTTCCGGGGCTAAGTCGGCAGGAACTTGGAAAACTTACCGATCCACTCCGAGGCCGCCTCTTCGAAGGTGAGCTGGCGGCCCTTTTCCAGGGCCCGGGTCCTATACCGGTCGATCCGGCAAACAAGCTCGACCATCCGGGTGTTGAAATCATTATCAACCTCGAGATAGGCGACGCCGATTTCATTGATGCCCTTCACGGCGGGACGGCACCAGACGACCTTTGCTTTGAATGTGAACTCTCTGGAAACACTGGGAACCGTAACGTCCACTATGGTCCCCATGTCGAGGGGGCCGTGTAAGGAGAATGAAAGCCCATGTTCACTGATATTGCGCAGGAAAGAAGACGCGGGCTTGCTTTTACCGATGGAGACCTTAATGGGCAGGTACGCTGCATGCCGGAAGGAGCGCCGCCTGTCCTTAATTTTTTCTTTTACCTTTGTGCGCGTTTTGACCATAACTGCTTACATTGTGTCCAACAAATCCGGTGAGGTCAACAACGATTCGATAAATTGTCCAAACTATTTAGAAATGTCCCCTTCTAAACTATTTAGAAGTGTCCCCCTGAAAGCAAAATCAAAGAAAGGTTGTTTATGTGCATCTAACAGGCTGAGTGAAGCTCTCAGAAGGCTCTCTGAG
>JAVCDC010000011.1 GCA_030765135.1 Candidatus Tritonobacter lacicola | reverse complement strand
GATCGGGAGGCTGGTAGGCGGGATAAACTACAGCGCCGTGAGCCGGGCCAGGAGTAGGCTGCGGAGCAGGATGGAGCGGGAGCCGGAATTAAGAAAAAGATTTGATGAATTGAGAGATCGATTGCAACAAGTGTCAAGGGGAAAGATTTAACCCCTTTCCCCACGACACTTTTTGTCCCCAAGGCCTACCACATGCCTTTTCTTTCTCGCTTGGCGTTGCGTGCGCCACGGCGACTGCCTTTGCCGGACTTACGCTTTCCGCCATATCCGCCACCGTCGTATCCACCACCTGGTCTTCCACCACCTGGTCTTCCACCACCTCGACGGCTTTCGGAGCGAGGACGAGCCTCACCAACATTAATCGTTCGCCCTTTCAACTCCTTGCCGTTAAGGCCATCGATAGCAGCCTGGGCTTCCTCTTTAGAGGACATTTCCACAAAACCGAAACCTCTTGATTCGCCGCTGAACTTGTCCTTAATAACATTGGCCGATATGACTTGCCCGTAGGCTTCAAAAGCCGCTCGCAATTCCTCATCGCTGACATCGAATGGTAAATTACCTACATACATATTCATTCTGACCTCCTTTTTTTCTTGAACACTTATTTAGCAATCATGCCTAACTCTTTTATTCGCCGAATCTTAATGCTTGTATAATCCTCCTTTCAGATTTTGAAGAAGCCTAACGAAAAGCTCGGCGGCGCAGCTTGTCCGCGTCCGCTGGAGCGCATTGATACTGTTTAAGGCTTCCTTCCTATAATACCTGGTAAGGCATAGTGATTCTAGAACAATAAAAAGAAAGGAGGACCTGTCCGGCACATCTTTTTTGACGGAGGCCCATGCAATTTTATACCACCCAGCACAAATCTTACTGCGGAGTGGATCTGCGCGCAAGGTCGATGTACGTGTGCATCATCAACCGGGATGGGGAAACTATGATCCACTAAAATTGAATTGATCATATCGTTCAGCAAATCCTGCCTTTGCAATATCCTTTCTTTGCACATTCCACCTCACATAAAACTCCAATAATTGCTACTATGTAAAAATAGCAGGCAGTGGAAGGAACAAGCATGCGGGCTGTAGTTCAAAGGGTTACAAAAGCGAGCGTAACGATCGACGGGAAAGAGGTCTCGTCCATTGGTAGGGGACTCCTTATTCTGCTGGGCGTGGCAAAGGGCGCCTCGGAGGAGGACGCCGACTGGCTCGCATCGAAGATCGCAAACCTGAGGACGTTCCCCGACAAGGAAGGCAAGATGAACCTCTCATCTATAGATATAAGCGGCGAGATCCTCGTCGTCTCCCAATTTACCCTCCTCGCCGACTGCTCGCGCGGAAGGAGGCCCGGCTTCGATAAGGCCGCGGAGCCCGAAACAGCCAACTCTCTCTACAATCGCTTCGTTCGGAAATTAAAGGACATCGGCATCACCGTCAAAACGGGCCAGTTCGCCGCGAAGATGATAGTTGAGCTTGTGAACGACGGCCCCGTCACATTCGTTATAGAAAGCAAGATAAATAGTAAAAGCTAAGAGAAGGGGAAAGTGAAAAACCAGCAAAAAGAGCAATGCAGCAGGTCAATGGGAATATGGATAACGGGAATTTTAATCTTCCCGGTGATGGTCATCGGTGTCATCCCATTATGTATCCTGTGGTCATACGGAAACTTCCGGATAAGCACATATCTCCCCCTTCCCTGGAATCTGCTCGTAACAGCTATAGCTCTATTGCTGCTTATGGCAGGATTTATCCTCTCCCTGAAATCGTGCCTGCTCTTTCAAAAAGTCGGAAGGGGGACGCCCGTTCCCTGGTTTCCTCCGGAGCACCTGGTAGTCCGGGGCGTTTACAGGAGAACAAGGAACCCCATGCTGAGCGGCATTTCAATCATGATTATCGGCGAGGTGCTCTTCTTCCTTTCGTTCGGCCTCCTCATATATCTCGCTGTATTCCTTACCGGCACCTTTATATGCATTGCGTACAAGGAAGAGCCCACTCTTCAAAGACGCTTCGGCGACGAATACACGCTATATAAACAAAATGTCCCCCGGTGGATACCCAGCCTCACACCATGGGTGCCGCCGTGGGATGATAATCCAGTTTCGTAATCGTAATCGTAATCCCGATCCCTTATAACCCGCTTAAACCACGACCGATTACGAGTACGAGTATGAGGCCGGTTGAATCTTTGCTGCAATTTACGGTATAGTTCCCAAAAGGCTGGATTAAAACACATGGAGCATTAAATAAAATGAGAGTTCTTCTGACAAACGACGACGGCATAAACTCACCCGGCCTCCACGCCCTGTGGGAGCGGGTCAGGGAGGTCGCCGATGTAGTCGTAGTCGCCCCGGCGACGGAGCAGAGCGCGGTCGGCCACGCCATAACGCTCTCCTCCCCCCTCCGAATCGAAGAGGTCCGTAGGGACGGGAGCGTCTACGGCTATGCGGTCAACGGTACACCCGCCGACTGCGTCAAGATAGCCATCTCCACATTCCTCAAGGAAACCCCGGACATCGTCGTATCAGGCATCAACCTGGGCCCGAACACCGGGACGAACGTCATATACTCAGGCACCGTCTCGGCGGCGACGGAGGGGACGATACTCGGTATACCTTCGATGGCGGTATCGCTTACAACCTTCACGGATCCCCACTACGACTACGCGGCAAAGCTGGCCGGCAGGCTCGTCACCGCAATACATGAGCACGGCCTACCCGACTCGACTCTCCTGAATGTCAACGTCCCCAACGTCACGGAGGATAAAATCGCCGGGATACGGATCACCCGGCAGGGGAAGTCGAAGTTCAAGGAGTTCTTCGACAAGAGGATTGACCCAAAGGGGGGCACCTACTACTGGCTCGCCGGGGACATGGTGGACGCCGACAAGTCTGACGACTGCGACCACGCGGCCATCAGGAGCAATTTCGTCTCGATCACTCCCCTGCACTACGACATGACGAATGCCGGGGCCATCGAGGAAATCCAATCCTGGAACCTGTAAAAATAAAAACCACGGATTAAACAGATTTCAGATAAGACAGTGTAATAAACCAATAAATTACAGAAATGGCGGAGAATTTATTAATTCACAAGGAGCTTCTGGCTGCTTCCCTTCCCACTTCAAGTGCCAGCGGAGCCTTGTGAAAGTCCATGGGATGAATTCGAGAAGTATCCGGCTCAATTAGTATCTCCGGCTTTTCATATAAAAGCCGCTGCCTGGCTATTTCGTACTCCATGATTAAAAGCGTCTGCATCATGATGCCCGGCATATTAGGAGAAGATTCTTTACCTATCGAGAACTGTTGCTTCCGGAGAAGCTTGGAAAACCGCTCTAACACATCAATTGATTTAACCTTTTTCTGAACATATTCCATAACCCAGCTATTGATCAGAGAAGGGCTCATCATCCTACCTCTCTTCGGTCGATGCTTTCTAATATTCCCCGCACCCAAACTTATACTTTTTAAGCGCTTCTCTGGAGGAGGCAGGACATTCACGGCGATCACATTATCGGCCCCAATCCCCCTGACAACATTTACGGGTACGGGGTTAACCAGGCCCCCGTCAACGAGGAAACAACCCTTGTATCTGACAGGAGAGAAAAGGATAGGGATAGAAATACTGGCACGGATGGCTTCGATCAAAGATCCGCTGGTAATTATCACCTCCTCGCCGGTCCGAAGATTGCAGGAGACTGCGGCAAATGGAATCTTCAGGTCTGAGAAGGTCTTGTCGCCGATCAGTGTCCTGAGCAAATCTTCGATCCGGCTGCCGTCAATGAAGCCGGAGGCGGAAAATGTGGGGGTAAATAACTTGGCCATAAGCCTTAAATCAACGTTACAGGCGATATCTTCCAACTCTGATGGAGAAACGCCGGATGCAAAGGCGCCCCCGATCAAAGCCCCCATGCTCGTTCCCGCGACGCAGCTCACCGAAACCCCCTTCTCAAGGAGAACATCCAGGACTCCGATGTGCGCCAGACCGCGCGCGGATCCTCCTCCCAACGCCAAGCCTATCTTTTCGCCGCTCATCTTCATCCCTGTTACGACCGCTCTAAAATTGCCCCAAAGTAGACGGTTTAACAATACCCCATAGAGGCGTCGTTTGGCATATATAACGGTAGCCGCACCCTTTCCCGGTAGGGACCCCGCCGGAGGGAAGTCCCACCGGGACCGGGGTAGGGTGCGCCCCGAAAGCATTCGGGACGGCTACCATATAGCTGCAAAGCTAACTCGATAGTATAGGAATTTGATATTTAGACCAGCCACAAAGGCACGAAGACACGAAGAAAAGCTAATAATAATTATTCTTTGTGCCTTAGTGTCTTAGTGGCAAAAGTCCCCGGCGAAGCCGGGATAAGTGCAGAGACCTTATCGGCCTCCTCTTACAGCTTCCCGGAGCGCAGGATGGCGATGAGGAGCCAGAAGCCCATAAACGCCGCGACGGTGAAACAAGCGTCTCAACAAGCTTGCTCAAAAGCCTTACCGCGTAATCGAACAGGACGACCCGACTTAGATTCCGGATCGCTGTAAAAGCTATTTCCCCGCTTTGCGTGCGCGGCTCTTCGGCCTTCCTGCGGCCTTCTTCTTTGCACTGCTCTCCAGCTTCTTCAGGCGGCTCTCCATCCTCTTGAGCTCGGTGCGCGTGGGGATATCGAGCTTACGAAGGGAAACCTTTACAATCGCCTCGACCTGCTTCTCGACCTCCTTCTTGCCGGTCTCCAGCTTCTTCAGCAGGGTCTGGGCGACCTTCACCGCTTCCTTCCGGCTTACCTCCCCCTTCTTGACGAGCTCCTCAACAGTCTCCCTCACCTTCTCCTCCGTCACAGCCAGCGCTCCCAGCCCCAACGAAACAGCTTTCTTCAAGTAATCCTGCATTCCAGCTCACCTCCTTTCCGTATTTTTTCCTAAAATAGTCATTATCCTATCGCCCTTAAAAGTGAATGGGATCAAGAAATGGGTGGTAATAATTAACAAATAGACCAAAAACATAACTTATAATTTATATAGAAGCCCCACCGGCGACACCGGGATTGCGGGAGAAGCGCAGCTTTGACACCTTCCTGTCCGTCGCCTCCATAACGTCAAGGACGATGCCGCCATGGATGACCCGCTCCCCGACCGACGGTATCCTATCGAGCCGGGCGACTATAAACCCGGCGACGGTCTCGGCTTCGTCGTCGGGCAGGTCCGCATCGAACTCCGTATTGAAATCCTCGATCCTCATCTCCCCGTCAAGGATGACGGCGCCCTCTTTCTCGACCCACTCCTTCTCCTCCTCATCGTCGTACTCGTCCTGGATCTCGCCGACGACTTCCTCGATGATATCCTCCAGTGTAACGATGCCGGCCACGCCACCGTACTCGTCCACGACGATCGACATCTGCCTCCCGCCGACCTGGAACTCCTTAAGTACGTCCTCTATCGGCTTCGCCTCCGGAACAATGTAGGCGGGGCGGATCAGGGGCTTGATGGGCATATCGTGGGCCATGCCGAGGACATCCGATACCCTGATCGTCCCCACGATCTCATCGATCCTCTCCCTATATATCGGGATCCTCGAGTAAGCGCTCTCCCTCATCAGGGCCACTATGTCCGAAACCCGGGAGGTGTCGGGAGCGGCGACGACGTTCACCAGGGGAACCATGACCGACTTTATCGCCGTCTCGCCGAAATCGAATATCTCCCGGATCATCTTCCTCTCGTCGGTGTCGAGCGGGGCCTTCTCGCTCCCGGCGAGCAGGAGCTTCAGCTCCTCCCTCGTGACGAAGGGGATGCCTTTCCGCCCCCCGGCGCCGACCAGCTTGCTGATCACGTTGCCAATACGCGAGGCAGCGACCACGAGCGGGAAGAAAACATAGTAAAAAGCGAGAAACGGCCGCGCCAGGCGCAGGCTCACGCGATCCGGGTATCGCCTGGCCACGGACTTGGGGAGTATCTCCCCGACAATCAGCATCAGGGGCCACATAATAATGATCGAGATGAGGCCCTGCTTCACGAGAAGGTCCATGAAGGTCGCGCCGAGGACGACGACGCAGTTAATTCCGACAAGTGTTATTCCGAGAAACTTCTCGGGCACATCCAGCATGTGCTGGATTATCATCGCCCTTCTGTCTCCACCGGCTACGCGGTGCTTCAGCTTGATGCGGTTGCACGAGATAATGGACATCTCGCAGCCGGCGAAGAACGCATGGATGGCGAGGCTGAAGAGAACGACGATGATGCAGATAAGGGGGCTCATGGCATCTTCTTTACACGGAGAAGCCGCGCGGTCCTCCTCGCCGTGTCCACCGCCTCGAACCTGAGGCCGTTCGCATCCACGGCATCCCCCCGCGCTGGAATTCTCCCGAGCTGTGTCGTGAAGAACCCTCCTATCGTTATGTCTGCCTCGCCAACTATCTTCGAGCCGAACTGCTCGTTAAAATCCTCTATCTCCATCCTGCCGTTCACCAGCGCCTCCTCGCCGGACAGCCACTCGACCACGTAGCGCTCTTCCCCCTTGTCGACTATTTCTCCGAATATCTCCTCCAGTATGTCCTCCAGTGTCACAAGCCCCTCCACCTGGCCGTACTCGTCGGTCACGATAGCCATGTGGATGCGCTTCCTCCTGAACTTGTCGAAGAGGTCACCGGCCTTCTTGGTCCCGGGAACAAAATAAGCCTGCCGGAGTATCCCGTCCAGCTTCGCTTCCTTTATGCCTTCGCCCATCCTCACCAGGTCCTTGACGTACAGGATGCCCTGGATATCGTCAAGCTTATCCCTGTACACCGGGACCCGGGAAAACGCCTTCTCCCGCACCCCGCGGACCACCTCGCCGATATCAGTGGAGACCTCGAACGCGAATATATCCCCCCGCGGTTTCATGATATCCCGCACCCTCTTATTGGCGACCCCGATCACGCCGTGAATCATCTCCTCTTCCTGTTTGTCGACGACTCCCTCCTTCTTCCCCAGGTCGACCGCTGTTTTGATCTCCTCGCGGGTGAACGGGGGCTCACCAGCACGGCCGCGACCGACGAGATTCATGAAGCCGTCGTTAATCACCTTCACCACCCACCTCGCGGGAAAGGCGACCGTGGATATGATTCCAATAGCGGGGGCGACCAGGACCGAGACTTTTTCGGGTTTCTGTATGGCGATTATCTTGGGTGTAATCTCGCCGAAGATGAGTATAAGAATT
This sequence comes from Candidatus Tritonobacter lacicola, assembly GCA_030765135.1. Classification (GTDB taxonomy): domain Bacteria; phylum Auribacterota; class Tritonobacteria; order Tritonobacterales; family Tritonobacteraceae; genus Tritonobacter; species Tritonobacter lacicola. Next base: position 10,360 of record JAVCDC010000011.1, on the reverse strand, counting down.
ATCATGAGGAGGGAGGAGATAATCCAGCCGTATCCGCCCAGGATGTGAGCCGCCACGTTTTCGGCCATGACCGAGGAGGCGATGTTGACCAGCATGTTCGCAAGGATGATGGTAATAAGGAGGCGCTCAGGGCGGGACAGGAGCCGTGCCACAAGCCTTCTGCTTCGCCCCCCGGCCTTTTCCATCTCCTTAACCTTGAATTTACTCAGGGAGAAGAAAGCCGTCTCGGAGCCCGAGAAGAAGGCCGAGGAAAGTATAAGAATGAATATTGCTGCTATCTGGATGATGATAATCGGCTGCAAAAACTGGATCACGCTCCTCGATAAACTATAAGAAATACCGGGTATGGGTTCAAGAGAAAATCAAATATCAAAAACACATACGTAAAAATAAAAAAATTCTCTTTCAGGCCAGAATAATTCAAAACGATATATACCCCACCTCCAGAGACGCATTTAGAAGCGTTGGGCGCTACGACTATCTTCACTCCGCCCCGGCCCTCGCCCTCGCGCGCACCACGAGCCTCCTGACTATAAAATAGGTTATTACGGAACCAACTGCACCGAAGATAAGGCTTCCGATAAAGAGCGGCCAGAGTATGCCCGCCATCGTACCCATGTTCATGTTATGCAATATTTTCGCCCAGGTGAGATGCCTGAAGGTCTCTATTGTGAGGGTGAGTCCCTGCTTTCGCAGCAGCACCAGGCCCAGCTTGTACTCGAACGGGTAATAGAGCAGTGCCAGCCAGTTTATCTGTGCCCCCGCAACGACGGCCACCTTGTTCGCCCGGCGTATCAGATACGCGCAGAGGAGGACTATGTAGATCTGGATACCGTACCAGGGGGAGAAACCTATGCAGATCCCGATAGCGGCCCCGAGGGCTATCTCCTCGGGCGAGCTCTTCTGCTTAACCAGATCCGCCAGAATCTTTTTCAGCTTCTTTACGGGATTCAATTTGACGGGGCTTCTTTACTTCCTTCCTGATCCATTCGGAGGTGCCGTCCATTTCTCTAGCCGCCTGCCGGAGGGGCTTGAGGGCTTCCATGTCCTCCTCGCGGCTCCCATAGTGGACTATCCCCTCCGCCACCATTTCAACCGTGTTCTCAGCGTCCTCCTCCATGCGCGAGGAGACGGCAAGGAAGAGCTCCGGCTGGGACGCCGCCACCTCCGTGAGCCAATAGGAGAGGAAGTCCCTGTCCCGCCCGCTCCACACGAACTCGGCGACCGTGATGAGGGCCCTCAGCGCCTCGACGTCCCCCCTGCGCGCCATGTCCCCCATAATGCTCAGCTTCATGTAGAAGGAGGGGTCCGCCTTCTCTATAAACTCTATAGCGCGGGAAGAATCGGTCAGCTCTTCCTTCAAGACGTCGAGGGGATCCCGCTGTGTGGATACCAGGTGAAGAGAATAACTGAGTGCGGCAATGAGAGACAGAATCGCCAGGAGAGCCACAACCCTCCATATGTTCATCTCAGTCTTTACCTTCCGCCTCCGGGATCCGCCGCTTATGGTCGGGTGAAATGATCTTCTCGACCGGCCCCGGGGCGGCTTCCATCCCTATCGCCGATTTGCAGCCCTGGACGATGTAATCGAAACCGTATACAACGGTCTTGAAAAGCTTCACATAGTCCTCGTTCTTCTTCTTTATCTCCTCGATCTCCGAGACCTGCGCCCTTAACTTGATATCCAGGCTCGCCGCCGCACTCTCCGCCGCATCCAATCTCCTGCTGAGCTCGTCGAGCCTCTTATCAGCCGTCCTCCTGTAGAGATGAAACGCGATAAGAAAGACCACCAGGAAACCGATAAGTTGGGCCAGGGGGGTTAATACGACCTCCATCTCATCCTCCTTTTGCTGAATACAACCTCAATACCTTGAGCTTCTTTATGGTATCAACATTTTAGCGGCAGAGAGCGCCGGATGCACCGAAAAAGTGAGGCTCACTTCTGCCTCTTCTTCTTCAGGTGTTTCCGCAACTCCGAAAGCGACATGGTGTTCAGCACGTCCTTCTTCTCCAGCCAGCCCCTGCGGGCCGTGCCGACTCCCAGCTCCATCATCCACATTTGCTCCGGGGAATGGGCATCGGTGCCTATGGATATCCTGACGCCCTTCTCCTTTGCCCGCCGACACAGCAGGTCGCCCGCATCGAGGCGCTGATAGTACGCGTTCAGCTCAAGGGCCGTCCCGGTTTCAGCGGCGGCGGCCAGGAGCCGGTCTATATCCACTTCGTAAGCCTCCCGCTCGCCTATGAGGCGGCCCGTGGGATGGCCTATGGCCGAGACATAAGGGTTCTTCATCGCCATGACTATTCTCTCCGTTATCTTCTCCCTTGACTGCTTGAAACCGCCGTGAATCGAGGCGATAACAAAGTCGAGCTCGGCGAGGAGCTCGTCGGGAAAATCCAGGCTCCCGTCATTCATTATATCGACCTCCGACCCCGCGAGGATGCGCATGCCGCGCAACCTCGAGTTCAACTCCCGGATCTCGGCAATTTGCTTCCGCAGGCTCTCGACCGAGAGGCCACGGGCTATTTTGAGGGACCGCGAGTGATCGGAAATAACCATGTAGCCATACCCCATTGCCTTTGCCCGGGCCGCGATGGCCCTTATGGAGGCCGCGCCGTCGCTCCACTGCGAGTGGAGGTGGAGATCCCCCTTTATGTCGGCGGCCCGGATAAGCCGGGGCAGTTTCCCCACGCTGGCCGCCTCGATCTCCCCCCTGTCCTCACGCAGCTCGGGAGGTATCCAGCACATCCCGAGACGCTTGTATATCTCCTTCTCTGTCCGGCCGCAGAGCATCTTCTTTCCCCTGAAGAGGCCGTACTCGTTGATCTTTAACCCCTTCTCCCTTGCAATGCGCCTCAGGTGGATATTATGGCTCTTCGATCCCGTGAAATACTGGAGCGCTGCGCCGAAGGACTTCCTCGGGACGACCCTGAGATCGACTTGGAGCCCCCCCTCGACTATAACGCTCCCCTTTGTCTCTCCGGAGGCGAGCACCTCCCTGACCATCGCGAGGCCGGCAAACGTCTCGATGATCGACTTTCCGTCCCTGCCGCCGACCAGGATATCTATATCGCCGACGGTTTCCGCCCGGCGGCGCAGTGAGCCGGCCGGCTCGATCTCTCCCACCACGGCCGTTCTGCTCAGCCGGGCGACTATCTCGCTTGCCACAGGCAGAGCGATCCCAAGAGGAAGCCTGCTCCCGAACTCCCGGATAAGCTTAAGCCCCCGGAGCATATTCCCTATCTTCTTCTCGCCCATGCCCGCTAAGCCGGAGAGCCGCCCCTTCTTTATGGCGGCCCTCAGGTCCTCAGCGCTCTCGACACCAAGTTCTTTGTGCAGCATTGCCACGGTCCTGGGACCGAGTCCCGGAACGGACAGGAGCGCTATGAGCCCCCCGGGCACTCCCTTCTTCATCTCCTCGAACTTTTCGATTCGCCCCGTAGCCAGGTACTCCTTTATCTTCCCTGAGATGCCCTCCCCTATGCCGGGAATATCCGTGAGCCTGCCGGCGGCGGCGAGCTCGGCCACGTCCTGCGTCATATCCCCGATTATCCTGACGGCCTTCCGGTACGAGCGAATACGGAAAGGATTGCCGGCCTTTATCTCGAGGATATCGGCCATCCTCTCGAATATTTCGGCTATCTCCCTGTTCAACAACGGGAACACCCCCTCTCTATCATTCCCGGAACGAGTTTAATCAATATTCCCCTACTATCTAAGCACAATTTCTCCGCCAGGCAGCCACGAAGACGCAGTTAAAACTATTTCCGGTCACCTGATATTATGTCCATGCACAGGGAACCAGGAACTGCTTTGAACCTTCGTGGCGTATTATGCAGACACAAAAAGCCCGCCTCCGGCGGAGGCGGGCTTTGATGGGGAAGGTGGATATTAAAATCCCGAGTAAGCGAACTCCGGGGGATAGGCCTCTCTCAACCGCTGCGAGGGTATAGCGCTATGGCCTATCGGCCAGCTATTGTAGTGAGGGCCTCCTCCGTAAACCCTGTCGAAGCCACCCGCATAACCCCAGTGGATTGTCCGCTTCGAGCAGCCGGAGAAGACTGCGAGAGTCAATATTGCCAAACATATCAAAAGATATTTTGCCATCAAGCGCCTCCTTTGCCTTGACAGGAGATGGAACCAGTTTAATAAAATGATATCCACATGCCCGGACGGCGTCAAGATTTTTTTACTCTTACCAATAAACCGGCTCTATTCCCGCCTGCCAGCATGCAGGAATAGAGATGGTTTATGTTTGGCCCTGCTCAAAACATCCGCCAAAACAACAAGTGGCAATTTCAATCCCTATGCGCCTTGACAAAGATAAAGTTCATCCTGATACTGAAGTGAGCCGCTCTTGATCATATATTAAATTTCCGGGACGCAAGTAAAGTGAGGATCGCCGAGACAGAAGCAAGCATCATCAGTGACGGAAGCTTCCTTCTCGATGGAGGAACGATGTTCGGCGTCATCCCCAGGCCTCTCTGGGCCAGGGCGTGCGTGCCCGATGAACACAACCGCATCCGCCTCGGGCTCAACTGCCTCCTCGTCCGGGCGCCCTGCGGGCCGGTCCTCATCGAGGGAGGGATAGGCCGCTCATTCTCCGGCAGGGAGGCGGAGATATATTCCGTCTCCGGGCCCTGCCTCGGCGAAGGGCTGGCGGCTGAAGGCGTCAAGCCGGAGGAGATCCGCTATGTCGTCCTGACCCACCTGCACATCGACCATGCCGGCGCGGCCGTGGCCGTCGATGGCATGGGGCGCCCCGCGCCCTTCTTCAAGAACGCCGCCTACATAGTCCAGCGGCAGGAGTGGCTGGACGCAATGGAGAACTATGGGGTGATGAAGTCTTCCTACCGCCCCGATGTGCTCGGTGCGATTGAAGAGGGCGGCAACCTCAAGCTAATCGACGGTGACTTCGAGCTCGCGCCGGGAATACAGCTCATCCTCACGGGTGGGCACACCAGGGGACACCAGGCGGTTATCATTAAATCGGGCGATGAGACGATTATATTCCCGGGTGACATCATACCCACCGCGGCGCACCTCAAAGAGACATATATTACCTCTTACGACCTCTTTCCCATGGATACGCTGAGGGCGAAGAGAGAAATAATCTCCAAAGCGGAGAATGCGCGTGCGATAATGGTCTTTTACCACGAGCCGGGAGAACCGGCCGGGCGAATCGAGCTGGACAATGACGAATCGTTAATATCTGCTCGACCCATAAACAGCACTATTAAGGAGGTATCGATATGGGATTCCCATCGCAGAGGCCGAAGCGGCTCAGGCACTTAGAGGGATTGCGGAACCTGGTGCGGGAGACAAGCCTCTCGACCTCGGACCTGGTCATGCCCCTCTTCATCAAGGAGGGACTGAGCGAGAAGTCCGAGATCCCATCTATGCCCGGCATCTACCAGATGACGGTTCACGAGGCCATAGGGGCGGCGAAAGAAGCAGCCGGCCTTGGAATTCCCGCGGTCATCCTCTCCGGCATACCCAAGAGGAAGGATGAAACGGCTTCATCCGCCCTGGGAAAGGCCGGGATTATACAGCGGACGATAGACGGCATAAGGAACAAGGTTCCCGGGATCATCGTCATCGCCGAGATATGCTGCCGCCAGTACATGTCGCACGGTCATTGCGGGGTTGTAAGAGAAACCGAACGGGGGTTCAGGATAGAGAACGACTGCACCCTCGAAATACTCTCAAAGATCGCCCTATCCTACACCGAGGCTGGAGCGAACGTGGTCGCCCCGGGCGATATGATCGACGGGGGCATACGGGCCATACGGACCGCCCTCGACGAGGCCGGCCGGTACGAGGCGGCAATTATGTCGTACGCGGTGCAGTACAACTCGAGCTTCGACAGGCCCCTCCGCGACGCCGTGGAATCGACGCCCAAGATCGGCGACAGCAGCTCCTACTTCATGGATTACTGCAACGCACTGGAGGCCATGAAAGAGGCGCGGCTCGACATCGAGGAGGGGGCCGACATCATCCTGGTGAAGCCCGCCCTCGCCTACGGGGACATAATACAGAGGGTGCGTGAAAACTTCGAAGTCCCCGTCGCCGCGTGCAACGCCAGCGGGGAATACGCCATGGTCAAAGCCGCAGCCGCCAATGGGTGGCTGGACGAGAAATCCACCGTCATGGAGACACTTCACTCCTTCAAGCGCGCCGGGGCAGATATCATCGTAACATACTGGTCAAAGGAGGTTGCGGAATGGTTAAGTTAAATGTAACGCTATCGCTAATACTGGTTCTCACGCTCGCGGGCCCCGTCGCCGGCTCTGACGGCCCGAACGGGCTGCTAGTAATCATGACAGACTACGGCAACTCGGATTACTACGCCGGTGCGCTCGAGGGGTCGATCTACTCTGTCTCAACGGACATAAAAGTGTCCACGATAACAAACGATGTCTGGCCGTTCGATATTCCTGACGGGGCCTTCATGCTGCTCGAGGCCTCGAAAGTCTATCCTCCGGGGACGACATTCGTAGCGGTAGTGGACCCGGGCGTGGGCACGGAGAGAATGCCGATCGCCCTCAAGACAAAGGACGGCAAGTACTTCGTCGGGCCGGACAACGGCCTGCTCGACCTCGTCGCCGACAAAATGGGCGCGGAAGAGGTCAGGCGCATCACGAACAAGGACCTCATGAGGAAAGCACCCGCCTCAACGACCTTTCACGGCCGGGATATTTTCGGCCCGGTCGCAGCCCACATCGCCACGGGGACGCCCTTAAAAGATGTAGGTCCGTTGACCGAGCTCGAGAAGTGCGTATCGATCCCCGAGGCGGCTATCGGGGAGGACGGCTCGATATCGGGACACACCCTGTACGTCGACCACTACGGCAACCTCACGACCAACATAAAGCCGGAGCTGCTCGAGAAGGCGGGACTCAAGGATGGAGACGTCCTCACCATAACCATGAGGGCGGGGCCGGCCCTCACGGACAATGTCGGGCTCAAAGAAGGAGAAATACTGACCATAACCGAGGTAAAGAAGAAGATAACTGCGAGGTTCTCAAAGGCGTACGGCGACGTAACGCAGGGCGCTTTCGTGTGCCTCATCAACAGCTCGGGCTTCCTGGAAATAGCCGTCAACACGGGCAGCCTCGTTCACCAACTGGAGCTCACGCACAAACCCGACATAGTGATACAGGCCCCGAAAATAAAAGAGATTGAAAAAGGAATGTGACTTTTCGCAGCATTATTTCATTCTCAGCCCTATTAAAGTTTCTAACTTGTTGCCTATAGGGGGGTCAAAGTGACTAAACGGAAGCCTGTTAAGAGGCTCCCCCCCGGAGTATTCAACCTGCCCGTAGAAAAAATCAGGAGCGGGTGGTACTCGGATAAGTACTTCGTCCGTTCACGCGACATCCTCCTCCGGGAAAATCACAGCGCACGGGTCCTCATGCAGGTCTTCACGCGCCAGGGAGGCACAGCCTGCGGGATAGACGAGGCTATCGCCGTACTGAAGCTCTGCGTCGATAATCCTCACGAACTCGAAATAAACGCCCTCTTCGACGGCGACACCATGAGAGAGTGGGAGACCGTCATGACGATAGAGGGCAATTGCGCATCATTCGTCCACCTGGAGACAGTCTACCTTGGCATCCTGGCAAGGCGCTCTGCCGTGGCGACGGCCGTCAGGAAGGTCGTGGACGCGGCGGCAGGCAGGCCCGTCCTCTTCTTCCCGGCGCGTTTCGACCACTTCCTCGTCCAGGAGGGCGACGGTTACGCGGCCCTCGCGGGGGGCGCGGCGGGCGCCTCGACGGACGCGCAATCAAACTTTTGGGGCGGGGAGGCGATCGGCACCGTTCCTCACGCCCTCATCGCCGCCTATAAAGGCGACACGGTCGCCGCAACCCTCGCCTTCGACGCCAACATGCCGGAGGACGTTAAGAGGATAGCGCTGGTCGACTTCGAAAACGACTCCGTGCGCACCTCACTGGAGGTCGCGCGGGCACTGGGAAAGAGGCTCTGGGGCGTTCGCCTGGACACCGCCTCCGGCCTGATAGACGTCTGTGTTAAAGGAAGGGGCGTGGAATCCTGCGGCGTCTGCCCCGAGCTCGTGCGGAAAGTAAGAAAGGCCCTCGACGCGGAGGGCTTCGGGGACGTGAAGATAGTCGTGAGCGGCGGCTTCACGGCGGATAAGATCAGGTCGTTCGTGGAGGAGGGGGTCCCCTTCGACGCCGTGGGCGTCGGCTCGAGCCTCCTCAGGGAGAAGGTCGAGTTCACCGCCGACGTCGTCATGGTCGACGGTAAACCCTGCGCCAAGGTCGGCCGCAGGTTCAACCCCAACCCACGGCTCAGGCCCGTAGAGTAACACAACAAAAGGAGGTGTTTCCTTGATAGCTCCCGGCAAATCTCTCCTGATCGGACTAGCCCTTATCATCGGCTTTTCCCTTTACCCGCCCTGCGCGGCAACCGGAGAGGAGAAGCCCGCGGCTGGAAAGACGTCCTCCATTTACGTCGAGGTCCTGGACGAAGTGGGTGAACCCGTCCCGGGAGCCGGCGGGCTTCTCTGGACCGTTACCCAAAAGAGGCTGACCGAACACGGGTCGAAGACATCAAAAAGAGGCAAACATAAAGGAGAGACTGGAGACGACGGCTCTTTCAGGATCGGCGGCCTCGGGCCCGGTGAGTACGACCTTGTGATCACTGCTGCAGGCTTTGCCAAAGAGAGCCTCACGGAAATCTTTATCGGGAACAACGAGGAAAAAAGCATCCAGTTCATGCTCCGCGAAGAGAAGACGATTTGCGGCACCGTGGAGGACACGGACGGACGGCCTGTGCCGGACGTTACGTTAAACGCCTACATAGACGAAGAAGACCCCGGGCGTCGGCACGACCACAGGGCAGAATCAGACGATGAAGGAAAATTCGAGCTTGCCCACCTGAAGGACAGTAGTTACGACATCAATCTCTCAAAGAAAGGCTACCTTTACACAACCCTGCGGCACGTGCCCGCGGGCACGACCGGCCTGCGCGCGACAATACACCGGGGCGGAACGATAACCGGCACCATCCTGACGGCGGAGGGAAAGGTCCCCGGAGAAGAAGTGAAAATTTCCGCAGAAGAAGAAAGGGATGACGCGGGAAGAGGGTGGTGGACCCTCGAGGTCGATGAGAACGGACGCTATACGCATGAGAGGGGCCCCACGGGAAGAGTATCCATAGTCGCGAAGACGGAGAGTATGCACTCTGGAGAACCAGTCATCGTCCGTATAACCAGCGGCCAGATAGTAGATAACGTGAATCTAACCCTCTATCCGTCGGCCAGGATTTCAGGCAAGGTAATTTCGGCTTCCGATGATTCACCTTTTAAACGTACATGGGTGAGAGCCAAGGCGATCGATCCTGAGCTCTACGTCCACAGGAGCGACGTCACCGACCTGGATGGAAAATACAATATTATATTGCCCGTACCGGGCGAATACCTGGTGGAAGTATCGGAATTAGCTACAAGGGAGAGAAGAAAAACATCGAAGAGAATATGCCTCAATCCAGGAGAGCATAGAAAAAACGTCGACTTTATTTTAGATTCTCAGAGAATCACCATAGGGGGCAGTGTGAGCACTGAAGATGGAAAGCCGGTTCCGGGCGCCGAGATAGGCGCAACCACGGCAGGGGGAGGTGACCATCCCTTTCTTTTGACCACTACAGATCACCATGGCAGGTTCCAAATTATAATCGACATGCTCCCAAAGATCATCGTGAGCGCGCGTGATGAAACCCATGCGTGGACGGCCGGTAAGCCAATATTCCCCGATAAATCCACGCAAGAATACGAGGTAAATATCACCTTACAAAAAGGGGTGGCAATATATGGCATAGTGAGAGACAGCGACAGAGCGCCGATATCAAATACCGCCATATCGGTTTTAACAAAGACAGGTGGCTACAAGCCCATAGCTGAAGTGACAACAGATGAAACAGGCTATTACAATCTAAGAAACGTCCCGTGCAGTAAGGTAAGACTCATCGCATCCAGAGAAGGCTTCATCACGAAAGTAAGGGATCTAACATGCAAGTCGGATGGAGATGAGTATGGCGTGGATCTCACTCTGCGGCCGGGAGGGAAGCTCTCCGGCACGGTCAAAGACAGCGGGGGAAACCCCCTGGCAGGCGCCTCCGTCGTCTATACCGAAAAAACGGGATCATCACCTTACTTCGTATCGTGCGAGCATACTCAAACAGATGAGTCGGGCTCCTTTTCCTTCATTAACCTGGGAGAAAACAAAATAGAACTGACGGTATCGCAACCCGGCTACCGTAAAATCGAGATCAGGGACATCAAGCCCGACCGGCGGGCATTTTCACTGATCATGCAGGGCAAAGGAGAATAACCACAAG